>NZ_JABBWW010000037.1:0-53643 GCF_014161385.1 Microbispora sp. H10670 | reverse complement strand
CGGTCAGCAAGGGCATGAAGGTCCGCGGTCACACCCTGGTGTGGCACGCCCAGCTGCCCAGCTGGATCAACAACAACATGTCGGCCAGTGACCTGCGCTCGGCGATGACCAACCACATCACCCAGGTGATGAACCACTACAAGGGCAAGGTCTTCGCCTGGGACGTGGTCAACGAGGCGTTCGCCGACGGCGGCGCGGTCGGCACGCTGCGCGACTCGATCTTCACCCAGAAGCTGGGCAAGGGCTTCATCGAGGAGGCCTTCCGCGCCGCGCGGGCCGCCGACCCGAACGTGAAGCTGTGCTACAACGACTACAACATCGACAGCGCCACCGCCGCCAAGACGCAGGGCGTCTACAACATGGTGAAGGACTTCAAGGCGCGTGGCGTGCCGATCGACTGCGTGGGCCTGCAGTCGCACTTCGGCAACCCGCCGTCGAACTACCAGCAGAACATCGCGCAGTTCGCCGCGCTCGGCGTCGACGTGCAGATCACCGAGCTCGACGTCGGCGGTTCGGGCTCCACCCAGGCCGACGCCTACCGCCGCGTCGTCCAGGCCTGCACGGCCGTGCCGCGTTGCACCGGCATCACCGTGTGGGGCATCACCGACAAGTGGTCATGGCGGAGTGGCGACACCCCGCTGCTGTTCGACGGGAACTTCAACAAGAAGCAGGCCTACACCTCGGTCCTGAACGCGCTCAACGCGGCGACCCCCAGCACGAGCCCGTCACCCAGTGCTTCGCCGTCCCAAAGCCCCAGCGCCAGTCCCAGTGCGAGCCCGAGCGCCAGTCCGAGCGCGAGTCCCAGCGCGAGCCCGTCGGCCTCGCCGTCGACGTCCCCGGTTCCCGGCGGATGCTCGGCGACGATCAAGACGATCAACAGCTGGGGAGGCGGCTTCCAGTCCGAGGTGACGGTGCAGGCGGGCAGTTCGGCGGTCAACGGCTGGACCGTGAAGTGGACCTGGCCGGGCGGGCAGAGCATCAGCAGCCTGTGGAACGGCCGGCAGAGCGCGTCCGGTTCCTCGGTGACGGTCACCAACGAGTCCTACAACGGCTCTATCGCGGCGGGCGCGTCCACGACGTTCGGCTTCACCGCCAACGGCACCGCGGCCACCCCCACCGCCACCTGCACCAGCCCCTGATCCACAACTCCTGATCAGGCGCCCCTGACGCCTCCGGTGCGCGGGACCTCCCCCCGCGCGCCGGAGGCGTCGACGGAAGGCGGCGTGGCCGGATCGACCGGATCGAGATCCGCGAGCGACCCGCCGGCCGAGGCGAGCCAGGCGCGTACGGTGGCGTCGTGCTCGCCGAGCGCCGGAGGCGGCTCCGCCGGGCGGACCAGGTCCTCGGAGTAGCTCACGGGGTGGCGCACCTGCGGCGTGCGGTCCGGCCGGGGGCGTACGGCCGGCGTCAGGCCGAGGCGCTCCGCCAGGCCGAACGCCTCGGCGATGTCCGCGACGCAGCCCGCCGGCACCTGCTCGGCGGTCAGCCGTTCCTGCCATTCGGCTGCGGCGGCGGCGGCGAGGAGGCCTTCCAGCGCCGCGACGAGTTCCTCGCGGTTGGCCACTCTGGCGGCGTTCGTCGCGAAGCGTTCGTCGGTGGCCAGGCCGGGATCGCCGAGCACGCGGGTCAGCCGGGCGAACTGCCCGTCGTTGCCGCAGGCCACGGCGAGCAGGCCGTCCCGGCAGCGCAGGGTCTCGTACGGCGCGATGGAGGGGTGGCGGTTGCCCATCCGCCCCGGCGGCACACCGGTCTCCAGGTAGCCCTGGGCCTGGTTGACCAGCGCGGCCAGCAGGCTGGACAGCAGGTTCACCTCGACGTGGCATCCCCTGCCGGTGCTCGCCCGGGCGGCAAGCGCGGCCAGGATCCCGATGGCCGCGTCCTTGCCGGTCAGCACGTCGACCAGGGCCACGCCGGCCTTCGTCGGCTCCCCGTCGGCCGCGCCGGTGACCGACATGAGTCCGCCCACGGCCTGGACGATGAAGTCGTAACCCAGCAGCCCGGCTCCGGCGCCCGGGCCGAAGCCGCTGATCGTGCAGTAGACGACGCCCGGGTTCGCGGCCGCCACCTGCGCGTAGCCCAGCCCGCGCCGGTCGAGCGCGCCCGGCCTGAAGTTCTCCACGAGCACGTCGGCGCGCCGCGCCAGCTCGCGGGCGAGCGTCAGGTCGGCCGGATCGTCCAGGTCCAGCGTGACGCTCCGCTTGGTGCGGTTCACGCTCTCGAAGTACGTCGACGACGTGGCGGACCACGGCGGTCCCCACGAACGGGTGTCGTCTCCGGTGCCGGGGCGCTCGACCTTGATCACGGTCGCGCCCAGGTCGGCCAGGGTCATCGTGCAGGACGGGCCGGCCAGCACACGGCTGAAGTCGGCGACGAGCACGCCGTGGAGCGGACGGGTCACGACCGCGCCTCCGGCTCGGGGTCGCACATCAGGTCTCCTCGTTCGGGGCTCCATGGGTACCGGGACGTTCACCACGCTAAGGCCGGGTGAGGCCGGTGGTGGCTTCCGATCGGTCTTGCGGCCGAGTTTCCGGCATTCCGGTCGCCTCCGGCAGCGTGGCCTAGCCTGAAGTGATTCGCGAAGTTTCCACGCGGAAGGGTCGCTTCATGCGGGTTACCACCGACGCCGACGTACGACGGGTGTTCGACCGGATCGCGGATCGGTACGACGACCAGATGCGGGCCTGGGAGAGGCGCCTGTTCCCCGGCAGCCGGGAGTGGGCCGTCGGGCAGGCGCGCGGACACGTCGTGGAGATCGCGGTCGGCACCGGGCTGAACCTGCCGCTGTACGACGCCGGGACCACCGTGATCGGGATCGAGTTGTCCGAGCGCATGCTGGACCTGGCGCGGCGGCGGGTGGCGCTGGCCGGTCTCGGCGCCCGGGTGGAACTGCGGCAGGGCGACGTGCAGCGCCTCGACCTGCCCGACGGCATCGCCGACACCGTCCTGTCCACGTTCACGATGTGCACGATTCCCGACCCCGCCGCCGCGGCCCGCGAGGCCTACCGGGTGCTCAGGCCGGGTGGGCGGTTCGTGCTGGCCGAGCACGGGCCGGCCCGCAACCCGGTCCTCCGGGCCGGAATGCGGCTGGTGGAGCCGCTGTTCGTACGGTTCGAGGCCGACCACCTCACCCGCGATCCCCGGCCGTACCTGGAGCGGGCGGGGTTCCGGATCGAGTCGGTGACCCGGACGGCGCGCGGCGTCGGCTTCCGGGTGCTGGCCGTACGGCCCTGACCCGGGTGCGGCGTGATCGCCTATGGGTTTTAACCATTTGCCTAGTGTCATTAGGAATGACTAGCCTCGCCGCTCATGAGACCGGTCACCGAGCACGAAGTGCGTACGTCGTTCATCAACTGTTCCAAGGGCGAGGCCAAGCGTCTCGGGCTGCCCAGGGACCTCCCGGATCGTCCGTGGGAGGACCTCGACTTCCTCGGCTGGCGAGACCCGGGCGCACCGGAGCGGGCGTACCTGGTGGCCGAACGCGACGGCTCCCTCGTCGGCATCGCGCTCCGGGTGACCTCCGGCGCCTCGCGCGCCTTCACCTCCCGCAGCATGTGCTCCCTGTGTCTGACCACCCACACCAGCGGCGGCGTGGCGCTGATGACCGCGCGCCGGACCGGCGAGGCGGGCCGTCAGGGGAACACCGTCGGGCAGTACCTGTGTACCGACCTCGACTGCTCCCTCTACCTGCGCGGGAAGAAGGAGGCCCCCGGGGCGGGGATCGTCGACGAGTCCCTGACCGTGGAGGAGAAGGCCGCCCGCACCCGGGCCAACCTCGACTCCTTCCTCGACAAGGTCGCGAACGGCTGACCGCCGGTCGTCGCACCCGCTGCGGCATGATGGCGCCCATGGCTTCGCAATCCAGGCACGTCAGCGAGTGGATCGACCGGCCGGCGGCCGACGTCTACGAACACGAACTGTCCTGATTCGCCCGCGCGCTTCAGCCTGGTGTGCCGGAGGTGGCCGGCTGCTCCTGCGGTTCGTTGCGGACCAGTGCGCGGGTGCCGCGGTCGAGCAGGCTCGCGGTCACGGCCAGGACGATGAGCGCGGCGCCCGCGGTCAACGTCACCTGGGCGTTGAAAGCCGAGGCGGCGAGGGCCGTGACGGCGAGCCCGGCCGGTCTCAGGATGAAGGATCCCGCGTAGTCGAACGACGAGACCCGCGACAGCGACGAGTTGGGGATGTGCTGCTGGAGCGCCGTCTCCCACAGGGTGTTGGGGAAGGTGGTCGCGATCCCGGCCAGCAGTCCGCAGACGATGAGCGGGATCGGTTCCGGCGCGGTTCCGAGGACGACGATCAGCGGGGCCGCCGGCAGCATCATGAGCCGCCCGGTGAACAGCAGGCGGCGCGGCCGGAACCGTACGGCGAGCGCGTTGCCCAGCACGTCGCCGATTCCGAGGCTCGCGGTCACGGCCCCCCAGAGCAGGCCGCCGTTGTCCGAGCCGGACAGCGACACCGGGCCCAGCACGTAGAGGAAGGAGTAGACGAAGTTGAAGATCATGAACATGGCGATGCCCGTCCAGACCCACGATCGCTTCGCGACCTCCTGCCATCCGCCGCGGAAGTCACGGAGGAAACCGCCGCCCGCGGCCGCGGGCCGGGCGGGGACCGCCAGCCGGCGGAGGAACAGCAGGCTGCCCAGGAAGGTCAGCCCGTCGGCGACGAGCACCCAGCCGGCGCCGGCCAGGACCACCGCCATTCCCGCGATCATCGGCCCGACGCTCACCGAGACGTTGCGGGTGAGCGACAGCAGGGCGTTGGCCTCCTGCAGCAGCCGCGGCGGCACGGTCTCGGCGACCAGGCCGACCGACGCGGGCATGAACAGGGCGCTCGCCGCACCGGCGAGGCCGTGCAGCGCGATCATCGCCCACAGCGGCGGATGCCCGGTGAGCAGGAGCAGGCCGAACGTGATCTGTGAGGCCGCGCTGATGCCGTCGGACAGCACCATCAGGCGCTTGCGCGGCAGGCGATCGGCCCACACACCGCCGCCCAGCATGAACACGATCTGAGCCGCCGAGTACGCCGCCAGCACCAGGCCGAGGTCGGCCGCGGAGCCGGTGGCGTCGAGCACGCCGAAGGAGAGCGCGACGGGTGTCATGGCGCTGCCGGCCGCGGAGAGGGCGCTCGCGAGGAACTGATTGCGGAACTGGACGAATCTGGCCAGTTCCGCGAGGTTGCGCCAGTGGACCGCGGCCATCAGGGTGTGTGGCCCGCCGACTCGAACTCGACCGCGTACTCCCGCATGACCCTCCGGGCGGCGGCGCGGACGCTGCGCTCGTCCGGCCCGGTCAGCCTGAAGCGCCCGGGTACGTGGAAGTAGCCGCCGGTCCCGTCGAAGACGTCCCCCGGCTCCGGCAGCACCTCGGCGTACACCTGGGGGACGGTGCCCGTCATCGCCGTACGGCGGACCACCCGGCCGGGGCGGAGGCCGGGTTCGGGCATCACCACCCAGCCGGCCGGGGCGTCGCCGAAGCGGGCGCCCGCCGACTCCAGCGGGATGCCCAGGACCGTGCGGAAGCTCTCCGTCACCAGGTCGATGCCGTGGAGTTCCCGGTGGACGTAGGGCACCTCCGCCCCGCCGGCGCGCATCCCCGCTTCGAGGAACACCAGACCGCCGTCGGGCCGGCGGATGACTTCGAGGTGGAAGCAGCCGGTCTCCAGGCCGAGAGCCCTGAGACACGCGACGGCGAACTCTCGGATCTCGTCCCGGAGCGGGCCCGGGTCCAGCGTCGCCGAGCCGAGCGGCCTGCCCCGCAGGAAGTCCAGGGGCGTGTTGACGTAGCCGGAGACGCTCAGGAAGTGCGGCAGCCCCCCGGAGAGGACTCCGTCCGCGTGGTAGATCTCGGTGGAGACGAACTCCTCGCACTCGAACGCCGTGACGTCGAGGCCGTCGAGTTCGGCCGCGAGTTCCTCCTCGTCACGGATGATCCGGACGCCGACGGAGCCGGCCTCGGCCCGTGGTTTGAGGACGAGCGGGAAACCGATCCCGGCGGTGATCTCGGCGATCGTGGTGGAGGCGCCCAGTTCCATGAACCGCGGCACCGGCAGGCCGCGCTTGGCGAGCCGCTCCTTCATCACGATCTTGTCCTTGAACGCCCGCACCAGGTCCGCGCCCGGGCCCGGCGCGCCGAACTCCTCGCGCAGCAGCGCCGCCGTCAGCACGTCGAACTCGGAGAGCGCGGCGACGCCGTCGAACCGCCCGTACCGCTCGGCGAGGTCCCGCGCGGCCGGCACCAACGTGGCGAGCCGCAGATCGGGGACCGTGCCGACCCGGCCCGGCTCCACCGGGCCCAGCGCCGTCGTCCGCATGGGCAGGGTCAGGTACGACAGGTCGCACGGCTGATCGGCGCAGTAGCGGAAATACTCCGCGTCGCTGTCGTCGTAGCGGTTGACGACGAGGTAGTGCGGGCGGTCCGGCATCGTCGTTTCCGTGGGTCGGAGTCAACAGGGCGGTCGAAGTGACAGGGGTCAGGGGTCAGGCCAGGGCGTACCGCGAGGTGGCGGGCAGGACCGGCACGAGGTCGCCGATGCCGATCGCGCCGAACCCCAGAGGGGCCATGGCCTCGCGCGGTGACGTCGGGGCCAGGAACTCCTCCAGCCGGGGTTCTCCCACCCCGCCGAGATCCTCCCAGATACGGCGGCCCAGCCGGGGCATGATCGGAAATCCGAGCACGCTCACGCCCTTCAGCCACCAGTAGGCGTTCTCTTCGAGGTCGGCGACGCTCCGCCACCAGGCGTCGAAGGCCTCCAGCGCCTGGGAGGTCGAGACGACCGGGCCGTCCAGCGCCGACTGCTGCCGCTCCAGCAGCGCCTCCAGCCGCGCGAGCTGCCCGTCCGAGATCGCCTCCGGAACGGAGACCCCGGCGAGCGTACGGCGGGCTCTTTCCAGCAGGGGCGTCAGGCCGTCCGCCAGGCGCCGGTTGACCGTCTCGACGAACGACTCCGGCTCCATGCTCTCCCGGCGCTCCTCCAGCCGGGTCCCGGCGAGGAAGTACCGTACGGCGTCGACGTCGACGTTCGGGGTGCCGGCGATGTCGGCGGCCCCGATGACGTGGCCCCTGCTGGTGGAGAACTTCTCCCCTTCGAGCCCGTAGAACTCGTTGATCAGCGTGCGGTCGTAGGTCTTCATGTCCCCGTGGAGCAGCGACGTGCCGACGATGCAGACGAGTGTGGGGACCACGTTGTCGACGCCGAGGCTGGTGACCGTGACGACGTCCGAGCCCGGGTCGAACGCGTTCACGCCGGTGCCGCTCAGCGAGCCGTGGACGGCGCCGGTCAGCCGGGCGAACATGAAGATCCCGGCGTACGGGAAGAGCGTCCGCGGCACGCCGGGGTCCGCCTGGTCCAGCGGGATCCCCCAGCTCTCCGGGGCGCTGACGCGGACCATCCCGCCCTCGCGGCTCAGGTAGCGCTTCACGGTCTCCTGGTAACGCGCCGGGACCCCGATGCCGGCCATCCGCGCCCCCAGGTCGTGCGGGTCCGCCGGGCGCAGGAACAGCGAGGTGATCTCCCGCCACTGGAGCGGGCCCACCCCGTTCGTGCCCTCGGGGTCGCGCAGGTTCTCCGGGCGGAAGTGGCCTCCGCAGGACTCACAGAAGTAGCTGCCCGCGTCGGCGCCGCAGTCCGGGCACCGGCCGGAGAGCCAGGGGCCCACGGCGAACCGCCCCGCCGCGGGGCTGTAGGGGACCCGCTCGCGCAGCGTCGTCACCGCGCCACGCTCCCGCAGCCGCCGGAGGCAGCCCGCCACCTCGTCCTCGAACGCCGTACGCCACGGCTCCTCGGCCGGGTTGATGAACGCGTCGAGGCCGATGTCCATCGCGGCGAGGTCCTCGGCGATGAGCGCGTGGTACTCGGCGGCGATCTCACCTTCGGGGCGGCCGTCGACGGCCGACTTGAGCGTCATGTACGGCTCGTAGACGTCGATCCCGGTGATCGTGAGGGGCAGGTCGCCCCTCATGCGGGCGAACCGGCTGAGCATGTCCGACCGCAGGTAGGGCCCGGCGATGTGCCCCAGGTGGAGCCGTCCGTTGGGGGTCGGCTCGGGCGGGACCAGCAGGTAGTGGCGCGGGGGGAGGGTGCCCGCGTTCCGGATGAGGCCCGTGGAGCGAGTGCTCATGAGCGACCACTTCCAAGTGACTGGGTTCCAAGTGACGGGGGGTTCAGGTGACCGGGGGTGAGAAGACCAAGGGCTCGTTCGGCGATCGCGGGCGCCAGGCGGAAGCCGGATCCGTTGCCGCCGACCGCGATCACGACGCCGGGGTGATCGGGCACCGGCTCGACCAGCGGCAGCCGGTCGCGGGTGTAGCCGTCGTAGAAGGCACGCCCGCCGGAGATCGTCCCGGCCAGCGACGGAGCGTACCGGCGCAGGACGCGCACCGCCTCGCTGTAGTCCCCGCCGCTCAGGGCGGCCGGCCTCAGGACCGGAGAGCCGCCCCACTCCTGGGAGGTGAAGCTGAAGAGCCAGCGGCCGCTCTCCGGCTGCGGCAGCAGGAACGCGTCGTCGTCCTCGAAGATCAGCACGGGCGCGTCGTCGGCGGGCCGGAGGTCCAGGTGGAATGCGGCGACCTTCTTGATCCGCAGGCCGGCCGCCCGCATCCGCTCGCCGAACGGTCCGTGCAGGGCCCACGGGCCGGTGGCGACGACCGCCGTACGGCACCGCGCGAGCGGCCGCCCGCCCTCGCCGCTCAGGAGGAACCCGTCCCCGTACGGCCGCAGGGTGGTGACCTCCTCGTCCTCCCGGACGGCGCAGCCGGGGCGGCCCCGCTGTTCGTCGAGGAGAGCGCGGGTCAGCCCGGCGACGTCGGCGCGCCAGGAGCCGCCGGAACGGAGCAGGACCCGGTCGCCGGACGGGCGCAGCCCGGGGAAGACGCCGTCGAGGGCGTCCGGGTCGGCCTCCTCCAGGGCGGGGCCGGCCATCGTCTCGCGGAGACGGCCGACGTTGCCGCGCGCCAGCAGCCAGAAGGTGTCGAGGGAACGGACGGGCAGGCCGGGCCGTTCGGCTCTGAGCCGCCGGTAGAGGGCGGTGCTGCGGGCCGCGAGCTCGCGCTGCCGCGCGTCCCGCCCCGTCGGCACGTCGAGCCCCGCCGACAGGCCCGTCGCGTTGAGGCCGCCCTGGTTCAGGGGGAGCTGGTCCACCGTGAGTACGCGCAGGCCCGGGTCCCGCTCCAGGGCGAGATGGCCGGTCATGGCGCCGACGACGCCGGCTCCGACGACCGCGAGGTCGAAGTCCGGGATCGCGCCGGTCATCCGGTCGTGCCCCACCAGATCGACAGCACGGAGAGCGGGACGCCGCGGTCCGCCATCGCCACGTGCTCGGCGAAGGGCGCGAAACCCAGCAGATCGCCCTTGCCGACCTCGTACGGCCGGTCCTCGTAGCGGACGGTTCCCGCGCCGTCGAGGATCAGCCAGATCTCCTTCACGGCGTGGCTGTCGGGCGGCGTCGCGCCGCCGGCGGCCACCGTGAAGCGCGCCATGGAGAACGGACGGTCGCCGTCGAACGGCCCGAGGAGCGCGGCCCATTCGTCCAGCTCCTCGAACTCGCGCGGCAGCGCCTCGAAGCCGAGCCGGGGGAGGCTCATGTGTTGTACCTCCGGTAACCGAGAATCGCGTTGAGGATGACCGCGCTGCGCCAGGCCAGCAGGCTGAGGTTGGGGTCGGCGATGCCCCAGGTGTGCCGGGCGCCGTTCTGCAGGAAGACGCGGCCCGAGGTCCGCAGGTCCAGCGACAGCGCGTAGTCGTCGCCGACCACCAGCCCTTCGGGGGCCCTGGCCAGGTGGGGGGCGAGCTCGCTCATGCAGTCCGGAAGGCGGTACTCGTACCCGGTCGCGAGGACCACGACGTCGGACCGGACGACCGAGGCGTGCGGGCCCCGCACCTCCAGCTCCCAGCCGTCGGAGAGCCGGGCACAGCCGGTGACCTCCGACCGGGGCATCAGGCGGAGCCAGTCCTTACGGCCCAGCAGGCACTCGTGCCGGTAGCGCTCGCGGTAGACGTCCTGGAGCGTCGCGAGGTCGATCCCGTCGCTCGCGAGCTTCTGCTCGGCCAGCAGCTCCTGCTTGTGGGTCTGCGGCAGCCCGTGGAACTCCCGCGCGTACGCCGGGAAGAAGTACTCGTTGGTGAAGGGGGAGTCGTCCATCGGCAGGAAGCCGGGCCTGCGGGTGATCCAGGTGATGCTGCGCGGCGGCACGTCGAGACGCATGAGGTGGCGGACGATCTCCGCCCCCGACTGCCCGCCGCCGATCACCGTCACGGCGCGGTCGGGCAGCTCCCGCGGCCGTGACAGGAACTCCTCGGCGTGGAACACGTCGGCGCACAGGTGGGGGCGCAGGAAGCCGGGGACGAACGGCGCCTGGCCGGTCCCGAGCACCACGTTCCGCGCGGTGACCTCGCCGTGTCCCGTGTCGAGGACGAAGTGCCCGTCACGGACGCGGACGCCGCGCACCTCGGTGCCGAACTCGATGGACGGAATGCTCCGGGAGGCCCACTGGAGATACTGGTCGAACTCGGCGCGCAGGACGGCCGGGAACTTCGCGGTGAGGAACTGGTACAACCTGCCCTCGTTGGCGAGGAAGGCGAGGAACGAGTAACGGCTCGTCGGGTCGACCAGCGTGACCAGGTCCTTGAGCGGCGAGACCTGGAGGGTCGCCTCGGGCAGCAGCAGGCCGGGGTGCCAGGAGAAGTCGGGGCGCGCCTCGAAGTGCACGCTCCGCAGGTCCTCCACGTCGGCGCCGAGGGCCGCCAGGCTCAGGTTGGCGGGGCCGACCCCCACCGCCGCGTAGTCCAGGACGTCGCTCACGGGAGCACCGCCAGGTCGTCCAGGCTCTTCCAGAACGCCTGGACGGCCTCGTACGACTCCGCGGTGTAGCGCACGCAGGCGAGCCGCGAACGGCAGTCGCCGGTCTGGGGAATGGGCGTGCCGGGCGGGATGAACAGCTGCTTGCCGATGACGCCAGGCCGGCCGTCCAGCTCGTCCCAGCCGAGGATCCCGCTGTGGGAGTCCAGGTCGTCGGCCGTGAGGAACCGTACGGCGGCGTACGGCGCGGCGGGCGGGCCGAACGCCGGCAGCTCCGCGGCGCCGACGCCCAGCCCCGCCGCGAGCATGACCGCGGCGAGGTCGGTTCCGGTGGCGAGCCGGATCAGCTCGGGGATCCCGTCGCCCGGCAGCCGGGCGCCGAGCTCCATCAGGACCGGGCCCTCGTCGCTCAGCCGCACCTCGCAGTGGAACGGCCCGGCGGTCACGTTCAGCGCCCGGACCACCTGTTCCGTGTACGCGACGACCTCCTTCGTCACGTCGTCCGGGAGGTCGGCCGGCGTCAGGTGCCCCAGCTCGACGAACCGCGGCTCGGCGCCGAGGACCGTCCTGGTGATCGCGACGACGGTGGCCCGGCCGTTCTCGACGTAGCCGTCGGCGCTGACCTCCTCACCCGCGACGTACTGCTCGACGACGACGGTGTGCCCCATCGGGCGGCCGAGGTCGAGCTCCCGGTCGCCGGTCAGGGCGGCGTAGGCGGCGGCGAGCTGCGCCCAGTCGTCGGCCCTGCTCACGTGGATGCTGCCGGAGGACTCGACCGGCTTCATGACGTTCGGGAAGCCGACGATCTCCGCCGCCGTACGGAGAGCCTCCGGGGAGGACGCCTCGGCGAAGCGCGGCGTGCGCAGCCCGGCGGCGGCGACCCGCTCGCGCATGCGCGCCTTGTTGCGTACGGCGTCCACGGTCTCGACCGGCAGGCCGGGCAGTCCCAGACGTGCCGCGAGCCTGGCCGTCGTGGCCACGTAGAAATCGCATCCCGGGAGCACCGCGGCGAGCGGTTCGCGCTCGTGGTGCTCGGCGACCACGTCGAACAACGTCTTTTCGTCGTTGGTGTCGACGGTGAGCACCACGGAGGCGATCTTCCGCAGATCCGCCGGGATCTCGCAGTCGCCCACGTCCTGCGAGGCGATCACAACTGTCATGCCGAGGTGGTGCGCGAGCCGGGCGACGTCTGCGCCGCCGGAGACCGGTTCTACGACGAGGACGGACGAGCCGACCGGATCGAACACGGACTGACCTCCACTTCCGGGTTCATGACTGCTTGGCCGTAGTGTTGACTACCAGCTCCCCCTCTCCGATCACTATCCGCACGTCGATCGAGGCCAGCTCGCCGAGATTCCCCAGGTGCGTGCCACCGCAGGGGAGCCGTGCGGGACCCGGGGGCAGCTCGCAACCCCACCAGCGGCGGGAGTTGATCCAGGGCCCCTCGGTGTCGATCGCGATCCGCCCGCCGGCGGCGATCCACTCCGACAGCCGGGCCGTGACGCCCTCGCGCACCGCGTCGAGCCGTCCGGGGAGGGCTTCGGCGTCGAAGCCCGCCTTGCGGAGCGACTTGCCGAGGCGGTAGCGGTCGACGCTCTCCCACGGGGTGATGCTCGACCGCGTGATCGCCGCCTGGTCGAAGTCGGGGCTGCCGAGGCAGTCCGTACGCGGGACCTTGCGCCACAGGTCGCGCAGCTCCATGTTCAGGGCGAGGGACATCAGGTGGCAGGCGGTGTGCGCGGCGCTCAGGCTCGATCGCCGCGCCACGTCCACCGCGAGGCCCACCTGTTCGCCGACGAGATCCGCCGGGCTCCCGTCCGGCGGCGTCTCGAGGACGTGACCGACAAGGAAGGACCAGCCCGGGTCCGTACGGCGGGCGGGGATCTCCTCCCCCTGGTACAGCGTGCCGTCGGGCCCGACCGCCATCGTGACGGCGTCCACGACGGCGTGCTCCCGACGCCCGAGCGTGATGGTGCCCCGGTCGCCCGGCTGGTCGGGCCAGGTGGGGTCGAGCGGGTGGAACGGCGTCCGGTCGGTGACGATCACGACCGGGCCCTCGTCGCCGGCGGCCTCCGCGAGGACGACGGTGGCCTCACAGACGCTCACGCCCTGCGGGAACAGGACGACGGTGCTCGGGGCCGAAGTGGTTTCGCCCATGGCGCGGTCCTTGTCCTTACATAAAAGGGATCAGACGGCGAACGCGGTGTCGATGATACGGCCGCGCAGTCTCCGGTGTCCGGCGGAAGGAACGAGGTCCCGGACCACGCAGACGCGCTGGAGCCATCGGTCCCGGCCGTCGTATCTGGGAGTGAACTCCGAGCGGCCGTGGACCGCCCTGCGGTTGTCGACGATCAGCAGGTCACCCGTGTCGAGGCACACCCACCGCCTGACCTCGTGGAGCACCGCGTGCAGCCGCTTCAGGGCGGCGTCCGCCTCGGGCACGATCCCCATCATGAGGTCGGGGTCCACGGTGAGATAGGGATCGAAGGGGTCGCCGTAGAGCACGCGCAGCAGCGGCCCGTTGCCCTTCGTGCCGTGCGAGCTGCCGAACGAGTAGTCGATCCCGGTCCGGTAGAGGGGCTCGCTGAGGATCGCCCGCTCGCGGAGACTCAACCGGGGCAGGGCCATCCGCAGGCTGGCGCTGATCGTCTTGGCCGCCCCGTCGTGGTCGGGCCGCAGGCAGTGCAGCAGCACGTAGTCGGGCATGAAGGGGTGGAACGCCGTCTCGGTGTGGTAGTCGAGCAGGATGGCCGAGCTCTCGGAGGAGAGCTTCGCGGCGTTGTGGGGCGTCGGCACCACGTTCTGGAACAGCAGACCGTTCTTCTCCTGGCGGTAGCCGATGGGCTCGCCCAGCGCCTGCGCGAAGGCCGCCAGCCACAGCTCGCTGAGCGGACTGGCGAAGCGGACCCGCGCCTTCGGGTCGGCGGGGGTGGGGGGAAGCGCGGGGTCCACGGGCAGGCCCTTCACCAGCAGGACGCCCGAGTCGGTGCCGTGCTGACGGAACCGGCTCACCGCCTGCCTGACGACGCGCGGCATCTCGTGGAACCGCAGTTCGGCCTCGCGGAGGAACGCCTCCTCGTCGGTCTCCGAGTCGCGGAGGAACCCGTCGGCGAGCCCGGTGAACATGTGGGCGTAGACACCGGCGTCGACGACGTGCGGCCCGGGCTCGTTCTTCAGGTTCTCCGTGGGGGAGAAGTCCCGGCCGGAGAACCGGTAGGCGCCGGTCACCTCGGCCGCCAGGTCGGCGGCCGACCCCTGGTGCCGGCCGTCCAGCAGCCAGGAGAGCAGGTTGAGCAGGAGCCGCGCGTTGTCCTCGCGGCCGAGGAAGGGGCGCGCGAACATCTCGGCGTTGCCCACCACGGCGACCCTGCCCGCCCCGTGACGCGCGACCCCCAGGAAGATCTGGCCGTCCTTCTCCACCAGGCCGGTCAGCGGGAAGCGGGCGCTGACGGGCTTGGGCCGGTAGAGGTACGCCCGGGTGACGCCCTCCAGCGCGGGGTGCGCACCGGTGACCTCGGCCGGGAACTGGTAGGGCCGCACGTGGGGCTGCGCCGGATCCGCGGGGTCGCCGATCGCGAGATCACCCGAGGCGAACCCGAACGGGGCGGGGCCCTGGGGCGGCTGCGGCCACTCCCCGTCCCCGAGGATCAGCACCGCGCCCCCCTCCTGGACGTACCGGTCGAGGGCCTCGCACTCCCTTGGAGTGAAGACCGCTCCGTCGACGCCCGGAGCGGGAACGAGCACGAGGCCCAGGTCCTTGAGCGCGTCCCCTTCGAACCCGTTCTCGAGAGCGGCCACCGTTCCCCCGAGAAGGTCGACGGCCAATTCCCCGAGGTCGGCGACGACGCTGACTTCGGAGAAGTCGGCGGCCCGGCCGGCTCCCGATTTCCGCTGAATGTCGAACCTCCACACCGCAGCATGCACCAGATCGATACCGATCACCATGTCGGATCCTCCAGGTGAGACTTCGCGAGGTGAGACTTCGCGTCCATCGGAGAGGCTAGAGGACGAAGTTCGAATTTCTGTACATTCCTCGTATAACGGCAGAGGCTTTCCGGGCCTGTGCCGGGCGACCGGGCATCGCGACCGTGCGCGCCGCATATACGGCGCTTATACAACGGCCGCTTAGCCTCGTGTCCCAGCACGTCGCCCGGAGGAAACCGTTGATGTCGATCGAAGAGCCCGCCGCGCGGAAGACGGACGCGCCGGCCGCATGGATGGCGGAGTCGGGTCTCGTCGTGGTCGCCGCCGTTTTCGGGCTTACTTTCGTCGTAATTCAGGACGCCATAGAAAACGTGCCGCCGTGGTCGTTCGTGGCTCTCCGTTTTCTGCTGGCGGCCGGTGTGGTGGCCGTGCCGTACGCCGCGCAGATCGGCCGGCTCTCACGAACGGGATGGGGCGCCGGGGCGGGTCTGGGCCTGCTGCTGGTCGGCGGGTACGCGTTCCAGACGATCGGTCTCACCTACACGACCGCGTCCAACTCGGGCTTCATCACCGGTCTCTACATCGTGTTCACCCCGCTCATGGCCGCGTTGCTCCTTCGTCAGCGGGTCACCCGCTGGAGCGCCCTGTGTATCGCGACCGCCGCCCTGGGCCTGCTGCTCCTCTCGGGTTACGGCGGGGCCTTCCACCCGCTGGGCGACGCGCTCACCCTGGCATCGAGCCTCTGCTTCGCGCTGCACATCATCGCCATGGACCGGGCGGTCCGCCGTTTCCCCACGGGAGCCCTGGTCGCGGTGCAACTGGGGACGTGCGGAACGGTCGCCCTGTGCATCGCGCTGATCAAGGAGGATTTCCGCCTGCCCGGCGAATGGGACGCCTGGGGCGCGATCGCGTTCACCGGGCTGGCCGCCAGCGCCTTCGCCTATTTCGTTCAGGCGTACGCGCAACGGCGCACCTCGCCGACCCGGGTGTCCGTCATCCTCGGGATGGAACCCGTCTTCGCCGGCGTCTTCGGATATTGGCTCGCGGGAGATCGTTTGACGCCGCTGGGCTGGGCGGGCGCCGCGACCATGGTGCTCGGCGTGCTTCTCATGGACGTCAAGCCGTCCCGCGTGTCGCTGAAGTGGGGGCGAAGCATATTCACCGGCCGGCCGCAGGGTTTTGACATAGTATTTACCCGCCATGGCCGGGGGAGAGCAGCACCCAGATCTGCGGTTCCGCATACTCGGACCGCTGGAGCTGACGGCGAATGGCTCCCCGGTCCCCTTGAAGGGCCAGAAGGTGCGAACGCTCCTGGCCCTTCTGCTCTGTTGTCCGAACACCGCCGTACCGGATGACCGGCTGATCGACGGGCTGTGGCCGTCGGACCCGCCGGCGTCCGCGGCCGCGAACCTGCGCGCCTACATCCGCGGCCTCCGGACGACGCTGGGCGACCCGCACCGCATCACCCGCGTCGACCGCGGCTACCTCCTCCACGTACGGCCCGCCGAGGTGGACGCCCTGCGGTTCTCCGCGCTGGTCGCCAGGAGCGAGGAGTCGGCCGCCGGCGGCGACGTCGCGCGGGCGGCGGAGATCCTCCGCGGGGCGCTGGACGAGTGGACCGGCGTGCCCTTCGCGGGGCTCGACGACTGCCCCGCGCTGCGTACGGAGGCCGCGGTGCTGGAGGAACAGCGGTTCACCGCCGTCGGCCAGTGGGTGGAGCACGAACTCGCGCTCGGCCGGCACGCGGACATGATTCCCGTCCTGGTCCAGCTCGTCGAGGAGTTCCCGCTGCGCGAGTCGCTGCGCGGCCGGTTGATGGAGGCGCTGCACCGGTCGGGCCGCCAGGCGGAGGCGCTGCAGCTCTATCGGGACACGCGCGCCCTCCTCGTCGAGTCGCTCGGCATCGAGCCCGGCCCGCAGCTGCGGGAACAGGAACAGGCGATCCTGCGGGAGGCCGTGTCGCCGGGCGAGGAGCCCGCCGCCGCCTCCCCGCGCCCGTGCAACCTCCCGGCCGACACCCCCGACTTCACCGGCCGGGCCGAGGAGATCGCGCGGATCACCCGCTGGCTGACCTCCGGTGACCGGGTCGGCCCGACGATCGTGGCGGTGTCCGCCCGGGGAGGCGCGGGCAAGACCACCCTGGCCGTACACGTCGCCCACCGGTTGCGGGAGGACTTTCCGGACGGGCAGATCTTCGTGCCGCTCCGCGGGGCCGAGGCGGCGCGCCGCATCCCGCCGGGCGTCGCGCTGGCCGGCTCGCTGCGCACCCTGGGAGTGCCCGACCACCGGCTGCCCGAGCACATCGAGGAACGCAGCGCGATGCTTCGGGAGGTGCTCTCGGAGCGACGCGCGCTGCTGATCCTCGACGACGCCGCCGACGAGAGCCAGGTGATGCCGCTCATCCCGGGCACGAGCGGCTGCGCCGTCCTGATCACGAGCCGGCACCGCCTCACGGCCGTTCCGGGCATACGCCGGCTGGAGCTCGAGTCCTTCACCGAGGAGCAGGCGATCGACTTCCTGCAGCGGATGCTCGGCGACGACCGCATGAGGAGCAGCCCGGAGGCCGGCGCGCGGCTCGTCCGCCTGTGCGGGCGTCACCCGCTCGCGCTGCGCATCGCGGGCGCACGGCTCGCCGCCCGGCCGCACTGGCCCGTACGCCGCATGGTCGACCGGCTGGCCGGAGAGCACCATCGGCTCGACGAACTCGTGCACGGCGAACTGGACGTGCGCGCCAACCTGATGCTCTCCTACGCGGCCCTGGGGCCGCGGGCCAGGCTCCTTCTCATGCTGCTCGGCAGTCTCGACCTCGTCGAATACGAGGAATGGGCGGCGTCGGCGCTGCTGGACTGCCCGCTCAGGGAGGCCGAGGACCTCCTGGACCAGCTCGCCCACAGCCATTTGGTCACCGTGGCGGCCGGAGACCACGGCCAGCCCCGGTACGGCCTGCACGACCTGGTCCGCATCTTCGCCCGCCAACAGGCGCAGGCGCAGCTCCCCTGCGCCGAGGTGCGCGCCGCGCTGGAGCGGGCCATCGGAGCCCTGCTGACGGTGACCGAGTACGCCCACACCCAGCTCGCGGGCCACGACCACCTGGTGCTGCACGGCATGGCCCGGCGGCGGCCGATGACGGAGGAGCACCTCAGGGAGATCGTCGTCGATCCCGTCACCTGGTGCGAGGCCGAGCTGCCGAACATCCAGGGAGCGGTGCGCCAGGCGGCGCACCTGGACTTCGACGACCTCTGCTGGGATCTCGCGGTGACCGCCGCACCTCTCCTGGAGGTCCGCAAACACCACGACGAGTGGGAGCAGACGCACGAGATCGCCCTCGACGCCACCAGGGCCGCCGGCAACCGCCGCGGCGAGGCGGTCATCCTCGCCGAGCTCGGCGAGCTCAGCCTGCACAGACACGACTACGGTGCGGCGGCGAACTTCATCGGGCAGGCCGCCACCATCTTCACGGCGCTGCGCGACCGGCACGCCGAGGCCATCACCGAGCACAAGCTGGCCGTACTCGACCGTCTCGGGGGCCGGCTCCAGGACGCACTCTCCCGTGCCCGGCGCAGCGCCGCCGCCCTCAGCGCGCTCGGCGACGTCGGCAACGAAGCACTCGTGCTCCGTCAGATCGGGCAGATCCATCTCCAGCTCGGCAACCACGAAGAGGCCCGGATCAATCTGGAGCAGGCCCTGCAGATGGCGCAGAAGGCGCAGGGCGCCCGCCTGGCCCAGCAGGTGAACTACCGGCTCGGCGAGCTCAGCCTGGAGTGCGGCGAACCGGCCGAGGCTCTGCCCCGGTTCGAGCGCGTCCACGAGTTCTGCCTGGCCATCGACGACCAGGTCGGCATGGCCCACGCCCTGTACGGGATGGGCCGGGCGTGGGCCGCCCTGACGCGATGGGACACCGCGCACCGCACTCTCACGCTCGCTCTGGCGCACGCGAGGGCGGCGGGGGAGCGGATCGTCGAAGCCGACGTGCTTCACCACCTCGGACGGGTCGCCGGCAGCCGGGGGAGGACGGAGGAGGCGGCCGAGTCCTTCGCCCTCGCCGAGGCCATCTGCCGGAATCTCGGCATCACCCCCACCTGGCTCGGCGAACCCGAGACCGCGGCCCACCCGTGACCGGCCCGGTCGGGGGTGCCGGGTCTCGATGCGGACTCTGGACATCGCGAAGTCGATCAGCGATCTTTGTATTGCAAACGTTATCGATCACGTTTGCGGTAGGCACGGGATCCACTTGATCAAGGCGTGATTGGGGTACCGGATGACCGCTGTGAGTCCGGAGCCGGCAGTGACCTACACCGATCCGGCCGCTGCCGTCGGGGAGCGCGTGACGGATCTGCTGGCCCGGATGACCCGGGAGGAGAAGCTCGCACAGCTGGGGAGCGCCTGGGCGTTCTCGCTGATGGAGGGCGGGCGGTTTTCGGCCGAGCGGGCGCGGACGGTCCTCCGGCACGGCTTGGGGCACGTGACCCGTGTCGCGGGAGCCACAAGTCTCAGGGCGGAGCAGGTGGCACGGGTGACAAACGAGATCCAGCGCTTCCTGGTGACGGAGACCCGGCTGGGGATCCCGGCGATCGTCCACGAGGAGGTGTGCTCCGGGTTGATGGCGC
Organism: Microbispora sp. H10670; assembly: GCF_014161385.1. Classification (NCBI taxonomy): domain Bacteria; kingdom Bacillati; phylum Actinomycetota; class Actinomycetes; order Streptosporangiales; family Streptosporangiaceae; genus Microbispora; species Microbispora sp. H10670. The sequence continues at coordinate 34,323 of NZ_JABBWW010000037.1, read as the reverse complement.
GGGAGGCGACCATCTTCCCTCAGGCGATCGGCGTCGCGAGCACCTGGGAGCCGGAGCTCAACCGGCTGCTGGCGGATGCCGTCCGTGCGCGGATGCGCGCGACGGGAAGTCATCAGGGGCTCTCGCCGGTGCTGGACGTGGTGCGGGATCCGCGCTGGGGCCGGACAGAGGAGACCTACGGGGAGGATCCGTACCTGGTGGCCCGCATGGGCGTGGCGTTCATCCGGGGCCTGCAGGGTGCTTCTCTCGCGGAGGGCGTCGTCGCGACGGCCAAGCACTTCGTCGGCTACGGGGCGTCCGAGGGCGGGCTGAACTGGGCGCCGGCGCACCTGCCGCCTCGTCTGCTGCGGGAGGTGTATCTCCATCCGTTCGAGGCGGCGGTCCGCGAGGCGGGCCTTCAGTCGGTGATGGCCGGCTACCACGAGCTGGACGGGATTCCCTGCCATGCCAACCGTGAGCTCCTCGGCGATGTCCTCCGAGGAGAGTGGGGCTTCGCGGGGACCGTCGTGTCGGACTACTTCGCCGTCGACGATCTCCACTCGTATCACCACTTCGCCGAGGACAAGCGGCGAGCGGCGGCTCTGGCACTCACCGCGGGCACCGACGTCGAGCTTCCGGCCACGGACGCGTACGCGGGGGCGCTGGCAGGGGCCCTGGACGCCGGCGAGATCAGTGAAGGGCGACTGGACGAAGCGGTCTCGCGGGTGCTCCGGCACAAGTTCGAGCTCGGCCTGTTCGAGAACCCTTACGTGGACGAGGCCGCGGTGACGGTGGCGGTGAACGCCGAGCGGCACCGGGAGGTGGCGCTCGAGGTGGCTCGCCGCAGCCTCGTCCTGCTCAAGAACGACGGCGTCCTGCCGCTCCGGCCGGGCACCGGAACGGTCGCCCTCATCGGGCCGAACGCCGACAGCGCCCGGCATCTGCTCGGTGACTACTCCTTCGCGGCGCATGTCGAGTCGCTGCTGGAGGCGCGCGAGCGGAAGGGTCTGCTCGGCCAGGCGATGACCGTGCCGGACGACCTCAAGATCGAGGAGAGCACCGACGGGGTCCCCACGGTGCGCGACGAACTCACGGCCCGCCTGGGCGACCGGGTGCGCCACGCGCGCGGGTGCGACGTGATCGACACGTCGAGGGACGGTTTCGACGAGGCGGTCGCGGCCGCCGCGGCCGCCGACGTCGCGGTGCTGGTCCTGGGTGATCGTTCGGGGTTGACGACCCGGGCCACCACGGGAGAGTCGCGGGACCGGTCGAGCCTGGAGCTTCCCGGCGTCCAGGAGGATCTGGTCCGAGCCGTCGTCGCCACCGGAACACCCGTGGTGGCGGTGCTCGTCGCCGGTCGGCCGGTCGGCGGCGACTTCCTGCACGAGAAGTGCGCCGCGGTGCTGCTGGCCTGGCTGCCGGGGCAGACCGGGGCGCAGGCGATCACCGAGGTGCTGCTCGGCGAGGTCAACCCGAGCGGGAAGCTGCCCATCTCCTACCCGAGGACCGTGGGGCAGATCCCCGTCTTCTACGGACACAAGGTGTCCGGTGGGCGGTCGCACTGGCACGGCGACTACGTCGACTCGCCCGTCAGCCCGCGATACCGCTTCGGTCACGGCCTGGGGTACGCCCCGTTCGTCATCGAACAGGTCACTCTGGACCGCACCGAAGTGCTCGCCGGGGACAGCGTCGCAGTGGAGGCCACCGTGGCCAACATCGGTGATCGAGCCGGAGAGGAAGTCGTCCAGCTCTACGTTCGCGACCCGCAGGCGACGGTCACCCGGCCGGTGCTCGAGTTGAAGAGCTTCGCCCGTGTCGCCGCCGGTCCCGGGCAGCGAACGGCCGTACGCTTCGACCTGCCCACGGGCCAGCTCGGCTTTTACGACAGGGACATGAACTACTCGGTGGAAACCGGGCTCATCGAGGTGTACGTCGGCTTCTCCTCCGATATGCGTACGCTCGCGGGCACGTTCACCATCACCGGCGACTCCGGCCGGAAGGTCCGGAAGGCCTACTCGGGCACGGTCACCGTCGGCGAACCGCCTCAGGCGACCACGCCGCCGGCCTGACGGGATGACGGCCTGCCGATGCGCGACGGACAGCCGTCCCCCGGCCTGCCTGCACATTCTGGTCATGTCCTTATAGGACGTACGGTCGGCGCGGTGAGTGGCCGAAATGGGTCTTGTCTTCGCAATCGTTGTCGCTTACGTTAAAAAAACCGCAAACGTAACCGATAACGATTGCAAACAGAGAGGGCCGCATGGCCGATGGCGGAGCTCCGGTGACCATGAGCGATGTCGCGCGACTGGCGGGCGTCTCCGTGGCAACCGTGTCGCGGGTGGTCAACGGGCGCTACGGCGTCAGCACCGGCACCACCGCGCAGGTCCGTTCGGCCATCGAGCGGCTGGGCTACGAGTCGAGTCTGGTGGCGACGAGTCTGCGGCGCAGTCGTACCAATGTCCTGGGTCTGGTGACCCACAGCTTCCAGTCCTATACGGCCGAGGTGCTCAAGGGCGTGATGGAGGCGTTGGCCCGGTCGAGCTTCGATCTGATCGTCTACGCCAACAGCGCCGTCTACGGGACGTACTCGGAGGGCTGGGAGCAACGGCACCTCACCCGCCTGTCGGGCACGCTCACGGACGGGTGCATCGTGGTCACGCCCTGGGGCGAGGTGCGGAGCAGCACGCCGGTCGTGGTCATCGATCCGGTGCGGGATTCGACGGTGCCGTCGGTGACGGCGGACAACCTCTCGGGCGCCGTCACAGTCGTCGAGCATCTGCTGGGCCTGGGTCATCGGCGGATCGGATTCATCGCGGGCCGCTCCAGCCTCGCGGCCGCGTGGTCGCGCGAGGAGGGTTACCGGAGGGCGCTGACCGAAGCCGGCGTGCCGGTCGACCCCGCCCTGATCGGCAGGGGCGACTTCAATCCCGAGTCCACGGTCCCGTTGGCGCGCGAGCTGCTGGGAAGGGCGGACCGTCCGACGGCGATCTTCGCAGCGAGCGACGGGATGGCCCTTAAGGTGCTGGAGGTCGCGAAGGAGCTGGGGCTCAGCGTCCCCGGCGACCTGTCGGTGGTCGGATTCGACAACATTCCGGAGTCCGCGCTGGCGGAGCCGGGGCTGACCACGGTGGACCAGTCGATGTACCGGCTCGGACACGAGGCCGCGCGCATGCTGCGATCACTGGTGACCGATGAGTGGGAGGGCCCCCGCCAGATACTGCTCCCGACGCGCTTGGTGGTCCGCGGCAGCACCGCACCGCCGAGGACCACGACAAGACCCTGACAACCCACAGGTGCGGTGTCCGGCCGTACCTGACGTCAGGTCAATCGAAAACAGACTCGCGACGCACGGAGGTGCAGGAACAGAGTCCACACCACATCCACCGATGAATCAGGTCGGTCAGTCGGGCCCAATCCGCTGCCGACCACAAAGGAGATCGGTATGTCACTGTCATTATATCACGGCAGAGTGCGTCCCATGGGCGTACGCCGGCTCTCGGCGGCGGTCGTCGCCGGAGTCATGGCACTCGCGGCGGTGTTGCTCCCGCCGCGATCCGCGGTGGCGGACACGCCCTGGCTGAGCGTCTCCGAGGACGGCTACGCGTCGTTCACCGTCCCGGCGGCCTATGTGCAGACCAACGTGGGCCAGGTGTCCCAGGTCGTCGTCGAGGGGAACTTCGGTCCCTCCTCCGCCTGGGCGGAGTTCGGCCTCACCCGCCGCGGCGACGTCTGGTCGGGGATCCTCGGCCCGCTCAAGCCGGGCCTGTACTCCTACCAGGTCACGGGCGACGACACCAAGGGTCTCAAGGATCCGACGAACGCCACCAGCGTGGCGTCCAAGCCTCTGTGGAGCACCTTCCTCGTCGCGGGCGACTCGGTGCGCCTGCTGGCGGACGCGCCCGGAGGGCAGGGCGGCAAGGTCGGGACCCTGACCTACCGGGCCGGGACGCAGGAGCGGTCGGCGCTGGTCTGGACGCCGCCGGGGTACCCGGCCAAGGGCGGCAAGCCCTATCCGGTGCTCTACCTGCTGTCCGGCCCGGACAGGAGCGCCACCGACTGGCTCGACCTCGGTCGTGCCAAGCAGATCCTCGACAACCTGTCGGCCGGCGGTTCCATCGAGCCGATGGTGGTCGTGATCACCGACGGTCGCGGGCCGGACGACGACAAGGACCTCAAGGACCTCCGCAAGGCCGTCGGGGACGCCTACCGCGTCCGTCACGACCGGGAGCACCAGGCCATCGCCGGTGTGTCCGAGGGCGGCTCGCAGGCGCTGCGCGCCGCCCTGACCAGGCCGGACGACTTCGCCTACGCCGGCTCGTTCTCGGGTCTCCTCACGGAGATCGCCGGAGGGAGGCCCGGTCCCGGGCCGAACCCCGGCGCCAAGCTGCTGCGCCTGTACACCGGGAACGTGACCGATCCCGCCTACAACGCCACCGTCCGCCTGACGAAGGCGCTGGACCGCGCCCGTGTCAGGTACGAGTTCGACGGGGTCAACCCCGACGCCGGGGCGAACTGGACCGCCTGGCAGGAGAACCTGGTCGACTTCCTCCCGCGGCTGTTCCGCAAGGCGCCGGACCATGGTCCGAGCGCCGGTCACGAGCCGCTGAAGGGCGAGTTCCACCCGCCGGCGCCCGGCACCACCCCGACGCCGTTCGTGACGAAGGACGGCTTCGTCACCTTCGAGACCACGACGGACTTCAAGGACGCCCAGCACGTCACCGTGTGGGCGAACATCGCTCCCGGCGGGAGCTGGCTGCGCGTCCCGATGTCCCGTGACGGCGACCGGTGGCGGGCGACCGTGGGACCGCTGGACCCGTGGTTCTACTACTACCGGCTCATCGTGGATCGGGTCGCGTTCAAGGACGTGTCGAACCCGACGAAGGTGACCACCGAGCCGACCTGGAGCACCTTCTTCATCTCCGGAGAGAGGTCACGCCTGCTGTCGGACGTTCCCGCCGGTCAGGGCGGAAAGGTGGAGAGCCTGACGTACCGGAGCAACGTGGCGAACGCCGACCGGACCGCGTTGGTGTGGACCCCGCCCGGATACGACCCGGACCGCGCGCAGCCGTATCCCGTCTTCTACCTCCAGCACGGTGGCGGCCAGAACTACACCGACTGGGTGGAGATGGGACGCGCCAAGCAGATCCTCGACCACCACTTCCTCGACGGGAAGCTGGTGCCGATGGTGGTCGTGATGGGCAACGGCAACACGTCCGACTTCAACAAGGAGCTGCTGGACAACATCGTTCCGGCGGTCCGGGCCCGCTACAACATCTCCGGCGACCCGTCGCAGCAGGCCCTCGCCGGTCTCTCGATGGGCGGTGGACAGACGATCGGGGTGCTCAAGGCGTACCCGGGCCGGTTCGCCTACATCGCGGCGTTCTCGGCCGGGTTCGGCGGCGGCAGCGGCGTCGACGTGGCGGCGATCAACAACGGGACCAAGCTGCTGCGCATGTACGTCGGCGATGTGACCGACTTCGTGTACCCGTCGTTCATGGCGGGCCTGACCACGATGAACGACCTCGGCGTCCGCTACGAGTTCGACGGGGTCACCCCTGGACCGCACGGCTGGGACGTGTGGCAGAAGAACCTCATCGACCTGGCGCCGCGACTGTTCAAGCGCTAGGTAGGCCCGACGAGGCGGTGCCGCCGGGGCATGGGCGTTCCTGCCCCGGCGGTGCCCGCAGCGTACGGGAGCCGGCACGAAGGACAGGGCGCGGACCCGGAGAGGAAATCATGTCAACGAAGACGAAGAGAATATTCGCCACCACAGCCATGCTCGCCGCGGCGTGCGTGCTTGCCGCCTGCTCCTCCACCGCGGGAAGCGAAAGCAGCGCGAGGGCGAGCAACAGCGGAAACGACACGACCGGAAACAAGGCGAGCAACTGCACGAACACGATCAGCAAGAAGGACCTGCCGGTCGTGACCTTCTGGGGCTGGTACCCCAACATGCAGCTCGTCGTCGACAACTTCAACAAGCAGAACAACGAGGTGCAGGTCTGCTGGACCAACGTCGGCCAGGGCGGCGACGAGTACGACAAGTTCCAGACGGCCATCTCGGCGGGCACCGGCGCGCCCGACGTGATCATGATCGAGGTGGACCGGATCCCGACCTTCCAGATCCAGAAGGCGCTCGTCGACATCAAGCAGTACGGCTTCGACGCCGTCAAGGCGAACTACGGCCCGGGTGCGTGGAAGGACGTCTCGATCGGCGGCGCGGTCTACGGCGTGCCGGTCGACGGCGGCCCGATGGCGATGATCTACCGGAAGGACATCTTCGACAAGTACAAGATCACGCCGCCGAAGACGTGGGCCGAGTACGAGCAGGCCGCGCAGAAGGTGAAGGACGCGGGAGGCCCGCTGTTCGGCGACCTGGGCGCGAACGTGCCGGCCGTCATGATGGCGCTGCAGATCCAGAAGGGCGCCACTCCCATCACCTACGACCCGGCGAAGCCCGAGTCGATCGGTATCGCGCTGAACGACCAGGCGTCCAAGGACGTCCTGGACTACTGGGGGAACCTCGCGCGGAAGGGCCTGGTCGGGACACAGGACCAGTTCACGCCGGAGTACATCTCCGGCGTCATCAACGGTAAGTACGCGACGTACATCTCGGCGGCCTGGGCGCCCGGGTACCTCACCGGCGCCGGCGTCGGCAAGGGCAAGGACACCGGCAAGTTCGCGGTGGCGCCGCTCCCGCAGTGGGATCCCGCCAACCCGGTGCAGGTGAACTGGGGCGGGTCGGCCTTCTCGGTGACGAGTCAGGCGAAGAACCCCGAACTCGCGGCGAAGGTGGCGTACGGCCTCTACGCCGACGACGAGTCGCTCACCGACGGCTGGACCAACCAGATCATCTTCCCGCTGAACCTCAAGGCGCTCAACGATCCCAAGTTCGTGGATCTGAAGGTGTCGTTCTTCGACGGCCAGCAGGCGAACAAGGAGGTCTACGTCCCCGCGGCGAACGCCTACAAGGGCATGACCTACAGCCCGTTCGGCCAGTACTACTTCGATGCCATGACGAAGCAGATCGGCGCGGTCATCGAGGGCTCCATCACCGGTGCGCAGGCGGCCGACCGCGTCCAGGAGGACGTGGTGGGCTACGCCAAGGAGCAAGGCTTCACCGTCCAGTGACACCACGGGTGGGCCCGCCGTCCTCGACCGGCCGGCCCACCCGCCACTCCCCAGCATCGACCTCCCGGAGCCCAAGATGACCCTCCTGATCGAGGAGAGTGCGTCGAGCACTCAAGAGAAAGCGCACAAGGTCCGCGGCACGGTGCGTCTCCGTGAGCACCTGATGGGGTGGCTCTTCGTCGGGCCGTTCGGGCTCGTCTTCCTGGCGCTTCTCATCGCGCCGCTCGCGTACGCGCTGTACCTCAGCCTCTTCCGGAAGAAGCTGATCGGCGGCACCAGCTTCGTTCTGTTCGACAACTACGTGAAGGCGTTCACCGACCCGAGCTTCCTTTCCGGGGTGTGGTTCGTCGTCCGCTTCTCCCTGGTCGCCATCCCGCTGCAGATCGTCATCGCGCTCGCGATGGCCCTCATCCTGGATACCGTCACCTCCGCGTTCGCCCGGTTCTCGCGGTTGATGATTTTCCTTCCGTACGCGATTCCCACGGTCATCGGTGCGGTGATGTGGGGGTTTCTGTACAGCAGGAGCTTCGGGCCGCTCTCCGACATCTTCGGATTGTTCGGCGCCACCGCGCCCGACTTCCTCAGCAGCAACCTGGTCTTCTACGGCCTGGTCAACGTCGTCACCTGGCAGTGGGCCGGTTACTACATGATCATCCTGTACGCGGCGCTGCAGGGCATCGACCCGGCGCTCTACGAGGCGGCCCGCATGGACGGCGCCGGCAAGTGGCAGATCGCGCTGCGGATCAAAATCCCGCTCATCGCCCCCGCGCTGCTCCTGATCCTGGTCTTCGCGCTCATCGGCACGCTGCAGTTCTTCAACGAACCACAGTTCCTGCGGTTCCTCGCGGCCGGCACGATCGGGCCGGACTTCACCCCCAACATGTACGCCTACCAGCAGGCGTTCGCACTCGCGAACTTCAACTACGGGTCGGCGATCTCCTTCGCCCTCGGCGGGATCGTGTTCGCCGGCGTCTACGCCTTCCTGTTCTTCACCCGCAAGCGGAGGAGCTTTCTGTGATGACCGGCCGCTCCGGCGCACGCCGCCCGCCACAACGCCACCTGCCCCTGCAGGTGCTCCTCGGCTTCCTGGTCGTCTACTTCCTCGTGCCGTTCTGGTGGGTCATCGTCAACAGTTCCAAGGACGCCCCCGGCCTCTTCGGCGGCGGCAACACCCTGTGGTTCACCGACCGGATCGACTACTTCGAGAACCTCAGGCAGCTGTTCACCTACGACGGCGGCATCTACGGCAGGTGGATCCTCAACTCCACGCTCTACGCGTTCGCGGGCGGGATCGGCGCCACGATCCTGGCCGTGATGGCCGGTTACGGATTCGCCAAGTACCGGTTCGCCGGCAGGCGTTTCGGCTTCTCCGTCCTGCTGGGCGCGTTGATGGTGCCCGCGACCGCCCTGGTGATTCCCACCTTCGTGATGTTCTCCGGGCTCGGCCTGACGAACACGATTTGGGCGGTGATCCTTCCGTCACTGCTCAACCCGTTCGGCGTCTACCTGATGCACGTGTACGCGCGCGACGCGGTCCCCGACGAGATCCTGGACGCGGCGCGGGCCGACGGCGCGGGTGAAGTGCGGACGTTCCTGCAGGTCGCGCTCCCGCTGATGCGGCCCGCGGTGGTCACGGTGCTGCTCCTGTCCGCGGTGGCGTCCTGGAACAACTACTTCCTGCCCGTCGCCATGCTCTCCGACAACCGCCTTTTCCCCGTCACCGTCGGACTCGGCCTCTGGCAGGGAATCGCCTCCGCGAACAACGCGGGCAGCACCTCCCTCTGGAGCCTGATCATCCTGGGCGCGCTCGTGTCGGTGATCCCGCTCATCGTCGCCTTCTTCACCCTGCAGCGGCACTGGCGCGGCGGACTGTCCGTCGGGGGCCTGCGCTGACGCGGCCGACGTCACTTCCAGCCGGTCCGCTGCCGCAGCCATGCCAGCGCCACCCTGCCCTGCGCGAGCTGGAAGGCACGCAGGGTGGGGAGGCCGGGCGGCGGGGGCAGGAGCCCACGCTGCAGGAAGTATCCGGTCATCGCGGCGAGAACGGCGGTGACGGCTCCGGGATCGGCGTTCCTCGCGGCCGGGTGGCCGTCGAAGATCTGGGCCGGTGGCGGCCCCCCTTGCATGGTCACGCTGGGCAGCATCCCGAGCAGGTCGAACCACGGCGCGGCCAGGCACGCGTGGGGCCAGTCCACCACGAGCACCCGGCCGTCGGCCGTGAGCAGCAGGTTGTCCGCCCGTAGGTCGGCGTGGGCGAGGCAGTCGCCCTCGGCCGCCTGCCCCCATCGCTCCTCCAGTTCCGCCAGCCGCGGCAGGTGCCGTACGGCCCAGGAGCCGAGGACGGCGGCCAGGTCCGCGCCGTCCGCGGCCAGGCGCCGCCAGCCCCGGAACTCGTCGTCGAGCTTCTCGGCGGCGGCAGGCACCTCGATCGGGGCGGGGGTGAGCGCCTCGGCCATGCGGGCCAGCGCGTCGAGCACGAGGGCCAGCTCGTCCGGCACCCACGGCTGGGCGGGCAGGCGCCCCTCCACGTCCTCGAACAGCAGCACCACCCAGCCGTCCTGGTCGAAGGAGGCGAGCAGCCGGGGCGCGGGCACGCCGGCCGGCAGCGCGGCGGCCACCCTGGCCTCGGCGCGGTGGAAGGCGGGGCTGTCGGGGTTGGGCTGTGGGCCGACCGCCTTGACGAACGCCCTGCCGCCGCCCGCGAGCCGCAGCCGGGCGGCCACACCCGGTGAGAAGCCCCCGGGCTGCGTGACCGCCTCGGCCACCCGATCACCGAGATGACCTTCCACCGCGAGCCGCAGGCCCTCGGGCACCGCTGACCACGGGATCCGTACGCCCTCTGCCGGCGGCGGAAGCTGCTCCTGACTCATCCCGGCATGATCTGGCTCTCCGTACGCCCAGGGCAATCGAGTTTCCCGGAGTGTGCGGGTGCGGCGGGCTAGGAGTCGCCGGTCGCGTGACACAGCCGGGCGAAGGCGTGGTCCGCGTCGGCGACCGCCTCGGGTCGCACGTCGTGTGCGGTCCTTCCGTCAGCGATCTTCTGCCAGTTGGTCCGGGCCAGTACGCGTTGGACCGCGATCACCTGGGCGGCTTGCAGTCGGCCCCGGACACCCGGATCGAGGACGGCGGCCAGCGCGTCCTCATCGTCGAGCATGTACTGCAGGAGCCGTCCCGCCAGGCTCGGGGTGGTGAACACCAGCCGATGGAACGCCACCACCTCGGGATGATCGTTGAGGCCGGTGACCGGCTCGAAGCGATCGAGACCGGCCCGGAAATGCCGGTGCAGCGCCGTGATCGGCTCGATATCCGGGTGCCGGTCACGGACCACGCGTGCGGCCTCACCGTTGTGGTCCGCGAAGCGGTACAGGATCAGGTCTTCCTTTGTGGCGAAGTAGCGGAACAGCGTCGGTTTCGACACCTCGGCCATCGCGGCGATGTCGGACACCGACACCTGGTCGAACCCGCGCGCCAGGAACAGCGAGATCGCCGCGTCAGCGATCGCGTCCCGGGTCCGTACCTTCTTGCGGGCCCGCAGCCCGACCGGCTCGCTCACCGTGTCAGATTAACATTTGTAACCAAGTTGCTTTTTTAACTCGGTAACGAAAAGATGGCGGCCATGGAACAGACAGACACCCCCCGCGCTCCGTCGACGACTCCGGTGCTCGTCACCGGGGCGACCGGACGCATCGGCCGCGCCGTGGTCGACCAGCTGACCGATGCGGGCGTGCCGGTCCGTGCCCTCGTGCGCCGCACCGAGGCCGCGGTGACGCTGCCCCCCGACGTCGAGATCGTCAACGGCGACCTCACGGTGCCCGAATCGCTCGACGCCGCGCTGCACGCCGTCAGTACGGTCTTCCTGGTCTGGACCGCCCCGCCGCGGACCGCGGCGGCCGTCGTCGACCGGCTGGCCGCCCACGCGCAGCGGGTCGTCTACCTGTCCGCACCGCACCGGACCCCGCACCCGTTCTTCCGGCAACCGAACCCGATGGCGGCGCTGCACGCCGAGATCGAGCGGCTCATCGCGGCCACCGGACTCGACTCGACGATCGTCCGGCCGGGGATGTTCGCGTCGAACGCCCTGTTCTGGTGGTCCGCCGCGATCCGTGGCGACGGCCTGGTCCGGTGGCCGTACGGCGCGGCCGAGACGGCTCCGGTCGACGATCGAGACGTGGCCGCGGTCGTCGCGCGGACCCTGCGCGAGGGCGGGCACGCCGGCGGCGACTACGTCCTGACCGGTCCCGAGTCACTCACCCAGGCCGAACAGATACGCATCGTCGGAGACACGCTGGGCCGCCCGCTGACGTTCGAGGAAATGCCGCCCGACGAGTTCCGGCGCGAGACCCCAGAAGCCTCGCGCCCGGCCGCGGACATGCTCCTGGCGGCGTGGAACGCCGCGACGGGACGCCCGGCATACGTCACCTCGACGGTGTCCGACCTCCTCGGGAGGCCGGCGCGAACCTTCCGCCAGTGGGTCACCGACCACGCCACGTCGTTCACCGGGAACCCCGCCCCGATGAATTGAGGCTTCCACGCCGATTCGCCTGCGAAAGAAATGCCTCACAAGAAGTCCTTTCTTGTGAGGCAGGCGCTCTCGGTTCTCACCCCTGCTGCTGTTGCTGCTGGCCGTCGCCGTCCTGCTGTACGACCGGGGCCGCGTGGGCCGGTGCGGCCTGTAACGTCACCGGGAGAGCAGCCGAGGCGGCTAATGCGCAGGCCGCGAGGGTCTTTCGGAACATTGGAGTCACCTTCCGGTCGCGGTCCACCTTTCGGTGAAATATTCGATCCCGCACGCGTCAATGGTGCGATAAGGAGGGTTGACGGATTCGGGCATTTATGAACGCCGAGCGCGACCCCGCCGGAGGCATGATGGGGCGAGAGGTGGGTAGTGGGCGCTTCCGTACCACGGTGACGAGCGCCTCCTGTGGCCGATGTTGCCGTACCTTGGTCGGGGACTGGGTTGTACGGCAGTGACGCTTCGCGGGTAGGAGGCGGTGATCACGGTGCCTCCGAAGGGGATCGTGTTCGACGTGGATCATGGTGCCTACGGCAGGTGGGCGGTCGTTCACGTCACGGGGGACCTCGATTGGACGAGGTCTGCCCGCTTGCTCGACACGGTTGAGCGCCTGTGGGATCACCTCCGCGACGGCTGTCTGGTTCTGGACCTCGGCCCGATGCGCTTCTGCGACTCCTCCGGCATCTCCCAGTTGATCAGGGTGTTCCGGGGCTGCCAGGAGCACGGCATCCGGATGACTTTGGCTGCTCCACCGGCCTTTTTCCGGCGCATGCTCAACACGACCGGCCTGATCCAGTTGTTCGAGATGCACGAGACGTTGGAGCAGGCTCTGAGCGGTCTGGACGGCTGGGGGCCGGACGCGAACGCGGCCCCCGCTTCGTCGATCTGAGCTGCGAGCGGATGCCGTCCGGCGCTGCCGGAGGTGCGGAGCGCAGCCCTTGACGCGATGACGACGAGGGCGACGGCCCGGCCGGGCGGCTGACTCCGGGTTGCCAAGGGGCGCACACGAAGCGGCGGAGTGTGGCGGACCCCGAAAGTGCCGCGTTTGGCAGTGAAAGCTAGTGTTGATGCACATAAGTGGCAACTTGCCCCATTGCTGCGCTTATGCCGGGAGGTGAGGTGGCGACCGCGAAAGTCAGGTCCGAGAGCCACGCTGAACAGCCGCAGGCGGAGCAGCTCGGCGTTGTGTGGGCCTCGGACGAAGGGCACTGGAGCGCGCAGACGCTGACGCTGGCTCTCCAGCAGGCGGTGACGAGCCTGGGCGGCCTGGGCGCCCTCGTGCACAGGTGCGATTCCGCTACCGGTCGCCTGCACCTGGCGGCGGCCAGCGGGCTTCTCCCGGAGACCGCCGAGGTGTGGGCGGATCTTCGCACCGCGCAGGACGTGGCGCCCACACGCGCCGTGCGGCGTGGTGGCTACGTCTGGGTGTGCGGGGACAGCTTGGGGATCGGGGCAGCCGGCACGGCGGCACTGCCCCTCCCGGGCGCCGACGGGCCGGTCGGGGTGTTGTCCGTGCTCACGGCAGGGCCCGCCGAGCCGGACGACGAGCAGCGTTCCTTTCTCGGTGCGGTAGCGGCATGGGCCGCTGCGCGCCTGGAAGGCTTGCCCGGCACGGCGCCGGGCCTTACTTCGGCGGCGGGGTCCGAGAAGACGGTCCGGATGGGCGAGCTGACCGCGGCGCTCGCCGAGGCCGTCACCAGCCGGGATGTCGTGCAGGCCGTCGCGGACCATGTCCTGCCTCCGTTCTGTGCCGACGGGCTCGTGGTCTGGCTGATCGAAGGCGACCGAGTGGATGTGGTCGGCGCCGCCGGGTACCCACCGGAATTCCTCAGTCTTCTCGACCGGGTCCCGCTCACCGAGACCGCATCGGTGATGGATGTGCTGACGAGCGGTGCTCCCCGGTTCATCGGATCGCGCGCGGAGTATCGCCGGCGCTATCCAACAATGAAGATCGTGGCGGAGGCGTCACCGAAGAACGCCTGGGCGCTCCTGCCCGTGATCGCCTCCGGGCGGGCCATCGGCGTATGTGTGGTGTCGTTCGCCCGGGAGCGTGTCTTCAGCGACGAGGAGCGCACCCTGCTGACGGCGTTGAGCGGTCTGGTCGGCCAGGCGCTGGAACGGGCCCGGTTGTACGACATGGAACACGCCCGCGCACAGGAACTGCAGCGCGGCCTGCTTCCCCGGGAGCTTCCCCGTCTCCCCGTGGCCTGCGCCGCTGCGCGCTACCTGCCCGCGGGCCGGGGCGAGGAGGTGGGCGGCGACTGGTACGACCTGATCCCGCTGTCCGGCAGCCGGGTCGCCATCGTGATCGGCGACGTCATGGGACACGGCATCACCGAAGCGGTCACCATGGGTCGCCTGCGCACCGCTGTAAGCACCCTCGCCGACCTCGACCTGCCGCCCGACGAACTGATCGGCCACCTCAACGACCTGGTCAGCGACCTCGGTGACGACTTCTACGCCACCTGCCTGTACGCCGTCTTCGATCCCACCACCCGGACCTGTACGCTCTGCCTGGCCGGCCATCCCCCACCGGTCATCGTCTACCCCGACGGCACCGTGCTGTGCCCCTACCTGGCCGCCGATCCGCCGCTGGGCGCCGCGGAACCGCCCTTCGAGGTCCACGAACTGCATCTGGCCGAGGAGAGCCTGCTGGTGCTCTGCACCGACGGCCTGGTCGAATCCGCCACCCGCGACGTCGACCATGGAATGGCTCAGCTCTGCCGGATCCTGGCCCAGGCCGTGCCCCGCATTCCTCACCTCTGGTCAGGAGACGAGTGCGACGACGTCGGTTGCCTGGAAGAGCTCTGCGACACGGTCGTTTCGGCGCTGCTGCCCGCCCGTGAACAGACCGACGACGACGCCGCCCTGTTCATCGCTCACACCCGTGGTACCGCCGCCGAAGATGTCGCCACCTGCAGCCTCCCCGACGATCCCAGGGCAGCCGGACAGGCCCGCAGATATGTCCGCAAACAATTGGCCACCTGGGGACTGGACGAACTGACGGTCACCACCGAACTTCTGGTCAGCGAACTCGTCGGCAACGTGATCCGGCACGCGAAGGGCCCCGTATGCCTGCGCCTGCTGCGCAGCCGCTCTCTGATCTGCGAGGTCTACGACGGCAGCCTCAGTACCCCGCGCATCCGCCACGCCTCCTACACCGACGAAGGCGGCCGGGGCCTGCAGTTGGTGGCCGCCCTCTCCCGGCGCTGGGGCGCCCGCTACCTCTATGACGGCAAATGCATCTGGACCGAGCAATCCCTCCCTGCTGACGAACACGCGAAACAGCCTCTCGGGTGAGATGGACTCTCCTGGTGGCTGGGGGCCGTGGCCGAACGTAGAAGACTCCCACGCCTCCGGCGCCCTGATGACAAGGCGCGCGGCTCGACGTTTCGGTTACGTGAGCGATGAAGCCGCCTCTCTTGTCGTCGACCTCGCGAACCCACTGGCAATTGGCGCTTGCTCCACGTCACCTGCAAACCCGCTGCTGAAGGACCCGGCCCAGTGGCCGCTGATCAAGCTGAAGGGTCTTACTGACAAACCGAAGCTGCCCGACGAGGCGGAGCGAGCCCTGGCGCAGGTCAGGGTCTTCCTCCGGTCTGTGCGGGCTGTCCAGCTCAGAGTGGAGCGTTCACAGCGATGTGAGCATGTACGTCGACCTGACCAAGTCCGAGGGGCGCTCGGAGCGGCCAGAGGGATTCTCGGGACCGGTGGAGCCGGCGGTGAGCAGTGTCTACGGCACCAAGGTGAGCCTGTTCTGCACCCCCACCAGGATGCTGATCAGGGTCTCTGAAGAGACGTCGCAGCCTTTTGTCTCCGGCGAAGCGGTCGCGCGGCTTGTCGATGGTGGGCTCAACGCCGTCGTCGGCTCAGCGGAAGCCCAGAGGGAGTCGCTGCCCCGTGCGACCGTGACCCGGGGCGGGTAGGGGGTTCGGCCGAGAGGTCGGCTTCGAGGGAATGTCGGCGGCGATTCGCCGCCTGGTCAAGTCGGGGAGAATCGAGCAAGCCTGCAGCCTCCTCGCCTCTCCTGGCGACGTCGGGGAGCAGTGAACGCCCTGGGCTCCGAGCGGCGCTGCACTCGTCGCTTCCCAGCGGCAGGGACCGAGGTCTGCTCCTGCCGGACGAATGGTGGGTTCAGCGAGAAGACCGGCAGTGGGGTTTACGCCACCGCGAACGACATCCGCCGAGGGGAGCCCGGATCACCGTCGCCGTGTGGTCACTCGCCGGCTGACCCGGTGCCACCGCACATTCGCACCGGAAAGATCGAATTTGCCGATTCGGTGGGCAGTGGCTTCGATGAACTTCGTGTCCCGCCCGTTTTCCGTGCCCGCACGCCGACATCGGCCGGTCCGCCGAGCGCTTGCCATCGTCTTGGTGATCATGTGCCTCGGTCCGCTCGTGCTGACGGGCTGCACCCGATCGGACGAGCCACCGTCTCTGCCGCCCACTGGCGTCTACGAGCATGACGCAGCAAGTGAGAACTCGCAGGCCGAGCCGGCTCCTATCGACGGTACGGCAGGGGCTCTCACTCGGTCGTTGAGGGAGGCGGGTTGGTTCTGTGCGCAGGTGCGAGCCAATGCGGACGGCCGTGCCTTGTGGTGCCGAATCGGTCACCGCGACGAGGCGGACGGGGTCTATCCGCAGGTGGCGCAGTTTCTGCTGGACCGCGACGATCGGCTCGCCTGAGCGTGGTTCCCGTCCACAGAGGAGGCGAACCATGAGGACGATCAGGTTGCCGCGGCCGCGGCACCGGCGCTGGCCGCGATCTGGCCCGATGCCGGCGATCGCGTGCGGCAGGAGATCGACGACTTCAATCGCGATCTCCAGACCCCTACGGCGCGGCGGAGCGACGATATCCCCCGTACGGGGTGGCGGGACACGCACGCGGACTACAGCTACGACGGACACAATGGACTGGTCGTCACCGCTCTGGACACCTATGTGCGGCGCTGGCCGTTCGGCTCCGAGCACTATGCGACCACGATGAGCTCCGCTGTTGACGATCTCCTGGCCGGTGGTTACGACTGCTTCTATCCACCCCAGCAGAGCTGCAACCGCCCCCAGTCGAACGGTTACTTCCGGGTCGCCCTCCGTGGTGATCGGATTGTCTCGGCCCAGTTCGGAGTCGGCAGCCTGATCAAGTCGGGGCGGCAACGACACCTGCTCAGCGAGGAGTTTCCGCACGGCCTCACTTTTCTTACCGAGGCGGTCCGCCGACCGGTCACGAAGCGCATCGAACAGTCGCGGCGATCCGGCACCAGTTTCGCCGGTGTTGTGGCCGGAACGGTTGTGATCATCGACGCGCGCCGGGGCGTTGTCGACGGAGACGACCTCGTGGCGTACTTCGACATCCAGATCGGCGCCCCGCTGACCGCGACCTGATCACGCAGGCCGGAGTGGCACATCGGACCGCTGACAGCGTCACGGCTCCTCTTGCCGTGCTGAGCTGGGAAAACAGGGGTGCAGGTCATGGCTGGTCGATCGATCGTGATTCTCTGTGGTTCACCGCTGCTCGCCGTCCGTTCTGGTACGCATCTGGCACGACGGCCCTCCTCGTCGGCGCTGCGAGGGGGTGTCTGCCAAGATGCGTTCCAGGGTGCGTTGGCCCATCAGGCTCATGGCCGGGTTGGTTTCCAGGTAGTACCAGACGAGCCCCATCGCCTGTTCGAAGGCCCACGATTTGCCTCGTTCCCATTCAAGGTCTTCGCACTTGAGGTCGAGGCGGAGCACCTGCCGCGGCCCGGCCTCAAGCAGGTGCCAGGCACTCACGAGATCTAAAGCAGGGTCGGCCGGTCCGAAGCCGCCGACGTCGAGAATCCCGGCCAGCCGACCAGCGGACACGAGGACGTTGCCGGGAATGAGATCACTGTGGGTCATCACGTCGGCTGCTTCGCGAGGGAGACTTCGAAGGTCTTCCCACATCCGGCGAAGTCGGCGAACGTCCAGGAGTTGTTCGCTGTGCCTGAAACAGGTCTCCATCCACGCGTCGTGGGCTTGAAGGTCGCCTCCGCGGCCTCTTCCGGCGAACGTGCGGCCACGTGTGTCGATCGCGCGCAGGTCATTGATGAGATCGGCCAGGTCGTGGGCGAACGCGACCGATTCGGCCGGGTCCTCGTCGGTGGCCACGACGCCGGGCAGCCACGTCTGCACCGACCACGGAAGCGGGTATCCCGCGCCGGGTTCACCGAGCGCGACCGGCTCGGGCGTGGGAAACCGCGTTCGACCTGCCAGCTCGCGCGCTGCTTCCGCTTCGGACTCCAGCCGGCGCCGCGTCGGGTCGATGTCTCCGGGTAGTAGGGGGAACCGAGCTGTGAAGCGGTCGCCGACGCGAAAGACGGCGTTGACCGTCCCATGGGTGGCGATGCGGGTGATGGGCAGGCTCTGCCACTCGGGGAACTGCTCATCGACCAATATGCGCACCGTCTCCAGGGTCACCGTCAGCTGGTTGGCGTGCATCTTCACGCCGGCAGCCTTCCTCGCCCCGGTCTTCTTCTGCAACGTGTTTTCGGCGCCGCAGGGCGGCGTCGCGCCATGCAGCGGCGGAATCCTTACCTTACGACCGATGCTGTGCGCACCAGTATCGAGACCGCGTAAGTGCCGACCGTCAATATCCAGGGCATGGGTTGTTTTTTGTGTTCTCGCCGAGATTGTCCAGACGTTCGCCCCACTTCTCGCGGCCTTCGGAGGTCTTCAGGCTGTTGATCTCATCCCGGACCTTCTTGCCCGCGTAGGCGCCCCCGAGCGCTCCGGCCACTGGTTGCCCGGTGACAACGCCGAGAGCGGTGACCTTCACCGTGACCGCTGACCCGGCAACCGTGGCTACAGCGTCGATGATGTCGTGAGCCAAGGGGGTCTTCTTCTTCTTTCCCATATCGCCCCTCTTTCGCGACCGCTATGTTCGGTTGAACATGTCTGCACTGTAAAACATAGAAAGGTTTATGGCGGCGGCGAGCCATATGGTTGTCGCTTCCCGGATAGCAGGCTGAATACTGACATGGATCGTGTAATCTGCTGACAGCCGCGCGCTACTACTCGAGGTTGAACTGGTGTCGTAGGGGCTGATGGCTCGTCGTCCGTGCGGTATCACCGGAGCATGCGATATCCACAAGGAGGCGGGCTGACTGCCGAACGGCAGCAGTTCCGCGAGGAGTTACGGCTCAAGGCGGCCGAGCGGTTCGCCCAGGGCGAGGCGAGCTCGGTCATCGCCAAGGCCCTGCGCGTCAACGTCCGCTCGGTACAACGGTGGCGGCAGAAGTGGGAGCAGGGCGGTCCGCGGGCCCTGCGGTCACAGCGCGGCCGCTCCCGCAGACGGATCTCCATCGCCGCGCTGACCTGCCGTCCAGCGCATCCGGCGCGGCCTACGGCACATCCAGTACCGCAGCGAACTCATAGACGGCTGCCTCGCCGAGACCGGCCTGGCAATCAGACCCACCTGAGCAACCCGGCCACATCACGAGTTCAACCTCAGTAATGCAGGGCGGCCGCGAGTGCCTCGGCCAGGGTCACGGGCGGGCGGCCGATCAGGCGGCGCAAGTCGCCAGAGTCGGTGTACATCTCGCCGCGCTTCATACCGCGGTCAGCGTCAGCGAGGACCTCCGCCAGCTCGGCGGGTAGGCCCGCGGCGTCCAGTACCTGGGCGAAGTCGGCCACCGGGAGGTCAGCGTAGGTAACCTGCTTTCCGGCCGCAGCGGAGATCGCGGCGGCGAGCTCAGTCAGGGTGAAGGATTCGTCGCCGCCGAGCTCGTACACGGCGCCGGTGTGGCCTTCAGCGGTGAGGACGACCGCTGCGGCCTCGGCGTAGTCGGCGCGGGACGCGGCGCTGATCCGCCCCTCGCCTGCGGCGCCGACGACCGCGCCGTTCTGCAGGATCTGCGGCAGTTGGCTGGTGTAGTTCTCCAAGTACCAGCCGTTGCGCAGCAGCACGCTGGGGATTCCGTGGTCCCGCAGATACGCCTCGGTCTCGCTGTGCGTGGCACCGATGACGGTGGTGGCCGTGTCCGCGTGCGTCGTGCTCGTGTACGCCACTAGCGACACGCCTGCGGATGCCGCGGCGTCGATCACGCGGCGGTGGTTGGCGACCCGCTCGCCCACGGGGACCGAGGCCGAGATCAGCAGCAGCCTGTCCGCCCCCGCGAATGCCTCGGCCAGGCCGTCCGTGTCCGCGAAGTCGGCGCGGCGTACCGTGATGCCTCGGTCGGCCAAATCCTTGATCCCGGCGATGTCCCGGCCGGTCGCGATGATGTCCGCGGCCGGGATCCCGCGCCGCAGCAGTGCCTCGACGGTGAGCCTGCCCAGCTGGCCGGTGGCTCCAGTGACGACGATCGGCATGATGGTCATTCCTTCCTTCCGCGCGTGCCTCGCACGCCTGCCGCGGTCCGTCCGCCGCGGGATAGAACACAGAATGACCTGAACACTCTCTGTTGGGGAGTAGCCACTTCTTGGTAGGGTACTTACCGCAGCGAAAGCATTGAGGTGAACCGTATGGCTGCTGTCGAGAATGCGACCGGGCCCATGCCGTCATTCGATCCGTACGAGCGCGGCTGCCCGTCGCGGGACCTGCTCGACCAGATCGGCAGCAAGTGGGCGGTCCTCGTGCTGGGCGAACTCGGCCGGAACGGGACCTCCCGGTTCGGTCATCTCCGGCAGGCGCTGGCGGGCGTGAGCGAGAAGATGCTCACCCAGACGCTGCGCACCCTCGAACGCGACGGGCTGGTCAGCCGGACCGTCTACCCAGAGGTGCCGCCGCACGTGGAGTATGAGCTGACCGCGCTCGGCCAGACGCTACGGGAACCGCTGAAGGCGCTCACGGAGTGGTCCGTGCTGCACATCGAAGAAGTCATCACCGCCCGCGAAGAGTACGACGACCGCACTGAGCGCACCAGGTAATCAGCGGCGGCCAGTGGTCTGGTCATGGACGGCCGCCTCGCCGAGACCGGCCCGACAATCAGACCACCTAAGCCACCCGGCGACATCACGAGTTCAACCTCAGTAGTCAAGCAGCTCGGGTCGGCGGATTGTCAGGGGCGTCGAGCCGCTATGTAGCGGTCGTTGTCTTCCAGTCAGGTCGGGCGGCACCCGGTGTCCGATCCGGAGGGCCGCCGTACCTCTCCATGACGCGCGGCCGTTCTCGGACACGACGACGGGCATCGCCGGATCGGCGGCCGACGAGCCGCCGCACTGAGCGCGATGGCCCAAAAGTGCAATTTCTGCGCGGGGGTGGCGCGGTGACACTGTGCGTGTCGGGAATTTCCGTCAGTCAAACCTTTAGTCAAGGAGAGGCGCTATGTCCGAGGACAAGGCCCCCGAGGCCCTCGACGCCACCGAGACGGACGACGTCGAGGTCGTGGCGCACAGCACCGAAGAGGAAGAGGAGCCGGGCACCTGCCTCACCAACAACAGCAACGCGCTGTGAGCTTTGCCGGCTGGGTGAAGGCTTCCGGCTTCGCAACGAGGCCGGAAGCCTTCCCGATCTCGCCACCATGACGTCACGGAGGCCACAGTGAACGTGAGCAGCGGGGAGCGGATCCTCAAAGGGGCGAAGAACTGGTGGTTCGTCGGTCCCGGCGGCGTGGCTCGGCTACGCGCCCGGCACCTGACCCCCGGGGGTGCGCTCCAGCCGGGCACAGAGCGCCGGCTGCGCGAGAGCGGGCTGCTCACCACCGCCCCGGTGACCGCCTATTCGCTCACCGTTCTGACCAGCACCGACTGCAACCTGGGATGCGGGTACTGCTTCCAGAACACCAGCCAGGACACTGCCGGTGGCAGTCGCCCGCCGCGGATCGCCCACGCCCGGCTGACGCCGGAGACCGTCACGTCCATTCTCCGTTTCACCGACCGGCAGATGGCCGCGGCCGGGCTGGACAAGCTCAAGATCCTGCTGTTCGGCGGAGAGCCCCTGCTCAACCCCAGAGGCTGCGTGGAACTGCTGTCGCGGGCGGTCGGTCATGGGCTGGCCTCCGCGTCGATGATCTCCAACCTCACGCTGCTCACACCGTCGCTGGCCAGGCGACTCGAAGAGCTCCGGCTCAAGTCCGTCCAGGTCACCTTCGACGGCGATCGGGATGACCACGACCGGATCCGGGTCCGCCGGTCGCACGGCGGGACCTTCGACACCATCGTCCGCAACATCGCCAGGGCTTCGGAGGTCACCTCGATCCGGTGGACGCTGAGGGTGAACGTCTCCCACCACACGTTCCGGGGGGTCGACGCCCTCGTCGACCGGCTCGCCGCCGCCCTGGATCCCTCGCGATGCGGCATCTACTTCGCCCAGGTGGGGGACGTGGGCATCGGGTACGCGAACGACCTGACGCCGACCGGCGAGCTGGCGGCCGGATTCGCCCGATGGCAGCGCTCGGCGCTCGATCACGGCTTCTCCGTGAGCAGGCCGCGTGCTCACCTGCCATGCGCCACCTGCGGGTACGGCGACGGCCGCTACGGCGCGGTGGCGAACGCGGACGGCACCCTGTCCAGCTGCTGGGAGACCGCGGGGAAACCCGGCTGGGAGGTCGGCTCGGTCGCCGAGGGCTACCTTCCCGGCGCGCAGACCCGCGAACGCTGGATCTCCTGCGCGGACCTGTACCGCAACCAGCAGGACGAGCGTGCGCTCGCGGCCTTCCGCGACGCCGTCGACGCCGCCCTGCTCGACCACCTCGACGAGACGGGACGCCTCTAGCGATGCCATCGTCCCGCCGGTACCCGGACGCGCCCCGCGACGACGTCGTCCAAGAGCTGCACGGGCGGCGCGTCCCCGATCCCTACCGCTGGCTCGAGGACTCCGAGGACCCCAGGACACTGCGGTGGACCGCGGAGCAGGAGGTTCTCTACCAAGCGGAACGGGCGACGTGGCCGGACGCGGACCGGTGGCGGGCGGAGCTGACGGCGCTCAACGCCACCGACCTCGTCATCACCCCGAAGGCGCGCGGTTCCCGGATCTTCGTGGAGCGGCGGGACGCGGGACAGGACCACCCGGTGCTCTACGTCCGCGAGGGGGAGGCCGAGAGGCCCCTGCTGGATGTGCGTGCGCTGGATCCGGCCGGCCGTACCGTGCTCGAGTCCTGGGAGCCGTCCGTGGAGGGCGACCGGCTCGCCTGTCTGATCTCCCGTGACGGCACCGAGGACGCGACGCTGTGGGTGCTCGACGTCGCCACCGGGGCGGTCGCCGACGGGCCCATCGGCCGGGTGCGCCGGACGTCGATCGGATGGCTACCGGGTGGCGAGGCCTTCTACTACGTGGGCCGCCTGGCATCGGAGGCGCTCTACCAGCGCCGAATCTACCTGCACAAGGTCGGCTCCGAGCCGGATACCGACGTCCTCGTGTTCGGCGAGGGCCGGGAGAGAACCCAGTTCTACACCGTGGCCGTCACACCGGACGGCCGATGGCTCACCGTCACCGCCGCGACCGGCACCGACCGCGGTGCGGCGGTCTACCTGGCCGACCTGTCCACGAGCCCGCCCGGATGTCCGGACCTGCGGCCGGTCCAGGAAGCCGGACAGGGCCGCACCCGGGTACGCATCGCCCCGGGCACCGGTCCGCACGACCCCATGTGGCTGCGCACCGACAGGGACGCCGCTCGCGGACGCGTCGTCGTGTGCACCCCGGCGGACCCGGCTCCCGGCGCCTGGCGCGAGCTGATCGCCGAACGCCCCGACGCGGTGCTGGACGACCTCACCGTCCTCAGCGGCCCCGAGCTCGCGCGGCCGATCGGGCTGGTCTCCTGGATCCGCCACGCGGCCGCGGAGATCACCGTCCACGACCTGACCGACGGCCGTGAGCTGGGGACCGTCCCGCTGCCCGGCGTCGGTTCCATCGGGCGGATCTCGGTACGGCCGGAAGCGGGACACGAAGCCTGGTTCCCCTACACCGACTACGCCACGCCCCCCTTGGTGCTCCACTACGACGCGCGAACGGGCCAGGTCGGGCCGTGGTCGCCGGCGCCGGGGATCGGCGCTCCTCGCGTGAAGGCCGGTCTGGAGACCTGCCGGTCCGCGGACGGCACGACGGTACGGATGTTCGTGGCGTCCCCGTCGGGTTCCCCCGATCGTCCACGCCCCGCCATCCTCATGGGATACGGCGGCTTCGGCGTGTCGATGTCGCCGCGCTACTCGCCTCTGATCGTCGCCTGGGTCGAGGCGGGCGGGATCTTCGCCACCGCGTGCCTGCGCGGGGGCGGCGAGGAGGGCGAGGAGTGGCACCGTGCCGGCCGCGGGCCGAGAAAGCAGAACACCTTCGACGACTTCGACGCCGCCGCCGACCATCTGGTCGAGGCGGGCTGGACCAGGCCCGGCCAGCTCGCGATCATAGGCGGCTCCAACGGAGGCCTCCTCGTGGGCGTGGCGCTCACCCAGCACCCCGGAAAGTACTCGGCCGCCGTGTGCATGTCTCCGCTCCTGGACATGGCCCGTTACGAGCTCCACGGGCTCGGGCCGAGCTGGGTCCCGGAGTACGGCAGCGCCGCCGACCCCGACCAGGCGCGGACGCTGCTGTCGTACTCCCCCTACCATCACGTCGTCCCGGACGTCGCGTACCCCCCGGTCCTGTTCACCGCGTCCGACGGTGACACCAGGGTGGATCCGCTGCACGCGCGGAAGATGTGCGCCGCGCTCCAGCACGCCACGTCGGGGGAGGGCCCGGCGCTGTTCCGGTTCGAGCGGGGGGTGGGCCACGGGGTTCGCTCCGCGTCCAGCGGGGTGGCGCTGTTCGCCGACTGCCTGGCCTTCCTCGCCGCCCACCTCGGGGTGAGTCCGGCATGAACGTCCTGCTCTGCCCGCTGAGCGACGGGGGGTATCTGTATCCGGCGATCGCGGCCGGACGCGAGCTCCAACGGCGGGGGAACACCGTCTGCGTGCTGGGCAGGACCTCGGCCGCGCAGATCGTGGCCGAATCCGGCCTGCCGTACCTGACGGCGGAGCGGTACGGCGGGCAGCGGGGGTTCTCGGTCGCCAGGTGGCGCGACGGAGGGCCGGCGCAGTTCCGGGCCGCCCTCCGAGCCGCTCGGCAGGTCCGGGCCGACGTGCTCGTCACCTCGGTCCTGTGCCACGGAGCACTGCTCGCCGCCGAGGCGCTGGACATCCCGGCGGTGGTGCTGGGGCTGTCGGCCCACCTGTTGAACTACGCGGCCGGAGGCCACGACGAGCCGCAGCCCGGTATGAGCAGGCAAGCGCGGTCACGCGAGATCCTTCAGTACTACCGCGAGCTGCGCGCGGAGGTCGGCCTGGCCGCACGGAGCGACCCGTGGCCGGAGAGCCCGCTGTTCGGCGCGGCGTTGCTGCTGCGGGGTGATCCCGTCTTCGAGTACCCGGGCGCGGTGCTGCCCGAGCGCGTGCACCACGTCGGACCGCTGGCGTGGGAGCCGACGGCGGACGGGGCCGACGTCGACACCGTGATGGAACATCTCGACCGGGTGGGCAAGCCCGTCGTCTACGTGCATCTCGGTCGCTTCTTCGGAGGGAAGGTCCAGTGGCCGCGGCTCAACTCGGCCTTCACCGGCGGCCCGTTCCAGGCCCTGGTCGAGCAGGGCCGGACGCTGGATCCGCGCCCTGACCCCGGCGCGGACATGCTGCTCGTGCGCAGGCCGTACATGGGGCCGTTCGTCGACCGGGCCGGACTGGTGCTGACCAGCGGCACGTCGGCGCCGGTGCTGGCCGCGCTACTGCGGGGACGGCCGCTCGGAGTGACGCCCAACGGGTCCGAGCAGCCGCTGCTGGCCGCGGCGTGCGTCCGGGCCGGGGTCGCGGTGTACGCACTGGACGACATGGACTCCGATCCGTGGAAGATGCTCCGCCTGGCCTGGGAGGACCCGGGGCTGCGGAAACGCGCGGCGGATCTCGGCCGCAGGCTGGCCTCGGCCGACAGCGCGTCACGCGCGGCCGACGTCGTCGAACTCTCCTGCGCCCGGGTGGCCCGGAAGCCGCACCGACCCGCGGACCGGGCCGTGGACACGATGCCTCTCGAAACACGATGGCTCTCGAAAGGGGCAGATGGATGACCGAACCTGCGACGACCTACGCGGACGAGAGGGCGACCGGCGACCTGGAGCGGCTGTCGGCCGGGGCCAGGCGCTGGATCAGTGACAACCTGGAGTACCTCGATCCGTCGTATTCGGGGCTGCCCGTCACACCCAAGGTGAAGGCGTGCCTGGAACTGGCGCAGCTCTGTGCGATATGGACGAGGTTGCGGCCCGACGACGAGGATCTGGCGAAGGTGGCCGCGACCGTCCGGAAGATCTGGCATGACCCGGACTTCCCACGGCAGCTGACGGCCATGCCCAGGTACTACCGGGCGTACGGCCTGGCCTTCGGCGCGCTGGCACCCCCCGGGCTCACCGACGGGCGCCACTGGGCCGTCCTCGAGGAGCTGGCTCCCGGCGGCTTTTTCCCGCTCTACGGCAGGTCGCCGCACGTGCGCCTCGAAACCCGTTACTACGCGGAACGAGCCGGCCTCCGCCACGACTTCCCTTCGTACCGGGAGCTGTACGAGAGCACCCTCCTCGCCGACTGGACCACGACGTATCCGGTCGACATCGAGGACGCCTACGTCATCACGCACATCCTGTTCCACCTGAGCGACTTCGGCGCCCGGGACCCCGGCTTCACCGACGACGAGCGGAGGCGGATCTTCCAGGTCCTCGACGAACTGACGACCCACTTCGTGGAGATCGACTACTGGGATCTCGTCGGGGAGTTCCTGCTCTCGCAGTCCCTCGTCGGCGAGGATCCGACCCGCACCCGGTCCGGTCTGGCCGCGATACGGAACCTCCTGGAGGCCCAACTGCCCAGCGGGGCCATACCCGGACGGTACGCCGCCCAGCGGCCACCGGAGTCGGCGTCGGCGGTCGAGGTCTTCCGGAAGGCCTATCACACCACTCTCGTGACCGCCATGGCTACGATGATCACCTTGTCCGCGTCGCGCCGCCGGTAGCCCTGGTCCTCTCGTGCCTGCCACTGTCAAGCACCGGTTCCTGATCAATCGCGACTATGCCCGCCTGTGGTACGGGCAGGCCGTCTCGTCCACGGGAGACGTCGTCTTCAGCACCACCCTCGTCCTGTGGGTGGCCGATGTCCTGGCCAAGGACCAGTCGTGGGCGCCCGCGGCGGTGAGCGGCATCCTGCTGGCAGTGGGCGGCGCGGTGCTGTTCGTGGGTCCGATCGCCGGGGTGTTCGTCGACCGGTGGGACAAGATGCGCACCATGCTCGGCACCGAGGTGATCCGCGGCGTTGTGGTGGCGTTCCTGACGGTGGTGGCGCTCCTGCCCGCCGATGCGATCCCGGTCTGGGCCTGGCTCGCACTGATCTACACGTCCGTCCTCGTGCTGAACGCCACGGGTCAGTTCTTCGGGCCCGCGCGTCTGTCCATCATCAGGGACATCGTGACAGGCGAGGCCGACCGGGCCCGGGCGGCGGGCATCGCCCAGGGCACGGCCGGGGCCATCGCCATCGTCGGCCCGCCGCTCGCCGCGCCGCTGATGTTCAGCGTCGGGCTGCAATGGGCGCTGCTCCTCAACGCGGCGTCCTATGCCGTGTCCTACGCCGTCATCCGCTCGGTCCGCCGCGACTCCGCCCCTGACCCGGGCAGATCGGACGGCTCGCAGCCCGGGCTGCGCAAGGAGTTCGTCGTCGGCCTGCGCTTCTTCGCCGGCAGCAGGTTTCTGGTCGCCCTGCTGACCCTCGCGGTGATCGGTCAGTGCGGGCTGGGCGCCCTGAACACGTTGAACGTGTTCTTCCTCACCGACAACCTGCACTCGCCATCTCATCTGTTCGGCTACCTCGGCACGGCGGAGGGCGTCGGCGGGATCATCGGCGCGCTGTGCGCCGGGAGGGTCGTGCAGTGGATCGGCGCCCGGAGGACCGCGTGGATCGGCCTGATCGTGAGCGGCGCGTTGCTGCTCACCTATACACGGCAGACCGAGTTCCTCGGCGGTCTCATCGTGCTCTCCCTGTTCGTGATTCCCATCACCATGCTCAACACGGCGATGACGCCACTGCTGCTCGCCGCCGCGCCGAAGGAGTATCTGGGCCGGGTCATGGCCGTGTTCTATCCGGTCACGCAACTCGCCTCGATGCTGGCCGCGTCGGCCGCCGGTTGGCTGGCCAGCACCGACCTGCGCAACCTCGACGGCTCGCTGGCCGGGGTGCGGTTCGGGCCGATCGACTCGATCCTCGCTCTGTCAGGCCTGCTCATCCTGATCGCCGGTGTCTACGCGAGGGCCGCCCTGGCCGCCGCGGAACGGTCGACGTCGGCGGCCCCGGCTGCCGAACACGGATGACGACGGGACTACCGGAACTACACCGGGAGCAAACCGCATCAATACTGCGATCCCACAGCATTACGTCATGTTCGCTCCTCCTGATCGGAGTCCGGGGTCCGCGATCGACAGCGGGACGGCCAGGCGTCGGCACGCCAGGCTCGGGCCGCGGCGGGCGGCGGGTCCTGCGCTGAGCGGCTGCACGACGTGCGGATCCCAGGACGTCCGGGGATGCGTCAGCATCGGGAATGACGCCCTTCCTTCGCCGATCGCCGCGGCGCTGTTGCTCGCCCCGTCGTTGACGGCCCGGGAGGCGTCGGTCTTCGAACTGCTCGGCCTCGGCTACGACAACCGGTCCATCGCCAGAATGCTGTCGATCAGCGAACGTACGGCCAAACGGCACATCACCGCGATTCTCGCCAAGCTGCGGTTGGAGTCGCGGCTCCAGGCAGGACTCACCGCGATGCTCGTGAGCCTGACCACCCAGACGGATCTGGCACACCAGACGCGCGCGTGACGGTCACGCGGCGTGCCTTCGAACCGCCAGGCGGCCGTCGCCGGCGAGGGTGGTGAGCAGGCGCCGCCTCACCCGGTGACCGCTGTGGAGCGTTGACCTGGGCGTCGGGCCGGTCATGGATGGCCGTGATTGTCCCCTCGTCCCCCTGTCTAATCGCGCGGTAATTGCACGACGACCACGCGCACGACCTGCGGCGGTACGGCATGGGCGCGGCCTGGCCCCTGATCCACCTCTGTCCTCCTCGTAGCTGCCGACCCCCGGGACGGGCCCGCTGTGTCAAGGGTCAGCGAAGCTGTTCGCGGAGCGACGCCGTAGGCGCCCTTGACTCGGGGAGAACGGCCGGGACGCTTGAGCAGCGAGGAGGACGGTGGTCACCAGGTGTCGTAAGCGGGCGATCTGCCGGTCAACGCCGACCGTGAGTGTGCCGTTCGGAGCACCGCCTGCCGAGATGTTCTTACAGGTAGTCTCGCCAGAACGAAACCGATGCATGCGGCTGCCATGTCTCGGCGCGCTCAGGGCGCGGGTCCCGGAACTCCTGGTCAATGTAGTCGAGCAGGTCGGTCCCGTAGTAAATGGTGTCAGTGCCCCGCATGGATAGAACCGGATGTCCGAAGCTTCCACGCCCAGCCGGCAGGAACCGATGCGCATAGACCGGGACCATTCCGGGGACATCCGCCACTCGCACCCGGGCTATTTCGACGGCTTCAAGAGGATCGTTTGGTCGCTTGCCCCAGCTCGATCGCCAGTGGCCATGCTCGACGTCCCACAGGAGATAGTCGACTGGCCAATCGACATGTTTACGCAGCGTCTCAGGGTCTGCGTTGCGCCAGTCGGGCCATGGGTTCTCCCATGTCTGGCCCGCCACCCAAGGCTGACGCACCGGTAACCCTGCTGCCAGGAAAGCCCGGTGCTCGTCGGCGAACTCGAACCCGTACTCGTGCTCGATGCGAGCAAATTCCGCCTCGGAAAGTCCTTCCTCAATCTCACAGCAACCTAGCTGAGCCAGGCGATGTGCGGCTTCCGTACCTAGCCGGGAACCCTCTTCACTGATCACTTTGCGAACATAGCGCCTGCCGCTTGTAGCCCTGGACTAGCAAGGGAGCGCAGGTCACCGATAGCGGATTGAATCGCGAGGTCTGGCGGGGGGTGTATCGCCGGTTTCGGCGGGCTTATTGGGTGGGCGGAGGAGCGTAGGCAACAGCCCGAGCTGCCGGCGGCCGGGACCGGCCCCCAGGCCGCACGCCCGGCCGCCGAGCGGGCGCAGGGTGGAAGCTGGGACCGTGCGTGTTCGGGCGGCCTTCGTCGAGCGCTCCACGGGTGAACTGGTCCTCGGGCCTCCCAAGTCCAAGGCCGGGCGGCGGACCGTGGGCATTCCGCAAGCGATCGTCCCCGCGCTGCGTGAGCACCTGGCGACCTACGTCCAGGACGAGCCAGGCGCGCTGCTCTTCCCCCGGGGCCAAGGGCGGCCCATTGCGGCGTAGCGGCTTCCCGTACGCGCTGGGTGGACGTGGTCAAGGAGATGGATCTCCCCGGTCTTCACTTCCATGATCTCCGTTACACCGGCAACATGCTCGCCGCCGAGTCGGGCGCGGGGCTCAAGGACCTCATGTCTCGGATGGGGCACGAAAACGTCCGCGCCGCGATGATCTACCAGCACGCCGTACGGGGTGCGACAAGACGATCACGGACGCCATCGACCGGCAGATCATCCGGCGCGACGACGACGAGGGCGACCACCCGGCCGGGCTGCTAGGGCCGGGGCGTGGCCCCGTTCGCCGTGGCCAGGAACCGTTCGACTCCGTCGGGGTTCTTCAGCACATGGAGTTCGGCGGTGCCCGCGTGTTCGGCGATCGCGTCCATTACAAGGGGCAGAGCGCGACACCGGTAGGTGAGGACCCAGCGCCAGAAGGTCAGATCCTCGCGGGAGCGGCGCAGCGCACGCCAGGCGCAGCGCCAGAGCGCAAAGTCCAGGACGACCACCGTGTCAGCGGCTCGTAGACGGACGTCGAGGACGTCGTAGGGACCCAGGTCACCATCGAGGACCCATTGGGGCGCATCGACGAGCCGCCGCTGAACGACCTCCCACTCCTCCTTGGGGGTGGGAGAGAGCCCGGCGCTCCAGAAGCGCTTGTCCAGTTCGACGACCGGCAGCGACAGCACCTCACCGAGCCGGACCGCCAGCGTGGACTTGCCCGCGCCACCCCTTCCGAGGACCACGACCCTGTTCATCCCGCCTCCTCAGCCTGCTCCTGAACCAGTTACTCATGAACTGAAGATCTGGACTGCGAACAGAGCCTGGCTCCGGTGAGCTGACCAAGACCTAATGGCACGCGAAGATCGAACACCGTCAGAAACAACCAAGGCCCGGGTCTGGAAACTATCCCTGACCTGGGCCTTCGTACGTGGAGCGGGTGACGGGAATCGGACCCGCTCTGTCAGCTTGGGAAGTCTTTCAAGATCAAGCTAGCTGAGCTGGGAAAACTACAACCTGGGCCTATGGCGGTCGCGTGACCGCGAGTCCCCGTGGCTTCCCGCTGATAGCCATCCGATCGGGCACGCAACGGGCACGGCCACCGTGTCCCTGACGCTAGCGAGATCGCGAGCGTAGACTCTGAGCATGAGCGCTGGGCATGCGCATGAGGAGCTTCATCACCTGGTGGATCGGCTGTCGCCGGACCAGGCGGGTCGGCTGCTGCGGTTGGTCAAGACGGACCCGGAACTCGCTGAGGCCGCGAACGAAGATCTGTCGGAACCGGTACGGCGTCGTCGGCTGTCGATCGCGGGGATCGGCGCATCCGGAGAGGGCGATCTGTCAGAACGGGTCGAAGATCTGCTGGCGGAGCGATTCGATCGGTCGGTGTGACCGCTACGCTCCTGGACACAGGGCCGCTGATCGCCGTTGTCGATCGCGATGACAAGCACCATGCCTCGTGTGTGCGACTCCTTGAGCAGTTGGAAGGGCCGTTGCTTCTGCCCTCAACCGTCCTTATCGAGGCCGGTTGGACGATCAACAGGCACATGGGACCGGCCGTACACGCGCAGTTTCTTGATCTCGTCACGGCAGAGTTCGAGCTGGTCGATCTGCTCGCCGCTGACGTACGACGTATGGCCGAACTCGTCCGGCTCTACAAAGATGCTCGCCTCGACCCTGCCGATGTGTCCGTGGTCGCAATCGCCGAGCGTCTGGGAATCACACAGATCGCGACGATCGACCGGCGCGATTTCGGACTGATCCGGCCGCGGCATGTGGCGGCGTTCAGGCTACTGCCGGAGGTGCTCGCTTAGATCTTGGAGCGGGTGACGGGAATCGAACCCGCGCTGTCAGCTTGGGAAGCTGATGTTCTGCCATTGAACTACACCCGCGTGACGGGCCGTGGAGCTCGTCGCTGCCCCTACTGTAGCGGATTCAAGGCGTGCTCCTGCAGTCCCGACGCGAAGATCCCTGACACCGGCGCTCAATGGGCCTACTAGCCTGGCACCGTGCTGCTTTCCGATCGTGACCTTCGCGCCGAGATCGAGTCGGGCAGGGTGAAGCTCGACCCGTACGACCCGGTGATGATCCAGCCGTCCAGTGTCGACGTACGCCTGGACCGCTACTTCCGGGTGTTCGAGAACCACCGGTACCCGCACATCGACCCGGCGATGGAGCAGCCCGACCTGACCCGGCAGGTGGAGCCGGAGGGCGACGAGCCGTTCATCCTGCATCCGGGGGAGTTCGTGCTGGCCAGCACGTACGAGGTGATCAGCCTTCCGGACGACATCGCCTCGCGGCTTGAGGGCAAGTCGAGCCTGGGCCGGCTGGGACTGCTCACGCACTCCACGGCCGGGTTCATCGACCCCGGTTTCCAGGGGCATGTGACGCTCGAACTGTCGAACGTCGCCACACTGCCGATCAAGCTGTGGCCCGGTATGAAGATCGGCCAGCTCTGCATGTTCCGGCTCAGCTCGCCCGCCGAGTTCCCGTACGGCTCAGACCGGTACGGTTCGCGCTATCAGGGGCAGCGCGGGCCGACTCCCAGCCGGTCGTTCCTCAACTTCCACCGGACGAGGATCTGAGCGGAACCTGGCAACAAGTGTGTCACGGGAGCCCTTCCGGGCAGCTGGGAGGGGAAGAGTAGGTTACAAGTGGGCCTGCATGGCCTGAACTTCGCATTTCAACTGGTAACCCGTACCCTTCTCTGCGGACCGTCCCCGCACACTGGAGAAACGACGTGCGCCTGCGTCTCACGCCCCGTGAGGACAGCTACTACGACTTGTTCGCCGACTCGGCGAACAACCTCGTCACCGCATCGCGTCTGCTGGTCGAGATCATCAGCGACGGTTCGGACCGTGACGCCCTGGCCGAGAAGATGCGCGCCTGCGAACACGCGGGTGACGAGCGCACTCACGCCATCATGAACCGGCTCAACGAGAGCTTCATCACGCCCTTCGACCGCGAGGACATCTACCGCCTCGCGTCGAACCTCGACGACGTGATGGACTTCATGGAGGCCGCCGCCGACCTGATCGTCCTCTACCAGATCGACCACCTGCCCAAGGAGGTCGTACGCCAGGTGGAGGTCCTGGAGAGGGCGGCGGAGCTCACCGCGGACGCGATGCCGCGCCTGCGCTCTATGCAGCACCTCAACGAGTACTGGATCGAGATCAACCGGCTGGAGAACCAGGCCGACCAGATCTACCGCCGGCTGCTGGCCAAGCTCTTCAGCGGTGAGTACGACGCGCTGACCGTGATGAAGATGCGCGAGGTCATCGAGCAGCTCGAACTCGCCGCGGACGCCTTCGAGCACGTCGCGAACACGGTCGAGACGATCGCGGTCAAGGAAAGCTAAGTGGAGCTCGCGCTTGTCATCAGCGTGGTCGTCATCGCGCTGGTGTTCGACTACACCAACGGCTTCCACGACGCCGCCAACGCGATCGCCACGTCGGTCTCCACCCGGGCGCTGACCCCCCGGGTGGCGCTGCTCATGGCGGCGGTCATGAACTTCATCGGCGCCCATCTCGGCACCTCGGTCGCCTCGACCGTGGGGAAGGGGATCATCGACGCTCCGGACGGCAGGCACGGCCTGATCATCGTCGGCGGGGCGCTGTTCGGCGCCATCGTGTGGAACCTCATCACCTGGTACTTCGGCCTGCCGTCGTCGAGCAGCCACGCCCTGATCGGCGGGCTCGTCGGCTCGGCACTGGCGGCGAGCGCGTCCGTGCACTGGAGCGGGGTGATCGAGAAGGTCGTCATCCCGATGGTGCTGTCCCCTGTCGTGGGGCTCCTCCTGGGCGCGGTCATCATGATCGCGATCTTGTGGATCTTCCGCAGGGCCAACCCCCACCGGGCCAGCAAGGGGTTCCGGTACGCCCAGACGCTGTCGGCGGCCGCGATGGCCCTCGGTCACGGCCTGCAGGACGCGCAGAAGACGATGGGTGTGATCTTCCTCGCCCTGGTCGTCGGCGGTTATGTCTCTCCCGACTCGCACATCCCCGAATGGGTCATCACCTCATCGGCGCTGGCGATCTCCCTCGGCACGTACGCCGGCGGGTGGCGGATCATGCGCACCCTCGGCCGCCGGATCATCCACCTCGACCCGCCGCAGGGCTTCGCGGCCGAGGCCGCCGCGGCGAGCGTGCTCTACACGGCGGCCCTCGGGTTCGGCGCGCCCATCTCGACCACCCACACCATCACCAGCGCCATCATGGGCGTCGGCGCGACCAAGCGGCTGTCGGCCGTACGGTGGGGCATCGCGGGCAGCATCGTGACCGCGTGGGTCCTGACGATCCCGGCGGCGGCCGTCGTGGCCGCGATCGGCTACTTCATCCTCAACCTCGTCCTCGGCTGACAGTGATGATGTAGATGAGCACCTCCCGCCAGGGCTTGACCCATCGGCTGACTGACCTCGGGTCCTCAACGGGATCTGTCGGTCCTGGCGGGAGGCGCTCATGTGCACTCACTGGAC
>NZ_JABBWW010000036.1:0-58791 GCF_014161385.1 Microbispora sp. H10670 | reverse complement strand
CCACGTCCAGTGAGTGCACATGAGCGCCTCCCGCCAGGACCGACAGATCCCGTTGAGGACCCGAGGTCAGTCAGCCGATGGGTCAAGCCCTGGCGGGAGGTGCTCATCTACATCATCACTGTCAGCCGAGGTCGGGGTGGGGGACGTAGCAGTCGAGACAGAGGAGGTCCTCGCTGGTCATCAGCGTGTCCTGGTCGTCGATGCGCCATCCGGCGTCGAGCAGCAGGGGCAGCAGCGGATGTGTGCCCGGCACCGCGATCTCGACGGAGTCCGCGCCCGAGCAGGCACCGGCCGCCTCCAGCACCGCCTCGACGCAGTCCTGGGGGGTGTCGCCTCCGGCGGGCCCGATTACGGCCTTGTCGCCGGCCACCCGCACGAACGCGTACCCCGAGGCGGCGGCCCGCACCGTCACGCCGGGCAGGCCCGCGAACCAGCCGAGGGTCGCGGCCCGCTCCCCGCCGGAGATCCGGGCGTCCAGAGCCACCGCCGCGTCCACGTCGCGGGCTCCCGGCGCGAACCCGTCGCTGTCCGGGCCCGCGAGGGCGGCCCCCATGCGAGCCTCGCTCCCCGCCCCTGCCACCCGTCCGCTCTGTGCGGGGCGGCTCTGTGACGGACGCCCGCTCCCCGGGCGGCTGAGGTAGAGCAGGGGACATCGGGGCCGCATGCCGCTCCGGACGTACAGGGCGAGCGCCCTCAGGTCGGCCGAGGCGAACGTCATCATGGGGGCGCCGGACGGCAGCAGCCGCGACAGGATCATCCGGCCCGCTCCCGACGACTGGCGGTCCGGCAGGACGAACAGATCCCCGAGATGCGTGATCTTCCCCCGGGGCAGGGTCGCGCCGAAGCCCGCGATCGTGCCGTTCACCTCGCCGACGACCACGGCGCCGAAGTCGCGCTCCGCGTCCAGGAAGTCCGGCCGCACCGGCCACCGGCCGAGAAGCCGGAAGTGGTCCGCGACGGCGCGCAGCCCGGGAACGTCTGCCTCTGTCGCGGTACGGACGACGACGGACTCCGTCATCGGTGTCTCTCCCTACGAGTTTTCCTCACGTTCGGTTCACCTTAGGCCCCGTTCCCCTTCCCGTTGCCCTGCGGGGCATCGGGTGGGACGCGAACCAGCCAGACGACACGGAGGACGTGTGAGGATCAGGCACCACGCCGGCGCCCGCCCCGGGCGGAGCGCTCGCGACGCGGCCCTGCCGGCCGTCCCGGCCCTGGCCGCGCTGCTCGCCTGCATGTGGGGCGTCCGGCGTGGGTCGATGTGGCAGGACGAGGCGACGACGTACGTCGTCGCGGGAAGGCCGCTGCCCGACCTCTGGCGCACGCTGGGGAACGTCGACGCGGTGCACGGCTGCTACTACCTGCTGCTCCATCCTCTTCTCCGGCTCGTGGGCGACGCCGTCCCGGCGGAGGTCGCGATCCGGATTCCCTCCGTCCTCGCCACGGCCGTCGCGGCGTCCGGCGTGGCGGCGATCGGACGGCGACTGGTCTCCGCCCCGGCCGGCCTCTACGCGGGCCTCGTGTACGGCACGGCCCCCGCCGTCGTCGCCTACGGCCAGGAGGGCCGGTCGTACGCGCTGGTCGGGGCCGCTGTGGTGGAGGCCACGCGCCTGCTCACGCGGGCGCTGGAGGACCCGGCGCGCACGAGGAGATGGATCTGGTACTCCGTCGCGGTGGCGGTGGCGTGCCTGCTCAACCTCTTCGCCGCCCTGGCACTCGTGGCGCACGCGGCCACGGTTTCGATCGCCGCCCGCGGGCGGACCGCGAGAGACGAGGTGACGGGCGAGAACGCCGGTGTCCCTGACGGGCCGCGGCGGTGGGGTGTGCCGCTCCGGTGGGCCGGAGCGAGCGCGTGCGCCCTGCTCGCCGTCCTGCCCCTCGCGTGGATCGCGTTCGGGCAGCGCGACCAGGTCTCATGGCTGGAGCGGCCCGGCTGGCCCGAGGTGCGCGCTCTCGTGGCGCGGTTCGCCGGGTCCGGCCTCTCGCTCGCGGCGACCGTCGTGCTCGTCCTGCTGGGACTGACACTGGGACTCGCACCGGGACTCGCCCCGGGACCGACACCGGGACGGACACCGGGGCTGGGCGACCGACGCGCGAACGCGCTGGGGCTCGTGGCGGTGGCCGTGCCGCTCGCCGTGCTTCCGCCCGCCCTGCTGATCGCCGTCTCGCGGATCCACCCCTTCTACCAGGACCGCTATGTCCTGTTCTCGATGGCGGGGCTCGCGCTGCTGACGGGCGCGGGGCTGGCCCGGGCCGTGAAGCTCGTGCCCGGACCGGCGCCGGAACGGTCGCCGAACCAGTCGCCAGGCCGGTCGCCGAGTGGCTGGCGGGGTGGGTGGCGGATCGCGCCGCGGGCAGCCGCCGCGGTGGCGCTGCCGGTGTTGCTGCTGGCGGCGTCCCTGCCGGATCAGGCCGCCGTCCGCCGGATCGACAGCCGCCCGGACGACCCGGCCGCCGCGGCACGGGTCGTCGGGTCGGGACGGCGGCCCGGAGACGCCGTGCTCTTCCTGCCCTCGATCCGCCGCCTGGTCGCCGAGGCGTACCCCGCCTCGTTCGACGGGGTCCGCGACGCGGCGATCAGGGCCGGCGGCGCGGAGTCGGGCACGCTGGCCGGCCGGGAACTGCCCGCGGGCGACCTCGCCGCCGCGCTGGGCGCGGCGCCCCGGGTGTGGGTGGTGAGCCGCCCGCATCCCACGCCCGCCGACCTGGCGTCCGCGCGGGACACGGCCAAGCGGGACCTGCTGCGGGAGGGCTACCGGAAGGAGCGGGCCTTCCGGGTGCTCGGCTACACCGTACGGCTGTACACGCGGCTCAGCCCTTGACGGCCCCCGCGGTGAGGCCGCTGACGAGCTGCCGCTCGGCCACGGCGTAGAAACCGAGGGCGGGCAGCATCGCGACCACGATGTAGGCCATGACCCGGGCGACGTCCGTCGCGTACTGGCCCTGGAACTGCTGGACGCCCAGCGGGATCGTGAACAGGCCGTCGTCGCTGAACACCACCAGCGGCAGCATGAACTGGTTCCAGCTGTTGACGACCGCCAGCACGGAGACCGTGGCGATCGCGGGCCGGGCCATCGGGAGCAGGATCCGCCAGAAGAAGCCGAACGGGGTGCACCCGTCGAGGATCGCCGCCTCCTCGATCTCTCCCGGGATGGCCCGGAAGAAGCCGCGCAGGATGATGATCGTCATCGGCATGCCGAAGGCGGCCTGCGGAAGGATCACGCCGAGCGGGTTGTCGAGCAGCCCGAACATCCGCAGCAGCACGAACAGCGGCAGGATCGCCACCGCGAACGGGAACATGAGCCCGGCGGCGAACATCGTGAACAGCGCCTCGCGGCCACGGAAGGCGAACCGGGCGAACACGAAGGCCGCCAGCGCCGAGACCGCGACGACCACGAGCGTGGTCAGCACCGCGATGTAGGTGCTGTTCCAGAGCATGTGCCAGAACGACCCCGAGGCGAGAATGCCTCCGTAGTTCTCCGGCATCCAGGGGTCGGGCAGGCCGATCGGGTTGCTGGAGAGCTGCCGGGTTGTCTTGAAGCCGCCGAGCACGGCGTACACCAGCGGGACAGCGACGAACAACGCCGTGATCACGACGATCGTGTGCAGGGACAGGCTGCGCAGGAGACCGCCCGACGCCGGCGACTGCTTGTGGCGGTTGGTGCTCATCGCTGTTCTCGCAGCACGGTGGAGGCTCCTTGGAGGTCACGCCGCATGACGTATCTCTGGTAGAAGAGCGCGAACACGAGGCTGATGAAGAACATCACCACGCTGATCGCACTCGCGTAGCCGACCTGGAAGCGCTTGAAACCGAACTGGAACATCGTCACGGCCATGGTCTCGGAGGAGTGCGACGGGCCTCCGCCGGTGATGATCCAGACCAGGTCGAACAGCTGGATCGCACCGATGACCGACAGGAACACGCTGATGCGGATGGTGGGGCCGAGCAGCGGCAGCGTGACGTAGCGGAAGACCTTCCAGCCGGTCGCGCCGTCGATCTGGGCGGCCTCGGTGAGCTCCCTCGGGATGCCCTGGCGCCCGGCGATGTACAAGATCATGTGGAAGCCGAAGTACTTCCAGGTCATGACGATGAACACCGACATCATCACCGACGACGGGTCCGCGAACCAGTCGAGGGGGTCGACCCCGAACCAGCCCAGGACGACGTTGGCCAGGCCGTCCGTCGGCGACAGGATCATCATGAACAGGACCGCGGTGATCGCCTCGGACAGCATGTACGGGGCGAAGAACAGCAGGCGGAAGAAGGCCCGGCCGCGGATCCTCTGGTTGAGCAGCATGGCGATGCCCAGCGAGAGGGGAAGCTGCACCACCAGCGACAGGATGATCAGCAACAGGCCGCGCCACAGGTCGCCCAGGAAGACCTCGTCCGCCAGCAGGCGGGTGAAGTTCGCCAGCCCGACGAAGTCGGTGGGCAGGCCGCGCATGCCGTTCCACTTGAAGACGCTCGCGTAGAAGGCGAGCAGGATCGGCGCCACCACAAGCCCGAAGAAGAGCACGAGCGCGGGCAGCAGGAACAGGAGGATCGTGGTGAACCCCCGGAGCCGGCGGCTCCGGGGTCTCGTCGTCTTCACGCGGCAGTTACTCCGACTTCGCCGTTTCCGTGATGGCCTGAGCCACCTGCTCCGGCGTCTTGGTTCCACCGATCAGCTGGGCCACGCTGTCGTTGACCTCCTGGCCCACGGCCGGCGGGTACGCCTGGTCGAGGTAGAGCTGGAACCCGGTCGCCCCGGCGAGGTTCTTGGCGACCACGCTCAGGTTGGGGTCGGTGACCGCGTCCTCCTCGCCCTTGAGCACCGGAAGCACGCCGCCGGTCGCGACGGCCTTGCGGTGCTCGGTGCTCTCGGTGAGGAACTTCACCCACTCGATCGCCTCGGCCGGCGCCTCGGCGCCGATCGCGAAGCCGCCACCGCCGCCGAAGGCGTCGGTGACCGCGCCGGCGCCGCCGTCGACGGCCGGGAAGGGGAAGAAGCCGAGGTCGTCGCCGAGGCCCTTGCCGGCGTCCTTCTCGACCGCGGGCGCCCACTGGCCCATCAGCTCCATGGCGGCCTTGCCGTCGCCCATGGTCGCGGCCTGGCCGCCCGGGTCGCCGTACGTCGCGCCGAGGAAGCCCTTCTGGAACGGCTGGAGGTCAGCGAGCTCCTTGAGCTTCTGCCCCGCCTGCACGAAGGGCGCGCCCGTGAAGTCCTTGCTCTCACCGGCCTGCTTCAGCGCGTCGAGGCCGCCGATCCGCATGGCGAGGTAGGCCCAGTAGTAGTGGCCCGGCCACTTGTCCTTGCCGCCGAGGGCGATCGGGGTGACGCCGGCCGACTTGAGCTTCTTGACGTCGTCGATGAGCTGCGACCAGGTGCTCGGGGGCTCGGCGATCCCGGCCTTCTTGAACAGGGCCTTGTTGTACCAGAAGCCGACCATGCCGATGTCGTCCGGGATCGCGTACGTCTTGCCCTCGATCTGGTACGCCGACAGCGCCGCGTCGGTGAACGTGCCGAGCCAGGAACCGGCGTCGCCGGAGAGGTCCTTGACCAGGCCCGCGTCGACCTGCTGGCCGAGCACGCCGCCACCCCAGGTCTGGAAGACGTCCGGCGCCTTGCCGGACTGCGTGAGCGTCGTCAGCTTCGCCTTGAACGCCTCGTTCTCATAAGGAACGCTCTTGATGGTGATGTTCGGGTGCTTGGCCTGGAAATCCTTGATCGCCTGAGCACCGTAGCTCTTCAATGGCTCGGTGGTCCAGATGTTCCACCACTCGACCGTCACCTTGCCCTCGGCTGAGCTCTTGCTCTCGCCGGCATCGTTCCCGGTACTACCGCATCCCCCGAGGACAAGCGCGGACACCGCCAGCAGCGCCGCACTCCGACGACTTAAATTCACGGTGGTTTCCCTTCTGGATTCCAACCGAAACTTTCGGAATTCAGACCGATAGTTTCTGCGATGGGGCAGAGGCTACAGCGGGCTCACGCTCATATCAACGGCTGTTGTGCAGCTGTTACGAGCCGCCGGAGGCGAAAGGAAGGCATGTTCGCCGCTCTAATCACAAAAGGGCTATAAAGGAATAAATCCGTCTTTACTGCACGAACCTCTCAAGTCACTTGAAAACGGAAGGAGGCCGTGTGGGGACACGGCCTCCTGAAGACGCGGGACGCGTCAGTGCGCGGCGGCGGTAGGCCGCCGGCCGTACGCGTGCTTGACGAGCGCGATCAGGACCTCCTTGCCCGACTCCCGCTTGCGCGCGTCACACAGCAGGATCGGCACGTCCTGGCCGAGGTTCAGCGCGAGCTTGACCTCGTCCAGGTCGAAGACCGGTGCGCCGTCGAAGCAGTTCACCGCGACGACGAAGGGGGTGCCGCGCCGCTCGAAGTAGTCGACGGAGGGGAAGCAGTCGGCCAGCCTGCGGGTGTCGGCCAGCACCACCGCGCCGAGCGCTCCCCGGGCCAGCTCGTCCCACACGAACCAGAACCGCTCCTGGCCCGGGGTGCCGAAGAGATAGAGAACGAAGTCCTGCCCGATGCTGATGCGGCCGAAGTCCATGGCCACAGTTGTGGTCGCCTTCGCCTCGACCCCGGACAGGTCGTCCACACCGACGCTGAGGTTCGTCAGCGTCTCCTCGGTGCGCAGGGGGCGGATCTCCGAGACCGCGCCGACCATCGTCGTCTTGCCGACCCCGAAGCCGCCGGCGATCAGCAGTTTGATCGCCTTGGGCATCTTCAGGGTGTCAGAGCGCCCGGAGACCATCGAGCACCGCCTTGTACATCCGCTCGTCGAGCACGTCCATCTCCGGTTGGGGCTGCTGCACGGCCACGAACCCCCGGTCGAACAGGTCGCCGAGGAGGACCCGGACGATCCCGGCCGGCAGGTCCAGGTGGGCGGCGATCTCCGCCACCGACATCGCCCGGCGGCACAGCCGTACGATCGCCTGGTGCTCGGGGTCGAGCCCGATCTCCGCTCCGGTGGTGGGGCGGATCGTCACCGCGAGCGAGATGAGGTCGAAGCGGTCCTGCGCCTCCGTACGGCCGCGCGCGATGACGTACGGGCGGATCGTCGG
The DNA here is from genome assembly GCF_014161385.1 of Microbispora sp. H10670. Taxonomy (NCBI): domain Bacteria; kingdom Bacillati; phylum Actinomycetota; class Actinomycetes; order Streptosporangiales; family Streptosporangiaceae; genus Microbispora; species Microbispora sp. H10670. The sequence goes on along the minus strand of NZ_JABBWW010000036.1, from coordinate 51,737 downwards.
CGCGTCGAGTAAGCGTTCCTCGTCCGGGCTCCAGTCAAGGTTCACAGGCGGACCTCCCTGCCCGTGGCCCGGTCGATCGTCGTCCGCGCGGGCGAGGTCAGGTACTGCCCGACACGCGCGACGAGCATCGCCATCTCGTACGCCACCAGGCCCACGTCGGCGTCGCCGGTGCAGAGCACGGCCAGGCAGGCGCCCTGCCCCGCCACCGTCACCATCAGGAAGGCGGACTTCATCTCCACGATGGTCTGCCGTACCTGCCCGCCCTTGAAGCGCTCGCCGACGCCGCGGGCGAGGCTCTGCAGCCCGGACGCGACGGCGGAGAGATGCTCGGCGTCCTCCAGGCGCAGGCCCTGGGAGGTCGCCAGCAGCAGACCGTCCGTGGACAACACGATGCCGTGCTCCACCTCGCGGACCCGCGCGACGAGGTCGTCGAGCAGCCACGCGAGGTCCGCGGACGCGCCGGTCTTCTGTGTCACAGGTTGTCCTCCCCTTCACCTAGCAGCTTGGCGGCCTCGGATCTGCCGCGCCTGGTCCCCGACTGGAACGAGCCCATGATCTTGCGGATGTCCTCCGGCGAGCGGTCCTCCTCGTCCTCCGGTTCCGCGCCGCCCTTCGGCTCCTCGGCGAGCGCCGGAGCGAGGCTCGCCTGGGGCACCCGGAACGGCAGCCCGGACGGGGTGAACGCGGCCGGGGGCTCGGGCCCGGCCGGCTCGGCGGCGATCGGCGCGGGCCTGGGCGTCTCTGCTGCCCTCGGCACGGGAACCACCTCCTGGACTGGTAGCGGGTCCGCGTCGGGCGCGCCCACCAGCGCGATCTCGCGCGCCCCGCGTTCCCGTCGGTCGAGACGAGGACGGGTCTCCTGCTCGGGGTGTTCGTCGCCGCTCTCCATGACGAGCTCGCGCGGCAGCAGGACGACCGCGGTCGTGCCGCCGTACGGCGACGCCTTGAGCGACACCCTGATGCCGTGCCGCTCGGCGAGACGGCTGACCACGTACAGGCCCAGCCTCGCGGTGCTGGACAGGTTGAACTCGGGCGGATCCGCGATCCGCTGGTTGGCCGTCTCCAGGTCGTCGGGGCTCATCCCGAGACCCCGGTCCTCGATCTCCAGGGCGTACCCGCTGGCCACCACCTGACCGCCCACCTGCACCATCGTGTACGGCGGGGAGAACGACACCGCGTTCTCGATCAACTCCGCGAGCAGGTGGATGACGTCGCCGACCGCGCGTCCGCTGAGCGATGTCTGCCCCATGGGCAGCACGGTGACCCGGGTGTAGTCCTCGACCTCGGCCAGGGCGCCGCGCACGACGTCGACCATGGGCACCGAGCGCCGCCAGGCGCGGGCGGGGGACGCCCCGGACAGGACGATGAGGTTCTCGGCGTTGCGCCGCATGCGGGTGGCGAGGTGGTCGATGCGGAACAGGTCCTTCAGCTCCGCGGGGTCCGACTCGCGCCGCTCCATCACGTCGAGCAGGGTCAGCTGGCGGTGGACCAGCGACTGCGTACGCCGGGCGAGGCTCAGCAGGATGTCGCGGATGCTCTGCCTGAGCTGCGCCTCCTCGACCGCGGTGCGGATCGCGGTCTCCTGCACGGTGTTGAACGCCGCGCCCACCTGGCCGATGACGTCCGGGCCGAAGTCCAGCGGCGGCGCCTCCGCGCGGACGTCGACCTTCTCGCCCTGGGCGAGGCGGGCGACCACTCCGGGCAGCCGTTCGTTGGCCAGTTCGAGCGCGGCCTCCCGCAGCTTCTCCAGCTGGCGGACGAGCGCCCTGGCCGTCGTGACCGACAGGACGATCGACGCGACGACCGCCACCAGGCCGAGCACACCGGCCAGCAGGAGCCGGGCGATGACGGCGGCGGCGACGGGAGTGGTCCGCTCGACCAGGCGGTCACCGGCCTCCAGGATCGCGCTCTGCAGCTCCGCCAGAGCGGGCTCCGTCGCGGCCCGCCACTGCTCCGCGCCGATCGGCGGAAGGCCGCCCGGCCGCGAGCTCTGCATGACGTTCTCTTCGAGCGCACGCAGGCGGGTGAAGCTCTGTCCCCGCTCCAGGCGTTCGAAGATGGCGCGGTCGGAGTCGGGCAGCGCGATGACGGCCTCGGCCTTGTGGAAGCGCTGAACGCCGACGATCTCCGTGAACCTCGCGCGTTCCGACACGGTCAGCCGCCCGGAGGCGAGGGCTCCGGCGAGCAGCGCGTCCTCCTCCGAGAGCAGTTCCCGTGCCCGGCTCAGGTCGATGAGCGTACGCGTGTCGTGCGCGACGTCCTTGTCGTCCAGGGTGGCCAGCGCGTCGTAGGTGCGGTAGACGGAGTCGACGACCGTCGTGTAGGAGTCGTACGCCCTGCTGCGGTCGGACTGTCCGCCGTCGACGAGACTGCGGTTCTTCGGCAGCCCGTCGAGCTGGCGGATCATTTCGTCGATACGCCGCTTCAGCACCGCGTCGGCGGCGAACTGCACGTTTCCGCCCTTGGCCAGGCGGCGGAACTCGTCGGCCGCCGCGTCCGTCCGCGCCCGCTGCGCGCGCAGGTTGCCGCGGTCGGCCGAGGGGTTCCCCATGGCGACGACGGTGAGCCGCCGTTCCCGCTGGAGCTCGACCAGGAGCGTCTCGCTCGGCTGCGCCACACCACTGTCGTAGACGGCGACCCAGACCAGGTTGAGGCCCTCCCGTAGCGTCACCCACGCGGCGAACGCCCACAGCGCGACAAGGGACAACAGCAAAGCCGTCACCTTGGTCCGCACGCTGGAATTACGGAAGCGCATGAGACCACCCTGCGAAATCGGCGATACGCGAGCGTTTCGCGGCGATTAACATCGCCCGACGTCAAGGGGTCGCACGCGCTGCTCACCCAAAAACCCGCGCTACATCTCGGACACCTTAGCAAATGCTAAGAAAACCCCTCAAGCCGGAGCAATGTGGCCAATAATGTCCACTTTTCCGAAAATGACGGATTTCCCGAGCGTTGATCATACTTGACCAGCGAGCCTCACAACAAGTGATCGAGACTGTGCGAGGTGCATCGCCGCCAGAACGGCCGCCCGCACGACCGCCAGCGGCCGATAGAGATCCTTGTCGTGCCACAGCGGCGGTCCCTCGGACACGTCGGCCGACCGCAGCAGGTAGGCGTACCCCCGCGCCGCCGCCTCCGTCACCCGCCGCCCGCTGCCGGCGAACAGGAGGAGTTGCAGGGCGTAGGCGGTCTCCTCCACCGTACCGGCCCAGCGGCCCCATCCGCCGTCGTCGCGCTGGGTGCCCAGCACCCACTCGACACCGGCCCGCACCGCGCCCGCCGCCTCCACTCCGCCGAACTCGTGCAGCGCGAGGCCACAGGACGCGGTGCCGTAGTACGGCGACGCGTGCCACCGGTCGTCCCAGCTCCCGTCCTGCCGCTGCTGTTCGCGGAGCCATCCGGACAGCTTGCGGATGGCCGGCGCGTACGCCGGGGCGGCCTCCGGCCGTACGGCGGCGTACTGCCCGAAGGCGTCGAGCACGTGAGCGTTAACACTGACGGATGCGCCCTCTTCTCCCTGCCAGGTGCAGAAATGCGTCGGCGTCTCGAACGCCCACAGGCTGCCGGGATCCTGGGGCAGGCCGAGCAGCGTCAACGCGTACAGGGCGACGGAGGTGGTGTCGGCGTCGGGCGGCAGTCCCGCGCCCGCCGGCGTGCCCGCCGGACCGATCGCCGTCCTGAGGTCCACCAGCATCTCCGGAGGGACCTCGAACGATATGCCGGCCCGCGCCAGCGAGCTCAGCACCCATCCGCGCTCGAAGACGGTGATCGGCAGGCCCACCGGCACCGGGCCGCCGTGCCGCCGGACCACCGCCTCGAGGTGCCAGCGGACGGGATGCCCGGGCTCACTGGGTCCTCTGTCACCCAGCCATGCCGCACTCGCCGCGGGCGACGCCCCGACCGTGCCGATCTCGGTCACGTGGACCGCGGCCGCACCGTGGGCCGCGTCCCCGGCGATCTCCAGCGCGTGCAGGAGCTTCTGGGGGATCTCCTCCTCCGACGCCACCCACCTGCGGACCGCCGCCAGCGGGGCCTCGCTCATCCCGGCGGGCAGCGCGAGGGCGGCGCTCATCCCGTTCGCGGCGAGATGGTCGTTTATGCGAGCGACCAGCGACGGGACGATCAGCTCGATGGCCGGCATGTCGGGCAGCGACAGGCGCGGGTCGCCGAGGCAACGGGACAGCCGCCGCAGCCCCCGCGCGGCGGCCTCCCGCAGCGCCTCCACCCGCACACCGGTGTCCTCGCCCCGGCCCAGCACCGAAAGGAGGGCCTCGGTCGCGCTGAGGGAGGGCACCAGCCCGTAACCGTCCGGGGCTCCCCATCCTCCGTCCGGGCGCTGGTTGCCCAGCAGCCAGCGCACGCGCTCGCCATGCCCGGTGAGCCAGGGGGCCAGGGTCACCAGGCGGCCGGTCTCGTAGACGGACGGGGATACCTGTCCCCACGGCATCGACATCAGCCCGAGCACCAGGTCCTGGGCCGCGCCCACGACGTCGGTCGCCGGCGGCGGGGCAAGGTCGTTCACTTTCACAGTTCGCCCCAGTAGTCCGCGAGCCCGTAGAAGCCCGTGCTGTAACCGATCTGCCGTTCGAGATAGGCCGACTCGTCCGGGCGGCCGCTCCGCAGCGACCGGAGCCGCTCCCGGCAATCCTTCGTGAGGATCCCGATGTGCGCGACCACCTCGTCCCTGGTCACGCCGAGCAGGAGAGCGTTGAGATCACCCCAGGTGACGTCGCGCTCGTAGGTGGCGAGGTCGTTCAGCAGACGCAGCACGCGCTGCACCGCGTCACTCGCCTCGGTCAGCTCGTCCAGGCGGGGAACGACGCCGGGGTCTCCGGCGTGGATCCAGTGCGAGACGTTGACGAACGTCGACCCGAAATTCCCGGCGTTCCCGAGATACTGCTCGAAGGAGGGCATCGAGTCCCCGCCGGAGACCTGGTGCTTCCAATCCCACTCGCGCGCCATTGCCGTGAGCATCCGTTCGAGCTCGTCCCGCCAGGCCGCGCGCAGCGGTGGGAAGAGCGGGGACCCGGCGAGCTCGTCGCGGATTACGGCGAGGAACCGCGTGAGCGGCGTGTCCGGATCGGGCGCGCGGTCGTCCGCGACCGCGAGCGCCCCGCGCACGATGTCGTCGATCTCCGTCCGCGAGGTGGCCTCGTGATCGATCAGCCAGTCGGCCGCGAAGATCCACAGGGACGTACGGTTGGCGATCCTGAGCCGCTCGGCGGTCGCGTCCGGAGACCCGAACGCGTTGGCCAGGGACACCGACGCGTACAGCGTCGCGTCGAACGGCCTGGCCGCGAACAGCTCGGGGAACGCGGCGGCGCACTCCTGGAGGTCCCGCTGACAGCGCGCCGCGAGGGCGCAGGTCCTGCCACTTGCCACCGCCGACGCCCGCTGCCCGGCGTCGGGGCGTGGTGCCGTGCTCATGCCCCGGCGCCTCCGGCGACGGGCTCAAGGCGCACCTCGATTGTCTCCTTGGGCCGCATCGACGCGCCCGGGAACGGCGTGAGCGGCCTGGGGGCGCGCACCTGCGGCCGGAACCGCGCCAGGATGCCGGCCACGATCAGCGGCGCCTCCATGTAGAAGAGGTGCTGGCCGATGCAGAGATGGGGGCCTCCGCCGAAGGGGAAGTAGGCGTACCGGTGCCGCCGCTCACGCCTGTCCACCGCGAACCGCTCGGGGTCGAACTCGTCCGGACGGTCCCAGAACTCCTCCAGCCGCTGGGTCACGTAAGGGCTGATGAGCAGGGTGGAACCAGGCTCGATCGGCACGTCGCCGAGGAGGTTGGCCCCCAGCGCCATACGCGGCATCATCCAGCCCGGCGGATACAGCCGGAGCATCTCCTGGAACACCGACTTGAGGTAGGTCAGCCGGGGCAGGCAGGACGCGTCCACCGGGCCGCGCCCGACGACCGTCTCCACCTCTTCGTACAGACGCGCGGCGACCTCTGGGTGATCGTGGAGGAGCGGCCACAGCCAGGTCAGCGCCACCGCCGTGGTCTCGCCCGACGCGCCGTAGATGCTGACGAGGTCGTCGCGGATCCGCCGTTCGGCGGCCGGGCCGTCCTCGTCGGCACGGGCGCGGGCGAGCGCCGAGATGATGTCGTTGCCGTCACCCGGATCCCTGCGGGCCTGCCTGACCAGCGGCAGCACCACGTCGTCGATCACCTCGACCGCTCGCCTGAAAGCCCGGTCTCCGGGCATCGGGAACCACTCGGGCGCGAAGGGCACCAGCAACCGGGAGGTGAACGAGGTCGCGGCGATCGCGTACGCCGGGGCCAGCCGCTCGGCGTCCGCGACGGAGATCTTGTCGCCGAACAGGACCCGGATGACGATCCGGCTCACCAGGCGGGCCAGCTCCTCGCAGATGTCGATCCAGCGCCCCTCCCGGGCGTACGCCTCCCAGGCCGTGAGCTCCTTGTCGATCGTCTCGGCCATGTCCTGGGCCAGGCTCGCGACGTACCTGGCGGTGAAGAGGGGCTGCAGGATTCTCCGGCTGGACTCCCAGTCGGGGCCCTCGGTGAGGATGCTCCGGCCGGCCAGCCGCTCCACCGGCTTCCAGAAGACGCCCTCCCGCGGGTGGTTCTCCCAGTCGCCGCGCAGAACGTGCTGTACGTGGTCCGGATGACTTACGAGGTAGGGGCGGAACGGACCCAGGTTGAGCCGGACGACCTCGCCGCGCGCCTGCCGGGCCAATCCGGCGAGCGTGTTTACCGGGTCACGAAGCAGGGGACGGAGGGTACGGCGCAATGGCAGGGATAACGATCTCGCCGGTGGCCTGATGTCGATCGCCTCGGAAGTCACGGCCGTCTCCCTCTCGCGGTAGGCATGTGGCCGGACGCCCCTCGCCTGGGCCTCGTCCAGTGACCACACCGATCGTCACTGGCGGAGTATCACACGCCGAGGAAGTTTTGATCAAGATTCTGGCCTAGTGATACTTTTGTAGGGATTCATTACCAGATAGACCATCGGGGACCCCTTGGCGTGGTTCGGGAACGCCGAAACCACCGCAACCAGGCACAACGGAAAAGGGCCGGACCATGACGGTCCGGCCCTCACGGCTCGGCGTCAGCCGTGGCTGGTCACCAGCAGCGCGATGCCCACGAGGATGACGATGGGGATCAGCCACACCACGACCTCGCCGAGGAACTCCTTGTACATGGGGACCGAATCCTCTCGGTGACGTGCGAAAAAGCGAACGGACCTGCAGCATATTCGGTCCCGCCGCCCCGGCGGAACCCGCATCGCCCCAGGCGACGGCGGGTGCGGGCCGGTCGCGGCACCCGTCCCGGCCAGGTCCCGTTCAAGATCGCACGCAGGATCCTGATGCAAGATCAAAACTGAAACGTACATGAATCGTCCCAGGTAGGCCCGTTCTCCCAGGGCCGTCCCTGGGCCGGACGGCTCACCGCTCCCTACCATCGCGCCGGACGGCACGAGGGAGAGCGGTATGTCGAAGAGAAGCGCGGCCCTGGCGGCCCTGCTCGTGGTGCTCGGGCTGCTCGTCACCCGGCCCGCACAGGCGGCCCCGGTGCGGATCATGGCGCTGGGCGACTCCATCACCGGATCGCCCGGCTGCTGGCGGGCCCTGCTCTGGAACAGGTTGCAGAGCAACGGCTTCACCAACATCGACATGGTGGGAACGCTGCCTCCCCAGGGCTGCTCGGTCGCCTACGACGGCGACAACGAGGGTCACGGCGGCGCGCTGGTCACCAACGTGGCCGACCAGAACCAGCTGCCCGGATGGCTCTCGGCGACCCGTCCCGACATCGTGCTGATGCACTTCGGCACCAACGACGTGTGGAGCAACAAGCCCACCGCGACCGTCCTCGCGGCGTACGGCAAGCTCGTGGACCAGATGCGGGCCAGCAACCCGAACATGCGGGTGCTGGTCGCGAAGATCATTCCGATGAACCCGGGCACCTGCCCCGAGTGCGGGCAGCGGGTGGTCGACCTGAACAACGCCATCCCCGGCTGGGCCGCCGCCAAGACCACCGCGGCGTCCCCGATCCAGGTGGTCGACCAGTGGACCGGCTTCAGCACGAGCGCGGACACCTACGACGGCGTCCACCCCAACGCGAGCGGCGACCAGAAGATGGCCGACAGGTGGTACCCGGCCCTGGCGGCGCTGCTCAGCGGCGGACAGCCGTCGCCGTCCGCGTCGCCTTCGCGTTCGCCGTCGCCGTCGCCCTCCGCGTCGCCCTCACGTTCGCCCTCTCCCTCGCCGTCACCGTCCGCATCGCCGTCGCAGTCGCCGTCCCAGTCGCCGTCGGCCCGGCCCAGTTCCTCGGGCTGCGCCGCCTCCTATGTGGTCACCAACCAGTGGGGCGGCGGCTTCCAGGCCGAAGTCACGGTGAAGAACACCGGCGCGGCCCCCATCAGCGGCTGGACCGTGACCTGGACCTTCGCGAACGGCCAGCAGGTGTCCCAGGCGTGGAACGGCACAGTCGCCCAGAGCGGGGCGAACGTGACGGCGAAGAACGTGAGCTGGAACGGCTCCCTCGCCGCGGGCGCCACCACCACCCTGGGCTTCCTCGCCTCCTGGAACGGCGTCAACTCCGCTCCCGCTCCGGGCTGCGTGGCCATCCCCTGACCTCCACCGGGCCCGGCCGGTCACGGCGCGGCGGCCCGCCCGGCAGGCGCGCGTCCCCCGGCGTCCCCCGGCGTCCCCCGGTGCCCCGAGCGGGCCCCGGGGGACGCGCGTGAACGGCGGCGGCACGGCCCCACGCGAACGACCCGCCTGTCCCCCCACTCCGCGTCACCGCCCTCGGGCGGCGCGACCCGCCGCCCGGGGCGAGGCGGCGGTGGACATTACCGGTAGATGCACATGAATTGAATTCCCTACGACCGCCCTGTCTGCCGTCTGGCGGGCGTGTTCCCTGGGACGATGGCACAGTCTGACCGGTCGTGGCCCGATATCGACGTGGTCGGCGCCGCCGTCCGCGACCCCGTCACCGTGTACAGCCGGGTAGATGGCCGCGCCGAGGGCCCGGCGCCGGGCGAGCTTCCGCACGAGGGCAACCGGGTGCCCGACATCGCCGCGCTCGACGCCCGCCGTCTCGTGGTGGCCTGGCGTGCCGGAGTGGCCGACGCGCACGACTCCTCCCCCACCGACCAGGGCGCGATCATGTACGGCCGCTCCGGCGACGCGGGCCGCACCTGGACAATCGGCACGCTCGCGGCCGACACGTCCGAGCACCGCTACCACTACGTCATGTTCCTCAAGGACGGCGGGACGCTGCTGGCGCTCCTCGGCCGGATCACCATCGGCGCCGACCGCGACGCCGCCGGGAACGTCGACGGCTTCCCCGTCACAATGGTCGCGAAGAAGAGCACCGACGGCGGCCGCACGTGGACCGGCTTCCCCGTGTCGGTGGCCGTGCCCGCCAACACCAGAGGGGTCGTGGTGGCCGGCAAACCGCTGAGGCACGACGGCCTGTGGCTGGTGCCGTACTGGCAGGCGGCGGGGGGCACCACCAGGGCCGGCGTGCTGCGCTCGGCGGACCTGGTCACCTGGACGCCCGGCGCTCTCGCGGCCAACCCGCCCGGCCTGTCGGTGGAGGAACCGCAGGTCGTGGTGGCCCAGGACGACCCGGGCACGCTGCTCATGGTCGCCCGCACGATCCGCGGCGGCACCGCGGCGGACAAGGACGCGTACTACCGCTCGCACGCGGCGTACGCCGCGACCGCGACGAGCGTGGACGGCGGGCTGACCTGGTCCGCCTTCGCCGTGGACCCGGAACTGCCGAACTACTACGTCAAGACGTTCTTCACCCGGGACTCCGACGGCCGCTACCTGACGATCTACAACACGCTGGCCGGTCCGTTCACCGGCCCGGCGTCCGGCAAGCCCGACCAGTACCGCGAGGTCCTCCACTACAAGGTCAAACTGCCGGGCACGCCGTGGGGCCCGGGACGGCTCTTCGCCGACGGCAGGAGGCTGACCTCGGGGGCGGCCCGCGGCTGGGACGTCTACGCCTCGGCCGACGAGTACGAGCCGGGCCGGTTCTTCGTCGTCTGGGAGCACAACCAGATCGAGATCAGGGCCGCCCGGCTCGACCTGCCGGAGGTCTTCACCGGGATCGCCCCCGGATGGAACGGATGGACCCGGCGCGGCGGTGTGACGGTGCCGGACCCGGCGGGCGCGCTGCGCCTCGCCGCCGGGCGGATCAGCCGTCCGTACGGACCGCCGGGCGGTTTCGTCCTGACCTTCCACGGCAGGGTGACCCGATTTCCCGCCTCGGGTGAGGGCCTGAGGATCGAGGTGGACACGGGCAGGCGGCTCCTCACGGCCGTCGTCCGTCCCGGCGGGCCGCAGGTGCTGACCGCGCAGGGGCCGGTGCCCGTCCCCGGCGCGGGCGACCGGTGGCGGTTGATCGTCGACGCCGCGGGCACCGTGGTCGCGCAGTCCCTCCCCTCCGCCTCCCCAACGGCCTCCCGGTGGGCCCTCCCCGCGTCGTCCGGCCCGAGGGGCGTGTCGGTCCGGAGCGACGGGGAAGCCGTGCTCGACCTGCTGGAGGTCACCGACCATGTGGCCGGCGGGTCCTGGCAGGGCTGGCGGCTCGACCCGGCGGGCGGAGCGTCGCTCCTGGACGGCGGCCTGCGCCTGCGCAGCACCACGAGCCGGGTCGCGGCGGCCACGCTGCCGCTCGACGTGACCACGGCCTGCGACTTCACTCTGGAGTTCCACGGCCGGGTGATCGACGACAGCGCCCTGGATCCCCGCACCGGACAGGGGGTCGCTCTCGGCTGCAAGGTCGCCAACGGCGCCCGGCGGCTGATGCTGACGGTGCAGCGGAGCGGTGTGTGGACGATGAAGAAGGGCTCCGGCACCTGGGAGAAGGGCTCCGGCACCTGGGAGAAGGTCGTCTCGCTCACCGGCGCCGGGCGGCCGGCCACCTGGAGGGTCGCGGTGGACAGCGCGGGCGTGGCCCGGCTGTCCCGCGACGGCGTCGACACCGGGGCGACCTGGGTCGTGCCGGACAGCAGGGAGGCGCCGCAGGTCACGCATTGGGTCGCGGGCACGGCGGGCGGCAACGCCGCCGTCGCCCACGTCGACTGGACCCTGGTCACCGCCACCCTCGGCGGCTCCGCCGCTACCGATATCCGGTGACGTCGGCGGGGCGGCCGGCGTCCTGCACCTCGACCATGTAGCGCCAGGCGTCCGGGCGGCTGCCGTCCACGTCGGTGAAGCCGTAGACCTGGGCGAGCCCCCCGCTGGACAACGACTGCCCGTTCCAGCGGCTCACCTCGGGGTCGGCGGCCAGGGCCGCGACCGCCCGCCCCACGAAGGCCGGGGTCTCGGAGATGGCGAAGTGCGGCTCGCGAACCAGCGCGTCCCGCCAGGTCGCCTCCGTCACGCCGAAGTGCTCCAGCATGATCTCCGAGCGCAGCCAGCCGGGCGTGAGCGACACCGCCGCCGCGCCGTACGGCGCCAGCTCCTTGGCCTGCGCGAACGCCATGCGGAGCACCGAGGTCTTCGCGAGGTCGTAGAAGAACGAGAGGCGGTAGTTGGCGGCGTTGTACTCCGCCGTGCCGTCGGTCACCTCCACGACCAGGCCGCCCGGCCTGCGGATCAGCAGGGGCAGCGCGTAGTGGCTGGTGACGATGTGCGTGTCGACGGCGAGCCGCAGAATGCGCAGGCCGTCGTCGAGGGAGTGCTCCCAGAGCCGGTCGCTCCAGCTGAACAGCAGCTCCCCGCCCCAGATGTCGTTGACCAGCACGTCGAGCCCGCCCTGCTCGGCGTCGATCCGCTTCACCAGGGCCTGCACCTGGTCGTGGTCGAGATGGTCGACCGGCACGGCGATCCCCCGCCCTCCGGCGGCGGTGACCAGCTCGGCCGTCTCCTCGATCGTCTCCGGGCGGTTCATCTCCGAACGCCGCTCACGCGTGGTGCGGCCGGTCACGTACACCGTCGCACCCGCCGCGCCCAGCTCCACCGCGATGCCGCGGCCCGCGCCGCGGGTCGCCCCGGCGACCAGAGCGACCTTCCCCTCCAGGCTTCCCGTCATGGGTCGTCATGCTGCCAGACGCCACCGACGAAAAGTGTTGGCCGCGATCCCTGTGGGCAGTGCGTGCTTTCGGTTAGGGTGCTGATCGCGATCCCGAGGAGGACGGCATGAGCGAATACGCGGCGACTTTCAACCTGATCGACACCGACCAGGACGGACGGATCTCGGCCGCGGAACTCGTCCGCCTGATGGAGGTGCTCGGGCAGCCGCTCACGCCCGAGGGCGCACAGGGGGCGATCAACAAGGTCGACGCGGACGGCGACGGCCTGATCGACCTCGACGAGTTCGCCACCTGGCTCAGCGGACGCTGAGCCGGCGCCGGGCGGGCGCTGAAGGCGGCGACGAGGTCTGGGCGGGCGCCCGCGAGCCCGTACGCGTCCCTGCCGATGGGCGACCGTCCTGCCCGGTCCTCGCCGCCCCGGACCAATGCGGGGCGCACCACTGAAGAGCCGCGAAGCACGCCGCTCCAGGGTGCCGGGGCGGCGATAATCGAGTCATGATGGCGGCCGAGTCGGCGCAGACGCTCGAACGGGGCTTACGGCTGTTGCGGCTGCTCGCCGAGGCCAACCGGGGGCGGACGCCCACCGAGCTGGCCCAGGAGCTGGGCCTCAGCCGGCCGATCGTCTACCGGCTGCTGACGACGCTGCAGGCCGAGGGGTTCGCCCGGCGGGACGCGAACGGCCGGGTGCACCTGGGCTTCGGCGTGCTGGTCCTGGCCCAGGCCGTGCATCCGCTGCTGCGGGCGGCGGCCCTGCCGGAGCTGCGCGCGCTCGCCGAGCACGCGGGGGCGACCGCCCACCTGACCGTGGCCGAAGGCGACGAAGGGCTCGCGGTCGCAGTGGTCGAGCCCTCGTGGACCGATCTCCACGTCGCCTACCGCGAGGGATCGCGCCACCCCCTGACGCGCGGCGCGGGCGGGCGGGCGCTGCTCGCGCTGAGGGGGGGCCTCGCGGAGCCGCCGCTGTACACGAGCAGGGGGCAGCTCCAGGAGGGGGCGCAGGGCATCGCCGCCCCGATCCGGGGTCTTCCCTGGCTGGAGGCGTCGGTCGGGGTGATCAGCTTCGCCGACCTGGACGCCGAGAAGGTGGGCCCGCTCGTCCTGGACGCGGCGGCCCGGCTCACGACCGCCCTGACCGAACCTCCACGCTGACGGTCACCCTCGCAGCAGCCGCGGCCCGGCGAAGACCGTGTTGTCGACGACCACGTCGGCCCGCGCCAGCGGATCGGCCTCCGCGATATAGACGCGCTCGGCGGGCAGATAGCGATGCAGGTGGAGCGCCTCGGCCTCGGACCCGGCCCAGTCCTGGTCGCGTTCGCCTCCGCGGCGCACCAGGTCTCCGGGGACACCTCCACCCAGATCCGCAGGTCCCAGTACGCGTCGATCTCCGGACGGAACGCGAAGACCCCGTCGACGATCGTGACCGCGTCGGAGGCGGCGTTCGTCAGCGTCAGCGAGTGGTCCACCTGGGTCAGCGGGTCGATGGAGCACAGCGTGACCCGCCCCGATCCGTCCGGTCCCGCCGGTTCGAGCAGCAGGGCGATCGCCGCGTCGTAGTCGTAGGCGTTCCGGTAGTAGCCCTCGCCCGACTCCCGGTCGTACAGATGACGGTCGCGCCACGGCCGCTTGAAGTCGTCCAGGCTCGCCCGCAGCACAGGGCGCCCGGCCCGGGCGATGTGCTCGGCGAGCTCGTGGCCGAGGCTCGTCTTGCCGGCGGCCGTGAGCCCGTCGACGCCGACGCACAGGCGGCCCGGCCCGAGGGCCAGCACCCGCTTGGCGATCCGTCCGACCAACGCCGTACGCGCCCGGGACGCGGGCGGGGGCGACGGCTGCCGCCAGGTCGAGACGGACAGGTGGATCTCCGCTGTGCTCATGGCCGCAAGCTTGACATCGGGGCGGGCATGGCGAATCGTCGTACATATATAGGACATGCTCGTCCGATAGCCGGACACATGGAGGCGTCATGCCGTACTACCGGGTGGTCGGGGAGGTCCCGCGCAAGCGCCATGTGCAGTTCCGCGCCCCCGGCGGCGGACTGTACAAGGAGGAGCTCATGGGAGAGGAGGGCTTCTCCTCCGACTCCTCGCTGCTCTACCACCGCCACGCGCCGACGGCGATCGTCAAGGCCGAGGCCGTGGACGCGGGAACGCCCGCTCTCACGCCGAACCTGCCGCTCTCCCCCCGGCACTTCCGCACCCAGGACCTGAAGCCCGGCGGCGACCTGGTCTCCGGGCGCCTGCCGCTCGCGGGCAACTCCGACGTCCGCATCTCGTACGCCTCGTGCGACGCCCCGAGTGAGCTGTACCGCGACTCGATGGGCGACGAGTGCGTGTACGTCGCGAGCGGCCGGGCCAGGTTCGAGTCGGCGTACGGCGCGCTGGACATGGCCGAGGGCGACTACGTGGTCGTCCCGACCGGGACCGTCCACCGCTGGGTGCCCGAGGGACCGGTGACCGCGCTGGTGATCGAGGCGGCCGGGCACATCAGGCCGCCGAAACGCTACCTGTCCCAGTACGGCCAGTTCCTGGAGCACGCGCCGTACTGCGAGCGGGACCTGCGGGCGCCGGCCGAGCCGCTGCTCGTGGACGGCGAGGAGGTGCCGGTCCTGGTCAGGACGCGGGGCGGGCTGACCCGGCTGACCTACGCCAACCACCCCTTCGACGTGGTCGGCTGGGACGGCTGCCTCTATCCGTACGCGTTCAACATCCGGGACTTCGAGCCGATCGTGAAGCGGACCCACGCGCCGCCGCCGGTCCACCAGACGTTCGAGGGGCCCGGCTTCGTCGTCTGCTCGTTCTGCCCCCGGCCGCTGGACTTCCACCCGGAGGCGGTGCCGATCCCGTACAACCACCACAACGTGGACTCCGACGAGTTCATGTTCTACGTGGGCGGCGACTACACGGCCAGGAAGGGATCGGGCATCGACGTCGGCTCGATCTCGCTGCACCCCGCGGGCTTCACGCACGGCCCCCAGCCGGGCGCGGTGGAGGCCGCCGTCGAGGCCGTGCGCCAGGGACACACCGAGACCACCGAGATGGCCGTGATGATCGACACGTTCCGCCCGCTCGACCTAGGGCAGGCCGCTCTCGCCTGCGAGGACACCGGCTACGCGTGGACGTGGGCGGCGCGGCGATGAGCTTCGGCCTCGGCAACCTGCCGTACGGCGTGTTCTCCCGGGCCGGGGAGCCGCGCAGGGTCGGCGTCCGGGTCGGGGACCACGTCCTCGACCTGGCGGCCGCCCTGGGCAGGGACGTCTTCGCCGCGCCCAGCCTCAACCCGTTCCTCGCCCTCGGCCGTACGGCCTGGCAGGAGGCGCGGGGACGGGCGCGCGAGGCCGCGGCCGCGGGCGACCATCTGATCCCGCTGACGGAGGTCACCCTGCACCTGCCGGTCGAGGTGGCCGACTACGTGGACTTCTACGCCTCGCTGGAGCACGCGTCCAACCTCGGGCGCATCCTGCGGCCGGGCGAGGAGCCGCTGAAGCCGAACTGGCGGCACCTGCCCGTCGGCTACCACGGCCGGGCGGGCAGCGTCGTGGTGTCCGGGACGCCGATCAGGCGGCCGTGCGGGCAACGGCCGTCCTTCGGGCCCTCGGCCAGGCTGGACATCGAGGCGGAACTCGGCTTCGTCGTCGGCGTGCCGGCGCCGCTCGGCGGGTGCGCCGGCGCGTTCGAGGACCACGTCTTCGGGGTCGCGCTCGTCAACGACTGGAGCGCCCGGGACATCCAGGCGTGGGAGTACGTCCCGCTCGGCCCCTTCCTGGGCAAGTCGTTCGCCACCTCCATGTCGGCGTGGATCACCCCGCTGGAGGCGCTGGAGGAGGCCAGGGTCGAGGGCCGGTCGCAGGACCCGGAGCCCCTTCCGTACCTGACCAGGCAGGCGCCCTGGGGCCTCGACCTCACCCTGCGGATCGACCTGAACGGCGAGACGGTCTCCACGCCTTCGTACCGCGACATGTACTGGACTCCCGACCAGATGCTCGCCCACCTGACCGTGAACGGCGCGGGTCTCCGCACCGGCGACCTGTTCGCGAGCGGGACCGTCTCGTCCGCCGGGCAGCCGGGCTCGCTCATCGAGCTGACCTGGAACGGCGCCGAGCCGGTGAAGCTGCCGGGCGAGACCCGCACGTTCCTGGAGGACGGCGACGCCGTGACGATCACGGCCTGGACCTCGCACGGGATGAGCCTCGGCGAGGTGTCGGGGACGATCCTTCCGGCGACTTAGCGTATTTCTGTCGTCACCCCCCGCTATCTTTGGGGCTCGTGGAGTCACCCGAGCGTCCCCAGCGAGGCATCCGGCCCGGCAGGCCGGACCGGCACACGCCCGACGGCCGGTTCGCCGCGCCGCCCGTGGGCCGCGCGGTGCTCGCGGTGCTGCTCACGTGGTGCGCGGTGCTGTCCGCCGGCTGCGCCGTACGCGTGCCGCCCGCGCCGCGCATCACGATCGCCCCGGCGTCGGGCACGGCGGAGGCGCCGCCCGACGCGGGCCTCGTCGTCAGAGCGGAGGGCGGCAGGCTCACCACCGTGCTGGCGTTCGCGGGGCGTGATCCGGTGCCCGGCGCGTTCGATCCGTCCCGCACCGTGTGGCGGTCCTCCTGGACGCTGCGTCCCGGCACGCAGTACGTGGTCGACGCGGTCGCCACCGGAGCCGAGGGCGTGACCGGCCAGGCCGCCGCGAGCTTCCGCACCCTCCGCCCGCGCCGTGAGGTGGCCGTCGCCTCGGTCGCGCCGTACGACGGGGAGACGGTGGGGATCGGCATGCCGATCGTCGTGACGTTCACCCGGCCGGTGGAGGACCGCGCGGCCGTCGAACGCGCGCTGGAGGTGCGGGGGCCCGTCAAGGGCGCCTGGCGCTGGCCGGGGCCCGCCCAGGTCGTCTACCGTCCCCGCAGGATGTGGCCGGCGAACACGACCGTGCGCTTCACCGCCCACCTGGCCGGGGTCCGCGCCGGCCCCGCCACGTACGGCGCCGCCGACCGGAGCGTGGCCTTCACCGTGGGCCGGGCGATGGTGAGCACCGTCGACACCCGGGCCCACCAGATGGTCGTACGGCAGGACGGGGTGGTGACGCGGCGGATGCGGATCAGCGCCGGCATGGCGACCACCAGGGAGTACACCACTTCGAGCGGCACCCATCTCACGATGGACAAGGGCAACCCCGTCCGCATGGTGTCGCCGGGCCGCCGCGAGGGCGACCCCGGCTACTACGACAAGCTCATCGGCTACGCCGTGCGGATCTCCAACAGCGGCGAGTACGTCCACGCGATGGACAACACGTGGGCGCAGGGCAGGGTGAACGTCAGCCACGGCTGCGTCAACGTCCGCCCCGACGAGGCCCGATGGTTCTACGACCACGCCCTCCGCGGCGACCCCGTCGTCGTCACCGGCACCTCCCGCAGGCTGGAGTGGGACAACGGCTGGGGCTACTGGCAGCTCTCCTGGCCACAGTGGCTCGCCGGCGGCGCCCCGCGCCCCGCCCGCGCCGCTCCCCCCTGACGCACCTCCGGAGCGCGACGGTCAGGCCTGGCCTTCCTCCAGGACGGGACCGGGCAGGGCGACGGTCACGTCGAGCCCTCCCTCAGAGAGGGGGCGGACGTCCAGCGTGCCGTGGTGGGCCTCGGCGATCGCGGCCACGATCGACAGTCCGAGTCCGAGCCCGTCCCGGCCCGCCTTCCTGCCGCTCTGCAGCCGCTGGAAGGGCTGAAGCAGCAGGGGGACGCGCTCCGCCGGGATCGGCGGGCCGCTGTTGCGGATCCTGAGCGTGGGGAGGCCTCCTGTCACGCCGGTCCACACCGTGATCCACCCGCCCGGCACGTTGTACCTCCGCGCGTTGTCGAGAAGGTTCGCCACCAGACGTTCGATCAGAGCGGGATCGGCGAAGGCGGGCGCCGGGTGAAGCGACGCCTCGATCCGGGGGCCGGGGTCGTCCCCGTGCCTGAGTGCCTGCGCGGTGACGGCCGCGAGGTCGAGCCGCTCCCGCCGGTGCAGGCCCTCCTGGCTGCGGGCCAGGGTGAGCAGCGCCTCGATGAGCCGTTCCTGGTGTTCCCCGGCCGCCAGCATGCGTCCCAGCACGGCCCGCAACGACTCGGCGTCGGCCTCCGGATCGGCGAGCGCGATCTCGGCCGTGGCCCGTTGCAGTGTCAGCGGAGTGCGCAGCTCATGGGAGGCGTTGGCGACGAACCTCCGCTGAGCGGTGAACGCCCCCTCCAGCCGGTCGAGCAGGTCGTTGAAGGTGACGGCCAGCCGCCTGAGCTCGTCGTCCGGCCCGGAGACGGGCAGCCGCCGGTCGAGCCGTTCGGCGGTGATGCGCCGGACCGTCGCGGTCATCGCCCCCAGGGGCCGCAGGGCGCGCCCCGCCGCGAACCAGCCCAGGACCATCGCCGCGAAGGCCGCCACCACGAACGCGACCAGGGAGTTCACCAGCAGGCGGCGCAGGTTCGCGGCCTGCGCGACGTGATCCGGTCCGAGTGTCCCGGCGGGCGGTCCGCCACCCCCGGGAGCCGTGGGCGCGGGTGCCGGGCCGGGGAACGGCGAGAAGCGGGCCAGGACGTAGACGAGGGCGACCAGCAGCGCCCCGGCCACCAGGAACAGGCCCGTGTAGAGCAGGGTCAGGCGCAGCCGTACGGTCTTCACGGAACCCTCCAGACCGGCGGTCGTCTGTGATCGGTGTGGCGATGGGAGCCCCGCGGGCCGGGGCGGCCGCGACGGGAGCGGCTCAGACGCGGTATCCGGCCTGCGGAACGGTCTCGATCAGCGGCGGATCGCCCAGCTTGCGGCGCAGCCGGCTGACCGTCACCTTCACCGTCTGGGTGAAGGGGTCGGCGAACTCGTCCCAGGCGTGTTCCAGCAGTTCCTCGGCGGAGACCACGGCGCCCTCGGCCGCCAGCAGCAGTTCCAGGACGGCGAACTCCTTGGGACTCAGCAGCAGGCGGCGCCCGGCACGGGTGGCGGTCCGCGCGGCCGGATCGAGACGGAGGTCGCCGTGGACGAGCACCGGCCGCAGGGCCCGTTGCGACCGCCTGGCCAGCGCCCGGATCCGGGCCACCAGTTCGGCATAGGCGAACGGTTTGGGCAGGTAGTCGTCGGCGCCGATGCCGAGGCCGGTCACCCTGTCGTCGATCGTGCCGGCGGCGGTCAGCATCAGCACCCGCGCCGGGTGCCCCGATTCGACCAGCGACCTGCACACCTCGTCGCCGTGCAGGCCGGGCAGGTCCCGGTCGAGGACGATCACGTCGTAACCGTTCACGGCGGCGTTGACGAGCGCGGCGTGGCCGTCCAGCACCACGTCGACCGCCATGCCCTCACGGCGCAGGCCCGTGGCGACCGTCCCGGCCAGCTCCTCGTGGTCCTCGACCAGCAGCACCCTCACGATCTTCAGCATGCCGCGTCCACCGGTTACAGCGGGGTAACCGTTCCGGTTCCGTCCCCGTAACCGGTGCCCCGCTTGGCTCGGACGCGTCGACAGATCCCCACTCTCCGAGGAGCAGCCGAGATGACGCGACCGACGATCAGGCGAATGTCAGATGCCGTCGCAGGCCCGGCGATCGTGCTGGGTGCCGTGGCGGCCGTGGCCGTGATCGCCGTGCTGGCCGGCCTGATCACAGGCGGGGCCACGGGCGGCAAGGCCGCCGGAAACCGCGCGACCGGCGCGGACACCGCGACCGCGAAGCGTACGGCCGTGACCGCCACGACCACAGTGAGGACCGCCGCCGTGAGCAGCACGACCGGCGCGGAGACAGGCGCCGCCTTCACGGCCTGCATGCGCGCGCACGACCTGCCCGGCTTCCCCGACGTCACCTTCTCGTCGGACGGCCTGGTCAACCTGGACATCAGAGGCGAGAAGGTCGACGGATCGTCGCGGATCTACGGAGCGGCGGTGGACGCGTGCGAACCGCTGTTGCCCGCCGGGTCACGGCTGCCGGGCGCTCCGTCAGCGCCGTCCGCTCCGTCCGCGCCGGACGTCACGAGAAGCTGAACCGCCAGGCCCCCGCCCGCGATGCTCCGGTACGGCCGTTTCCCCGGCACGTTAGGTTTGAGGGAGGAACCAGACGGTGATGACATTCGTTCATTGCTATGGAGGCGGCAATGGACTCCTGGATCGTATGGCTCATCCTGGCGGCGGTGCTGGGCGTCGCGGAGATCTTCACGCTGACCGCGGCGCTGGGACTGTTGTCGATCGCGGCTCTTCTCACGACGGTGGTCGCGCTCGTCGGGCTGCCGCCCGCGCTCCAGCTCGCCGTGTTCGTCATCGCCTCCGCGGCCGGCCTCGCCGGAGTACGGCCCCTCGCGTTGCGGCACATCAAGCAGCCTCCGCCGCGCCGCTTCGGGGTGTCCGCGCTGATCGGCAAGCCCGCGTACGTGACCGCCGAGGTCACCGGCAGGGACGGCCGGGTACGTATAGGCGGCGAGGAGTGGTCGGCCCGCGCATACGACGAGACGCTCGTGATCCCGGCAGGGGCCACGGTCGACGTCATAGAGATCGAGGGCGCCACCGCCCTCGTGTACCCCCGGGAGTAGTGAGCATGGACGGAGCAGTAATCGCCGGAATCGTCATCGCCCTGGTCGTGGTCTTCACAGTCCTACGGTCGGTCCGCATCGTGCCGCAGGCCCGGGCCGGCAACGTCGAACGCCTGGGCAGGTACTACCGCACGCTCGGTCCCGGCCTGAACTTCGTGATCCCGTACATCGACCGGGTCCGTCCGCTCCTGGACCTGCGCGAGCAGGTGGTGTCGTTCCAGCCGCAGCCCGTCATCACCGAGGACAACCTGGTGGTGGACATCGACACGGTGCTGTACTTCCAGGTCACCGATCCCCGGGCGGCGGAGTACGAGATCGCCAACTTCATCCAGGGCGTCGAGCAGCTCACCGTGACGACCCTGCGCAACGTGGTCGGTGGCATGGACCTGGAGAAGACGCTCACCTCCCGCGACGTGATCAACAGCCAGCTGCGCGGCGTGCTCGACGAGGCCACCGGCAAGTGGGGCATCCGGGTCAACCGGGTCGAGATCAAGGCGATCGACCCGCCGAAGACCATCAAGGACGCGATGGAGAAGCAGATGCGCGCCGAGCGGGACAAGCGCGCGGCGATCCTCACGGCCGAGGGCCAGCGTCAGTCGCAGATCCTCACGGCGGAGGGCGAGAAGCAGAGCGCCATCCTGCGGGCCGAGGGCGAGCGGACCTCGCAGATCCTGAAGGCCCAGGGCCAGTCGCAGGCGATCGACGAGGTGTTCCAGGCCGTCCACCGCAACGACCCGGACCCCAAGCTGCTCGCCTACCAGTACCTCCAGGTGCTGCCCCAGCTCGCGCAGGGCGAGGGCAACACGTTCTGGGTGATCCCGAGCGAGGTCACCTCGGCGCTCAACTCGGTGTCCAAGGCGTTCACCGAGGCGCTGCCCGCCTCCTCCGCCACCACGGCGGAAGGCGGCAGGCGTGAGCTGAGCGCGGCGGGCAGCGAGGCGGTCGCGGAGGCCGAGCGCGCCGCCGCCGAGGCGAAGGCGGCGGCCGAGGACAGCGAGATGGGCCCGCGCCGGATCGAAGCCGGCCGTCCCAACCTCGACACCCTGGCCAACCCCGACCCCGCCCACGCCGTCACGCCCGACCCGTCGGGCACCATCCCGCCCGCCGAACGCCCCTGACCCGGCGCGTCCCGGCGGGTGGTCAGGACGCGGCGACGGTCACGCACTCGGCGAACCTGGCATAGCGGGACAGCTCATCCCGTGTAGGGGTGACGATCAACTCCACGGCGACCTGCTCGATCCGGGCGCGCAGGGCTCTGGCGGCCCTGCGTGCCCGGCGTCGCCCGCCCAGCCAGGCCGCCGCACGGCACACCAGGGCGATCAGCACTCCCAGCAGCGCGCCGCCGATCAGCAGCACGGTCGGCCAGGGCGCCCGGCCCAGGGTCGGGGTGAACGGCCGGGGCAGCATCAGATAGTCGAGCCCGAACACCACGAGCAGCCAGATCGCCCCGGCCGCCATGGCGGCCACGGTCAGCCACTGGGCCGTCCCGGCCACCCGCCACCAGCGCGGAGCCCGGGACACGCCGCCGGAGACGGTCGCGACCACCCGGTCCAGGGTGTCGGTCAGTTCACCGGACCGCGAGCGGGCGGCGTGCCGTACGGCTGTCGCCCACGGCTCGGGCACCCCCGCCGAGGCGGCGGCCCCCACATCTCGCAGCGCGGTGTCGAGGGCGGACGCCTGCACGGCGGTGGCCGGGGGCAGCGACGACCGGCTGCCGCGGGCCAGGTGCAGGCGGCGCAGCGGGTCGGGCCTCAGCTTCCGCAGCCAGCGCGTCACCGGCCATCCCGTCGCGGCGGTCGAGCGGTGCCGGTGTGACTTCGCGACGGCGTCCACCACGACCGGCACCCCGGCCGCCTGTGCGAGCGCCCGTGTCAGGGCCCTGCTCACGGTGACCTCCGGCACGACCACATCCCCCGGCGCCGACGCCCGGTCCTGCCCGGCCGGCGTCGTCCCCGCGTGCGCCGTCCCGGCCGGTGCGGGGCCCCGCCACGCCGTGTCCGGAGTCCGGGCGTCCGCGCGCGAGGGCGTCGCCTCCACCGGAGCGGAAGCGCGGGCCGCCGTCTCCGCCGGAGCGGAAGCGTGGGCCGCCGTCAGCGCCCGGGCGTCCGGGGTGGGGGCGAATGCCCGTACGGCCGCCGGCACGTCGCCCGTGACCGCGGGCCGGGTGTCGGCCCAGAGCGCCGCGGCGGACGAGGCCACATCGGCGGCGAGGCGCGACGACCAGGCACGGCGGCGGGAGACCTTCCGGTCGAGCAGCTCCCGCAGCTCGGGGATGCCCGCACCGGTGCGGGCGGACACGGCGAGGAGCGGCACGTCGTCGAGGCCGTCGGCCTCCAGCAGTCCCCGCAGGTCGTCCAGGCAGCGCTTGACGGCGTGCTCGGGCAGCCGGTCCACCTGGTTGAGCACCACGACCATGACGTCCCGGTGCCGGGCGAGCGGCCGCAGGTAACGCTCGTGCACGGCCGCGTCGGCGTACTTCTGCGGGTCGAGCACCCAGACCAGCAGGTCGACCACGGCGACGAGACGGTCCACCTCCTCGCGGTGGGACAGCTCGATCGAGTCGTGGTCGGGCAGGTCGAGCAGGATCAGCCCCGACGTCTTCCCTTCGACGGTGTGCCGCACCGGGACGCCGAGCCAGTCGAGCAGCGGGCCGGAGCCATCTGGGCCCCACAGGGCCGCCTGCGCCTTCGACGTGGTCGGGCGGGTCACACCGACGGTCGCGAGCTCCGTCCCGGACACCACGTTGAACAGCGACGACTTCCCGCTGCCCGTCGCTCCCGCGAGAGCCACGGCCGTGTGGTCCACCGACAGGCCCCGCCGTACGCCGGCCCGGGTCACCACGGCGCGGGCGCGCTCGACGGAGTCGTGGCCGAGCCGGCCCTCCGCCAGGTCGGCGGCCTCCGCGAGCGCCTCCAGGCGGGCGTCCAGCGACACCTCCGCCTTCCTGCGCAGGAGCTTCAAAGATCGCCCCTCTCCTGTACGGCCTTGGCGGCCTCCCGCAGCCGGGCCGCCGTCTCGGTGGCCGGGCCGAGCCCCTCGACCAGCGAGGAGAAGCGGGCGCGTTCCTCGTCGAGCAGCGCCCGGACCCGGCGGCGCAGGTCCTCCCGGGCCTCCTGGGTCAGGGTGCGTACGGCCTGGTCGCCGAAGACGGCCTCCAGCAGCTTCTGGCTCAGCACGCCCGTGCCTCCGGCGATGCCCAGCTCTATGCCGGTGATCCCGCCCGTCGTGGAGAAGACCGCCAGCATGATCAGCACCCCCAGGCTGTTCACCCCGAACGACGCCGCCCGGGCGAGTGTGCGCCGATCGGCGCCCTCCGACCTGACCAGGTCGAGCACGTGGCCCTGCCAGGCGCGTACGGCCTCGCCCGCCCGGCGGGGCAGGTCGGCGGAGGCGCGGCCGAGACGTCCGGAGACGGCGACGCCGGACCTGTCCAGCACGTCGCGCCCGGCGGGCAGGGCCAGCCACGCCTCGACGGCCCGCTCGGCGGCGCCGTCGGCGGTGGACCGGATCAGTGACTCGACCCCGCTCTCCAGCGCCACGCGCAGCTCCCGGTCGGGGGCGGGACGGCCGCGGAACGCCGCCGCGATCCGGTCGCGCAGCCAGCCGATCCGCGACTCCAGCGACCGCATGAGGTCGCCGGTCCCGACGAAGTCCTGCCAGCGGGCCAGCACCTCCCCGCGCAGCAGCCTGCCGTCCCGCATGCCCTCGCCGAACGCCGACATCGCCACGTCGTACGCCTTGTCGGCGATGGCGCGCAGTTCGGCGATGCCCGCGCGCTGGCGCTCGACGCGGTCGGCGAGATCGGGCACCCGGGTCGCGAGGCTGTCGAGCGCCCCGGTGAGGGTGCGCCGGACCACCTCGGCTCGGGCCTTGGCGTCCACCGACAGATCGGCGAGCCAGGTCGCGATCGGCTGCACGACGGCCGCGGGCAGCCGGGCCCGTTCCGAGGGCAGCGCCAGCTCCGGTACGGCGAACAGCGGCGTGCCGGCCAGGCCGTTGTCCGCGAGCAGCCGGGCCAGGTCGGCGGCCACGGGCTCACGCGCCTCGTCCGGCACCCGCTGGAGGATCACCGCGAGTGCCGTGCTCCGCTCCCGGGCCAGGCGCAGGAAACTCCACGGCACCTCGTCCGCGTACCGCGCGGCGGTCGTGACGAACAGCCACAGGTCGGCGGCGGCGAGCAGTTGCGCGGCCAGTTCTCGGTTGGCGGTGACGACCGAGTCGATGTCGGGGGCGTCGAGCAGCGCCAGCCCGGGGGGCAGCGCCTCCACGGGGGCGATCCGGAGGGTGCCGGG
Organism: Microbispora sp. H10670; assembly: GCF_014161385.1. NCBI lineage: Bacteria > Bacillati > Actinomycetota > Actinomycetes > Streptosporangiales > Streptosporangiaceae > Microbispora > Microbispora sp. H10670. Next base: position 26,918 of record NZ_JABBWW010000036.1, on the reverse strand, counting down.
CTCGCCCCGTCCCCCGCCGGACGCTCCCCCGATCGCGCCGCCCGTCACCCTGGCCAGGCCGGGCAGGATCACCGGGGAGGTGAACCAGGGAGAGTCGGCGGGGTTGCACACCAGCGTCGGCGCGAGTGTGGTGGGCCGCAGCACCCCCGGCTCGGTCACGGTCGTGCCGACGAGCGAGTTGACCAGCGTCGACTTGCCCGCCCCGGTCGAACCGCCGACGACGGCGAGCAGCGGAGCGTCGATGGCCGCGAGCCGGGGCAGCAGGTAGTCGTCGAGCTGTCCGCGCAGCTCCTTCAGCACGCGCCGATCGGCCGCGGCGTCCCCGATCTCCAGAGGGAACAGGTCCTGATCGAGGTGACGCCGCAGGCTCTCCAGGGCCGCTCGCAGCCTGTCGTTCCCCGCCATACCACCCGACCTTCCCCGGGGAAGGCCCTCGAATCAGCCGCCGGGGCCGGGGTTGGAGCGGCGGCCGGCCCGTTTCGCCGGCACCCGGCCGCGAGCGGCGGACGGCGTCCGGGTCGTCAGCGCGCGGGTCGTCAGGCGCCGAGGGCGGGGGTGGGCGTGGCGGTGGGCAGCAGCACCCTGCACTTCTCGTACGCCTTGGCAGCCTTGGGGTCCGCCGTCGCGAGGTCACGGACGCGGACCGCGCCGGAGATCTCGGCGCCGTTGTCCTTCATGCAGGTGCGGAACGCCTGTAAGGCCTGGGGATCTCCACCGCGCCGACCGAAACCGCCCTGGCCTCCCTGCGGCATCAGCGAGCGGCACGCCTCGAACGCCTTCCGCGTCGCCGGGTCCATCGAGCGGAACCCGCCGAAGCCCCCGCCCGGCCTGCCACTGGGCCTTCCGCTGGGCCACGCGGTCGGCCGCCCGCTGGGCCAATCGGTGGGCCGCCCGCTGGGCCACGCGGTAGGGCGGCCACTCGGCGGCGCGACGCCGTTCTGGCGCAGGCACTCGGCGAACGCCGCCCGGGAGCCGGCGTCCGCGGCCCGGCCGGCGGTCGCGGCACCGCCCGCACCACCGCCGCCACCCGCGCCGCCACTCGCGCCACCGGCCGCAGCGCCACCACCCGCGCCACCACCGGCCGCAGCGCCACCGGCGCCGGCGTCTCCACCACCGCAGCCGGCCACCGTGGCCGTGAGGAGCACCGCGACCACGGCGGCGTACGGACGACGTAAGGCGGATCTCGAAGTGCCTGGCATCTGTCAGCCTTTCTCGACGGGCGGGCAGGCGGGGATGCGGATGCGGAACACCGCGCCGCGCCCGGGTTCGCTGTCCGCCGTGATGGTGCCGCCGTGCGCCTGCACGAGGGCGGCGGCGATGGACAGCCCCAGTCCCGTTCCGCCGGAGTCGGACCGGCTGCGGGCGGGGTCGGCGCGGTAGAACCTCTCGAAGACGCGGCCGGCGTCGCCGGGCGCGAGACCGGGCCCGTCGTCGGCCACCTCGATCACCGCGAACGGGCCCGGCAGGTTGCCCACGCCGACGCGGAAGGCGGTGCCGTCGGGCGTGTGGCGCAGGACGTTGCTCACCAGGTTGCCGACGACCTGCCGCAGCCGCGCCTCGTCGCCGAGCACCCGCACCGGCCCGTCCGACCCGTCCAGCCGGAGCAGGTCGATCTCCCGGTCCGGCGCCAGGGTCTGCGCGTCCAGGACCGCCCCCGCCGCGAGGCTGAGCACGTCGACCGGGCGGCGTTCGAGCGGACGCTGCTGGTCGAGCCGCGCGAGCAGCAGCAGGTCGTCCACCAGCAACCCCATCCGTACGGCCTGGTCCTCGATGCGGCGAAGCAGCGTCTCCGGATCCTGCGACCGCTGCTGCCGGTACAGCTCGGCGTAGCCCCGGATCGAGGTCAGCGGCGTACGCAGTTCGTGGGAGGCGTCGGCCATGAAGCGGCGCATCCGCTCCTGCGACGCCTCCCGCTCCCGGAACGCCGTCTCGATCTGGGTGAGCATCCCGTTGATGGACCGGCCGAGCCTGCCCATCTCCGTGCGCCGGTGGCGGAGCGGGACACGCCGCGACAGATCGCCCGCCGCGATGGCTTCCGCCGTCCGCTCGATCTCCCCGAGCGGACGCAGGCTGTGCCGTACGAGCCAGTAGCAGGCGACCCCGAGCGCGACGACCACGGCGAGGCCCACCCCGGTGACGATCATCGCGAGCCGGGAGACCGTGCCGTCGATGTCGGCGAGACTCACCGCCGCGACGCGGAAGCGGGCACGCCGCTCCTCGCGCACGACGATCCCCCGCCACCGGTCCCCCGAGGGGGACTCGACCGTGAACAGCCACTGCCCGCGGTCCGCCCTCGGCTTGGGCAGCACGGGCGGATCGGAGTTCGGCGGCTCCTGCACCGTGTGCAGCAGCCTGCCGTCATTGTCGAGCAGGACGATGTAGAAGAAGCCGAACTGCCTCGGCGGCCGTGAGAACGTCTCCGTGTCCGGGTCTCTCGGCCGCGACACGGAAGGCGGCTCCGACGGGCGCCGGGCGAACGCCGAGAGCTGCGCGTCGACCCGGTCCACCAGATAACCGCGCAGGAGCTGTACGGCGAAACCGCCGGTCAGCGCGATCGCGAGCGTCACGAGCAGCAGCGTCCCCGCGACGAGCCGCAGCCACAGCGGGGTCCGCGCGGCCCGCCGCCGAAGCTCGCGGACGCCGAGCAGGCGCAGCCTTCGGCCCGCCCCGGTCATGGCGCGGAGCCGCTCACGCACGCGGGGCACGGAGGACATAGCCGACACCGCGCAGGGTGTGGATCAGCTTCGGCTCGACCGCGTCCACCTTGCGCCGCAGATAGGAGACGTACGACTCGACGACGTTGCGGTCTCCGCCGAAGTCGTAGCGCCAGACGTGGTCGAGGATCTGCGTTTTCGACAGCACCCGGCCCTGGTTCGCCATGAAGTAGTGCAGCAGCTTGAACTCGGTGGGCGAGAGCCGCACCGGCGCGCCGCTGCGCCACACCTGGTGCGACTCCTCGTCGAGCTCCAGGTCGGCGACGCACAGCCGGGCGGGGAGCGGCTCGCCCGAACGGGTGCGGCGCAGCACCGCCCGGATCCGGGCGAGCACCTCCTCCAGGCTGAACGGCTTGGTCACGTAGTCGTCGCCGCGGCCGAGACCGGCGAGCTTGTCCTCGGCGGCGTCCCTCGCGGTGAGGAACAGCACGGGGATCCGCCGCCCCGTCTGGCGGAGCCGGTCGGAGACGGCGAAACCATCCAGGTCGGGCAGCATGACGTCGAGCACGACCAGATCCGGGCGCGCCTGTCCGGCGAGCTCCACCGCCTCACGCCCCGTCGCGGCCGTGATCACCTCGAATCCGGCGTACCGCAGGCTCGCGGACAGAAGCTCCCTGATGTCGGGCTCGTCGTCGACGACCAGCAGACGACCCTCGGTGGTCACGAGCCCGCCCTCCTGCCGGCGGGCGAGCCCTGGGTGACGGACGTGGCCGCCACCTGCCCCTCCGCGTCGGCGGTCCCCGCGACGGTGACGAAGCTGCCGGGCTCGATGTCCGCGACCTTGCCCGCCCGGGTCACCTGGACGCGGGTGTCCCGGGAGGTGGTGACCGTGACCACCCCACCGCTCATGGTCTGGACGTAGATCTTGTCGCCGTCGACCAGTTTGACGGTGCCGAAGGTCATGCCACCCGCGCCGCCTCCGCCTCCGCCTCCGTTTCCAGCTCCGGCGCCCCTGCCCGTGCCGCCGCCCGCACCGCCGAAGGCTCCGCCTCGCGCGTACCCGCCCCCGGCGGCGCCCTGGCCGCCCTGAACACCGGCGGGGCCCTGGCCGCCGCCGTACGCTCCCGCCCCGGCGGCGCGGCCCGGTCCCGCCGCGGAACCGCCGAAGAGCTTGTGCGCCTGGATGCCGAGGAGCAGCCCGGCCACCAGCAGGACGCCTCCGGCCAGGGCCAGGGTCACCCTGGACGCGCCCGCCCGCGCCGGATGCGCCGCCAGCACCTCCTGGAGGTCGTCGCCGAACGGCGAGCTCTCCAGAAGCTCCTCTGTGTCGTGTCTGCTCACATCCGTCTCCCTTCTGTGGGTCCGCGGCTCGGGTTGTGGATTGGGGGTCCGGGTCATTCGAAGCGCAGGGCCTCGATCGGCCGCAGTCCGGCGGCGCGGTTGGCGGGATAGCTGCCGAAGAACAGGCCGATCGCGACCGACACGCCCAGCGCCAGCGCGATCGAGGCCGGGACGATGACCGGCCGTACGCCCGCGATCGTGAACTGTGCGCCGACGACCGCGATCAGCACGCCCAGCAGGCCCCCGACCAGGCTGAGCATCGTCGCCTCGGCGAGGAACTGTCCCAGTATCGCCCCCCTGGGCGCGCCGATCGCCTTCCGGATGCCGATCTCCCGGGTCCGCTCGGTGACCGTGACGAGCATGATGTTGGTGATGCCGATGCCGCCGACGAGCAGGCTGATCGCGGCCACCGCGCCGAGCAGGACCGTGAACGTCGCGGTCGCCGCGCTGACCGTCTCCTGCAGAGTCGCCTGGTTGAGGATGCGGTAGTCGGCGCCCGCCGCGTTCGTGATCCCGTGCCGCTGGTCGAGCACCCCGGCGACCTCGCTCTGCGCCGCGTCCACCGTCTCGGCGCTCTTCGCCTGCACGAGGATCTGTCCCAGCGGCCCGAACCCCGTCAGGCTCTGCTGTACGGCGGGCAGCGGGGCGATCGCCAGGTCGTCGGCGTCCTGGAACCCCGACGAGCCGGCCTCCTTGAGCACGCCCACGACCGTGAAGGGCACGCCCGACACGGTGATCTGCCGGCCGACCGGATCGACCGCGCCGAACAGGTCCTCGGCCACCGTGTGCCCGATGACCACGACCTTCCGTGCGGCGAGCACGTCGTCGTTGTAGAAGTAGGCGCCCTTGACGACCGGCTTGTTGGACGTCTCGAAGTAGCTCGGATAGGTGCCGACGAGCTGCCCGATCGAGTGGCTCGCCCCCTCGTACGTCGCGGTCTGGGACTGGGCGGTCACGACCGGCGAGACGCTCTTGACGGACGGGGCGTTCGCCGGGTCGGCCAGCGCCCGCGCGTCGTCCAGGGTCAGGTCCCTGGCCTGGGTGCGGGGGCCGGTGTTCTGCCGCGCGCCCTGGCCACCGCCTCCCCCGCCTCCACCTCCGCCGCCGAGGAGCCGGGCGAACCCTCCGCCGGGTCCCCCTCCGCCACCCGAGGTGGAGGGCGTGATGGTCAGCGAGTTCGCCCCGAGCCGCTGGATGTTCTGCTGGATCTGCCGGGAGGACCCCTCGCCCACCGCGACCAGCAGGATCACCGCGGCGACACCGATCAGGATGCCGAGCATGGTGAGCGCGCTGCGCATCCTGTTGGCGGCCAGGCCGCGCAGCGCGAAGCGCAGGACCTCCGCGGCGTTCACGAGGCCACCCCGGCGAGCCGCGGAGGCAGGCCGCCCACCGGGGTGGTGCGCACGTCGTCCACGATCCGGCCGTCCATGAGGCGGACGACCCGCTTGGCGTGGGCGGCGACCTCCTCCTCGTGCGTGATGAGGACGAGGGTCCGGCCGCTCGCGCTCAGCCGGTCGAAGATGCTCATGATGTCTCCGCTGGACGTGCTGTCGAGGGCCCCCGTGGGTTCGTCCGCGAGCAGCAGGGTCGGCGCGGTGACGAGCGCGCGGGCCACCGCCACCCGCTGCTGCTGGCCGCCGGACAGTTCGTTGGGCTGGTGGTGGACCCGGTCGGCCAGCCCCACCCGGTCGAGCGCGGCCAGCGCCCGGCGGCGCCGCTCCGCGGCGTGGACCCCGCCGTACGCCAGGGGCAGCTCGACGTTGGCGAGCGCGCTCATCCGGGGGATCAGGTTGAACGACTGGAAGACGAACCCCACCTTCCGGTTGCGGACGATCGCCAGCCGCCGCTCGTCCAGGGCGCCGACGTCGGTGCCGTCCAGGTGGTAGGTGCCGCCGGACGGCACGTCAAGGCAGCCGATGATGTTCATCAGCGTCGACTTGCCGGACCCCGAGGCCCCCATGATCGCCACGTAGTCGCCGCGCTCGACCGTGAGCGACACCCCGCGCAGCGCGCGCACCGCGGTCTCGCCCTCGCCGTACACCTTGGTGACCTGGCCGAGGACGAGCACGGGCGGCGGGGTGGGGTTCATCGGCCACCACCGCCCCTGTTCGCGCCCCCCGCGCCTCCACCCGCGCCGCCGCCGAAGCCGCGGCCGAATCCGCCTCCACCGCCCGGGAACTGGATGCCGCCGCCTCCGCCGGTGGTCGTGGCCTGGGGCCGGACCACCTGGTCGCCCTCCTGGAGCCCCGACTTGATCTCGGTGGTCGTGTCGCCCTTCAGGCCCGCCTCCACCCGCCTCACCACCTGCCTGCCGTTCTCCAGCACGGTCACCAGCGACTGGCCGCCCGCCGTGGTGACCGCCGAGGACGCCACCGTGAGCACGTCGTCCGCCTTGCCCACCGTCACCTGGACCGTGGCCGTCTGCCCGAGCCGTACGGAGGAGGGGACGCCGGTCAGCGTGACCGTCACCGCGTACTGGACGACGTTGTTGTTCGTCTGCGGCTGCGGGTCGATCACGGACACCTTGCCGGCGGCCGTCACCCCGGTGAGGGCGTCGAAGGTCACCGTCGCGGGCTGGCCGGTCCTGATCCTGGTGACGTCGGCCTCGGTGAAGTCGCCCACGATCCGCAGCCGCGCGGGGTCGGCGATCTCGACGAAACCGGCGGACCCGCCCTGTGACTGAGACTGGGACTGTCCCTGCCCGGTTTGGGAGGAGGAGGCGCCGGACCCGCCCGAGGACCCGCCTTCCGCGCCGTTGACCGCCGTGACGATCCCCGCGAACGGCGCCTTGAGCACCGTTCCCGCCAGCGCCCGCTTCGCCGACCGGTAGGCGTTCCTCGCGCTGATGTACTGCGAGTAGCCCGAGGCCGTCGAGGTGTCGGCGTCGTCGGCGGCGTCCAGGCTCGCCTTGGCCGCCTCCAGGCTCTCCCGGGCCGCCGTGTCGTCGAGACGGGCGAGCACCTGGCCCTTCCTGACCTTGTCGCCGGTCTCGACCAGCACGGCCTCCACCGTACCGTTCGTGCCGAACGAGAGCGTCCGGGTCCGGGCGCTCTCGACGGAACCGGACGCCGACACCGACGCGAGCACGGTGCCGCGGGTCACCCGGGTCGTCAGCGGCGCGGCCCCGGCGGAGGAGTCGCCTCCCAGTGACGCCCAGGCCGCGGCGATCCCGCCGAGCAGCAGCACCACCAGGACGCCGTTGATGACCAGCGTCCGGCGCTTCGTCGACAGCTTCACGACGTGGAACCCTGGCAAACCCCGCTTCGGGCAACCTCGGCCGATGCTGAGGGTTTGCTGACAGTCCGCATACACAGACAACTTTCAGGTGCGGCCAAGCCATCGGTGACGTGGCGCCAGCAGGATGACCGCCATGAGATCGAGCGCTCCATACCGCGTCGGAGGGCTCGCGCTGGCGGGGATCGTCATCGCGAGCGTCGCCGTGATCTCCGCCACCGGCGGCGACCCCTCCGACGCCGGCCGGATGTCGCTCGCCTCGGTCAGGCGGGGCACGGTCACGGCGTACGTCTCGGCCGCGGGCAACACCGTCGACACGGGGGTGCGCGATCTCGCCTTCGGGGCGGAGGGCGTGGTCGAGAAGGTCTACGTCAAGGTGGGAGAGAAGGTCCGCCGGGGCAGGGTCCTCGCCCGGATCGACGACACCATCGCCCGGGAGGACTACGAGGCCGCCAAGGCCGCCCTCGCCGCCGCCCGCGAGACCCTCGACGACGTCAGGAACGGCACCGCCACATCTTCAGGCGGCGCCGGAGCGGGAACCGCCGCGGCCGGATCCGCACACGGCACCGGGACGGGAAGTGGAGCGGGAGCCGGCGCCGCCGGATCGAATACCGGCGCCCCCAGCGGTCGCTCGGGCCCGGGAACGACCGGCGCAGGGGCAACCGGCGCAGGCACCACCGGGGCGGGCGCCGGATCAGCCGGGCGGGGAGGTTCCGGCGGCGGCCAGGCCACCTGCCCGACGCCCTCCGCCCACCCTTCGGCGCACCCGACCGCGCAGCCGTCCCCGCGTCCCACGGCCCGCCCGTCCGCCCGGCCCTCGTCCGGCACCCGGGCGCGGGCCGTTTCCTCCTGGGATGTGGACCGGGTGCCCGCGGCCGCCACGGCCCTGCTCGCGGCGTACGCCCCGACCGGCGGCACGAGCACCGTCCTCGCGATCAGCCAAGACACCGAGATCTACGCGGGCGACGGAACGACGGGCACCGCGAGCAGCATGCTCGTGTCGTACCAGGGGGGCGGTTCCGAACCAAAGCCCGATCCCAAGCCCGAACCCAAGCCAACGTCCTCGCCGAGCCGGCACCCGCACCCGCATCCGACGCGGACGCACCGCCCGAACCCCGGACACGACGGCAGGACCGGGCCCGATCCCGAGGTGAGCATCTCGATTCCGCCCACCGCACCACCCGAGCAGTCACCCGGGCAACAGGGAAAGCCGTCCGCCGCGGCGAGCCCCTCCCCCGGCCGTCCCTCCGGCACCTGCGCACCCGGCCAGGGCGGTCAGGGACAGAACCGGCAGGGACAGGAAGGCCGCGGCACTCAGGGACGTACGGGCCTCGGCGGCGGTCAGTCCGGCGGTCGAGGCGGACAGGCGGGTCAGGCCGGGCAGGACGGCCGTGGCGGACAGGCGGGTCAGGGCGGCGCGCGGCTCACCGAGGCACAGGCCGAAGCGCAGGTCAGCCAGGCGACGACCGAACTGGCCGAGGCCAAGGAGGCCCTCGCGGGCGTCCGGATCAAGGCTCCGGCGGACGGCACCGTGCTGTCGATCGCGGGGACCACAGGCTCCCGTTACACCTCGGGCGCCTTCGTCACCCTGGGCGATCTCGACAACCTCCAGGTGCAGGCGCTGTTCACCGAGTCGGACATCCGCTTCCTGAAGACCGGTCAGCCCGCCGTCGTCACGCTGCCCACGCAACCGGGACGGGAATTCAGCGGGACGGTCGCCCACATCGACCCGACCGCGACCACCTCCGACCGGCTCGTCCGCTACGGCGTACGCATCGACCTCGACAGCCGCCCCGCCCGGCTGCTGCTGGGGCAGAGCGCCACCGTCCGGGTGACCACCGACGAGGCGGCCGACGCGCTCTACGTCCCCTCCCAGGCCGTACGCGTCCAGAGCGACGGCACGGCGGTGGTCATGGTGGCCGACGGCGGCGCCCAGGTCCGGCGGACGGTCGGAGTCGGCGTACGCGGCGACACCTACGTGGAGGTCGTCACCGGCCTCTCCGAAGGCGACCAGGTCGTCCTCCCCGCGACGACCACCGCCTTCCCCGACGAAGGCTTCCCCGCCCCCGCTGAGCCACCGGCAACTGGAACACCGTAAGGGGCGTGGTCACGCAGCGGGAGCGCGCGGTGTAAGACGGACCTCGACCTCCGCGTCCAGAGCGTTCGCCAGACGCTCGATGACAGGCAGGGTGGGGACCGTCCCTCCCGCCTCGAACCGCGCCACCGCCGACTGGGTCATGCCGGCCTCACGAGCCAGATCGTTCTGGCTCCAGCCACGCGTCTCCCGCATCGCGCGGACAGCCCTGCCCAGCTCGTAGGCGAGACGCGCTGCTTCATATGCCTCTGCCGCGCCGGGCTCGGCCATCCGGCGATCCCGGAGCTCCCGCCAGGTCTCCTGCTCGCTCATACCGCTTCTTCTTCCTCGTCCACGGTGTGCGCCGACTCGACACAACGACGCAAGGCTCGACGAGCCCGCTCTATCTCACGGTCATCGCGTGGGCGCGACTTGTAGAACACCGTCAGAAGCACGATCCTGCGACCGGAGGCTATCCAGTAGGTGATTCGGACGGCGATGTCGTTGAGATGGAACCGTAGCTCGCGTAACCTGCCGTCCAGCTGTTTGGTGTAAGGCTCCCCCAGTAGAGGCCCCTCTGCCGCAAGCAGATCGACATAGAACACCACCCTCGCAAACGATTCGGCAGGCAGGTCTTCCAGCCACTGCCGAACCTCTGGTTCCAGCTCAACGGTACCCCAGCACATAGCAGCGATGCTATGACGGACGTTGTTGTGACTCAGTGCTTTCAGGTGAATTCATGGCGTGACGATGCTCGTGGCGGTCCTGAGTCGGATCTGCGGCGGGGCCCTCGGGAGTACGGCTCAGGGCCGGGTGGGTGGGGTGCGCATGACGTAGCCGACGCCGCGCAGCGTGTGGATGAGCCGAGGGTGGGCTCTGGACTCGGCGTTGTCGAGCTTGCGGCGCAGCACCGAGACGTACGACTCGACGATCCCGGCGTCGCCGCGGAAGTCGTAGTCCCACACGTGGTCGAGGATCTGCGCCTTGGACAGCACCCGACCGGCGTTGACCATGAAGTAACGCAGCAGCTTGAACTCCGTGGGCGACAGCGACACGACATGGCCGCCGCGCCAGACCTCGTGGGACTCCTCGTCCAGTTCGATGTCGGCGAAGGTCAGCCGCGGCGGGGCCGGCAGCGGGTCTCCGGCGGCGCGGCGCAGCACGGCCCGGATGCGGGCGACGACCTCCTCCAGGCTGAACGGCTTGGTCACGTAGTCGTCGCCGCCGAGCGTCAGCCCCCGGATCTTGTCCTCGGTCGCGTCCCGCGCCGTGAGGAAGACGACGGGAGTGTGGGTGCCGCCGCCGCGGAGCCTCCGTACGATGTCGAACCCGTCCATGTCGGGCAGCATGACGTCGAGCACGATCAGGTCCGGGCGGTGCCGGTAGGCCGCGGCGACCGCCGCGCCGCCGTCGGAGGCGGTGTGGACCTCGAACCCGGCGTAGCGCAGGCTGGCCGCGAGCAGTTCGAGGATGTTCGGCTCGTCCTCGACGATCAGCAGCCTGGCTTCGGAAGTTTCAGCGACCATGGCGCCAGAACTCTAGACCTAGGAGGTTAAGGGAACCGTTAAGGCGATGTGCCGCGCGATGGCCAGGCTGCTCGTGGCGGCCGGCGACGGCGCGTTGCGCACCAGCACGATCCGCCCGCGCACGTCGATCGCGAAGTCGTCCAGGAGCCGGCCGTCCCTGGTCACCGCCTGGGCCCGCACGCCGGATCCGGTGCGGACGAGATCGGCCGAGGTCAGCGCGGGCACGTACCGCCGGACGGCGGCGGTGAACGCCCGCTTGACCAGCGAGCCGTACACCTCGCGCACGCCGGTCCGCCAGTGCTCGGCCGCCATCTTCCCGGTGCCCGGCCAGGACAGGATGCCGCGCAGGTCGCGCAGCGAGGCGCGGCCCCACGAGTAGCCCTCCAGGGCGAGCGCCGGGACGGCGTTGGGCCCGGCCAGGACCTCTCCGTCGATCCGGCGGGTCAGGTGGACGCCGAGGAAGGGGTAGCGGGGGTCCGGCACGGGATAGATCAGCCCGCGTACGAGGCCCGCGGCCGGTCCGGCGAGCCGGTAGTACTCCCCCCGGAAGGGGACGATGCGCACGTCGCCGCCGGCCCCCGCCAGATCCGCCACGCGGTCGGTGCCGAGACCGGCGCAGGAGATCAGCCGGTCGAAGGCGAACCTCTCCCGCCCCGCCGCCACGAGCACGCCGTCCGTGGTCTGCCGGATCGCGCGTACGGGATGCGAGAGCCGTACGGACCCGCCGGCCTCGGCCACGTCGGCGGCGAGGCGGCGCGCGACGGCCGCGAAGTCGGTGATCGCGGTGTGCGGCGAGTGGACGGCGGCGACCCCGGCCGCGTACGGCTCGATCTCCCGCAGGCCGATCGCGTCGAGTTCGGCGACGCCGGGCACGCCGTTCTCCCTGGCCCGCTCGGCGATGCGGCGCAGCCCCGGCAGTTCGGCCCGGGTCGAGGCGACCACGAGCTTGCCCGCCTCCTCGTACGGCAGACCGTGCTCGGCGCAGTACTCGCGCAGCATCGCGACGCCCTCCCGGCAGAGCGTGGCCTTGAGCGAGCCGGGCTGGTAGTAGATCCCGGCGTGCACGACCCCGCTGTTGTGCCCGGTCTGGTGGGCCGCGACGCGGGACTCCTTCTCCAGCACGGTCACCTCGGCGCCCTCGCGCGCCATCCGCCGCGCCACGGCCAGGCCGAGGATGCCGGCACCGACGATCCCGATTCTCATGACGCCAAGGTTGTCGACAGCATGTGGGTCATTGTCTCGCGACCGGAGCCGCCACGTCGTGATCGAACCTCTGTTCGGTATGCTTGCGGGGTGTACGTGCCACCCGGCTGGCCGCCGGAGGTCCGCCCGCCGGGCAGCCCCGACTGGGAGACGTCGGCCGTGTCGTGGCTGCTCGACGCCGTGCCGCCGGACTACCGCGCGTACGGCGTGCTGCGCCGCTATCCGCTCGCGCTCGCCCGGATGGCCCGGCAGCAGGTGGGCGCCTCGATCCAGGCGGCCAGGGAGGGATACCGCGGCGCCGCCGTCGATCTCAAGGAGCACCTGCCGCCGCACGCGGTCGCCTCCGTCCTGGACGCCTACCGGCGGGAGGGGCCCCGCCTCGTCCGGCTGGCCGAGTCGATCACGCTCGTGGAGCGCGCGCTGCGCGGGGAGCACTTCCTGCCCCGACTGTGAATCACGGATATAACGGGGCATAACCCCCCAAAAGAGGGAATCGGGGGTAAGCCATGACCACAGAGGGAGTGAACAAGACCGCGGGCCAGGTCATGCACGAGGGCGCCGAGTGCGTCGGCGAGCACGAGAGCCTGCGCAGGGCCGCGGAGATGATGCGGGACATGAACGTCGGCGCGCTCCCCATCTGCGGGGACGACGACCGGCTCAAGGGCATCATCACCGACCGCGACATCGTCATCAAGTGCGTCGCGGAGGGCAAGGACCTCGACCAGACCACGGCGAGCGAGCTCGCCCGCGGCCTGGTCTGGGTGGACGCCGGCGCCAGCGTCGAGGAGGCCCTCGTGAAGATGGAGGAGCACCAGATCAAGCGGATGCCGGTGATCGAGAACCATCGCATCGTCGGGATGATCAGCGAGGCCGACCTCGCCAAGGAACTGCCCGACAGCAAACTCGCCGAGTTCGTCCACCGCCTGTACGCGCACGGCTGAGGCCCGTGGCGCCGGGAGTCCGGCGGATCCCGCCCGGGGCCGCGCGCGGCAGGGCCTGATCCGCCGGAGCTCCCCCGAGGGGCCGGGCGCCGACGGCGCCCGGCCCCTCGGGGAACGGCCTCAGCGGCCCGTACGGTAGGCGAGGAACCCGATGGCCCCGATCGCTCCCAGGGCGACCGCGGCCCATAACACCGGCATCGGCACGCCCAGCCCGCCGTTCCCCTCGGCCTCCTCGCCCCGCGCCGCGACCGCACGCGGCCTCGCGGAGGCCCGGACCCGGCTCGGGGCGGGGCTGGGCCGCGCGGCGGCGGGCAGAGCCACCCGGTAGACCGGGCTCCTCTCGCCCTCGCTCCCGGTCAGCAGGGCCATGCCGTCGCCGGTGTACGCGATCGACTCCGCCTGGTCGAGCGGCGGCATCGCGACGCGCGTGAGCGGTTTCCCGGGCGCGCGGTAGACGGACGCGGAGAAGTACGTGCGGACGACGAAGCTCGACCCGTCGGGGGCGTACGCCGCGTCGGTGGCCATGAGGGGCGCGTCGCCGACCCGCCGCAGGACGTTCACCCGGTCGGTACGGAGCTTCGCGGGGGCGGCGTAGACGCTCCCGGAGAACTCCTTGCTGACGACGTAGAGCCGGCCGGTGCGGGGGTTGACCATCAGCCCTTCGGCGTTGCGGGGGCCGTCGGCGTAGCGGAAGCGGTACCGGACGGCCCGCAGCGTCGCGTCCGCCATCGTCCGGGGCTCGACGACCTTGTAGACGGACACGTCCGGCCAGCCGTTCTTCCCGCCGTCCGCGAGGTTGTCCCCGATGTCGCCGATCCACAGCACTCCACGGCCGGTGGCGGGATCGACGGAGGCCGCGATGGCCTCCCAGTCCCTGGCCTCGGCGTTCCCGATCGTGAAGGTGGCGCGGGTGCGGCCGTCCGGGCCGACCGCGAAGACCTGCGCCAGGTGGCCGCTGTCGTTGTGGGTGTAGACGATGCCCTTGTGGGTGGGCGAGACGGCCAGGCCGCTCGACTCGGTGATGCGCTCGTCCCGGAACCGGAACAGCAGGCGCTCCCCGTCGTCGGCCCGCGCCGCCGTACCCGGCAGCGCCGTTTCCGTGAGCACGGTGCCTGGCAGCGCCACGCCCGCGGCCGCGAGGAGCGCCAGGACGGCCCGCGGAATCCGTCTCGTCCGCGTCCGCCCCGTTGCTCGCCCCATGTGGTCATCATTCCCGATGCCCGCTCCGCGTGCGGCGACCGGCATTCCCCCGCACGCCCCGGATCAGGTCAAGAACCCGGATATGCGCCGCTTCATCGCAGGGCGTCGTAGAAGTCGCGCAGGTCGGCGGCGAGCACGTCCGGCCGCAGGTGGGCGGCGTAGTGGCCGCCCTCGCCGTAGGACCTCCAGTGGACGATGTTCTTGTGGTCGCGCTCGGCGAAGGTGCGCATGGACACGAAGTCGCCCTCGAACATCGCCAGGCCGAGCGGGACCGTCGTCGGCTCCTTCGGGTGCTCGGCATGCGCGTCCTCGTAGTAGAACCGGGTCGCCGAGGTGGCGGTGCCGGTCGCCCAGTAGAGCATCGTGTTGGTCAGGATGAAGTCGTCGTCGACGTCCTCACCGAACAGCTGGGCGTTCCAGCCGAGCAGCCCGGCCGGCGAGTCGAAGAGCCCGTACGACAGCGTCTGCGGCTGCTGCGAGTGGACCATGTTGAACGACATCTTGTTCTCGTAGAACCACTGCAGCACCTCCAGGCCCCGCCGCTCCTCGTCGCTGAGATTCGCCATCTCCGCCGGGTCGCCGGAGGGGAAGGAGAAGATCTGCGTGACGTGGACGCCGACGACGTGCCCGGGGTCCACCCGGCCGACCTCGGGCGAGACGAACGACCCGCCGTCGTTGCCCGCCGCGCCGTACCGGTCGTAGCCGAGCCGCCGCATGAGCTCCGCCCAGGCCCGCGCCGTACGGTAGCGGTTCCAGCCCTTCTCCCTCGTCGGGCCGGAGAAGCCGAAGCCGGGCAGCGAGGGGATCACGAGGTGGAACGCCCGCGCCGGGTCCTCGGGGTTCGTCAGCGGCTCGACGACCTTCAGATACTCCGCGATCGAGCCCGGCCATCCGTGCGTGAGGATCAGCGGGAGGGCGTTCTCGTGCGGCGACCGGACGTGCAGGAAGTGGATGTTCTGCCCGTCGATCTCAGTGGTGAACTGGGGATACCGGTTGATCTCGGCTTCGTGGGCCCGCCAGTCGTACCCGTCGCGCCAATAGTCGGCCAGCCGCTTCACGTACTCGACCGGCACGCCGTAGTCCCATCCCGCGCCGGGGATCTCGTCGGGCCAGCGGGTCCGGGCGAGCCGGTCCTTCAGGTCGTCCAGGTCGGCCTGCGGGACGTCGATACGGAAGGGAGTGATCTGCGTGTTCTCGCTCATGAGGAAGACGTTACGGACCCTTCCGGACAGGTTCTGTCCGGAAGTGCCGTCAGACTGAGAACATGCTGGAAACCTCGGCGCGGCTGCTGCGCCTGTTGTCGTTGCTCCAGGCCAGACGCGACTGGCCCGGCGCGACCCTGGCCGACCGGCTCGGCGTGAGCGAGCGGACGGTGCGCCGCGACGTCGACCGGCTGCGCGAGCTCGGCTATCCGGTGGAGTCCTCCCGGGGGACGGACGGCGGCTACCGGCTGGTCGCCGGGACCGCCATGCCGCCCCTGCTCCTGGACGACGACGAGGCGGTGGCCGCGGCGATCGGGCTCCGGGCCGCCGCCGGCGTGGCGGGCGTCGAGGAGGCGGCCGAGCGCGCCGCCGCCAAACTCGAACAGGTGCTGCCCTCTCGCCTGCGCCGCCGGGTCGGGGCCCTGCAGACGCACAGCGAGCCGGTGCCGCCGGACCGGCCGGGCCCGGCGATCGATCCCGCCGTGCTGGGCGTCCTGGCGGCGGCCTGCCGCGACCGCGAGCGGCTGCGCTTCGACTACCGGGCGCACGACGGCTCCTCCGGCGTCCGGATCGTGGAGCCGTACCGGCTCGTCTCCTGGGGCCGCCGCTGGTATCTGGTGGCCTGGGACACCGGCCGGGACGACTGGCGCACGTTCCGGGTGGACCGCGTCGCGCCGCGCACGCCCACCGGCCCCCGCTTCCCGCCCCGGGACCCGCCCGAGGGCGGCGCGGCGGCGTACGTCGCGCGGGGCGTGTCGGCGGCGGCCTGGCGGCACCACGCCCGGGTGCTCGTCCACGCCCCCGCCGAGGTGGTCGCCCAGCGGATCAACCCCGCCGTCGGCGTCGTGGAGGACGTCGACGGCCACACCTGCGTGCTGGTCACGGGCGCGGACACCCCGAACGCCCTCGCCGTCCACCTCGGTCTGCTCGACCTCGACTTCGAGGTCACCGGCCCGCCGGAACTGGTCGACCACCTGCGCACCCTGACCGTCCGGTACGCCCGCGCCGTCGCGGGACGGTCACGCCGAGGCGCCGCCGTCGATCACCAGGTCGAGCCCCACGGCGAAGCCGGCGTCGTCGGAGGCGAGCCAGAGCACGGTCCCGGCGAGCTCGTCGAGGCCGCCGACCCGGCCGATCGGCAGCACGTCCGCCAGCCGGGCCGCCCGGTCGGCCGCTGACTCGCCGGGCCGCAGGGACATCGCCGTGTCCAGCGGCCCCGGGCTGACCGCGTTGATCCTGATGCCCGCCCGGATCTCCTCCAGCGCCGCCGTACGGGTGAGCGCGCTGACGGCGGCCTTGGACGCGGCGTACGCGCCGAGACCGGCGAAACGGACGTGGGCCCCGATGTTCGAGGCGACGTTCACGATCACTCCGGATCCCTGCGCGCGCATCGCGGCGATCTCGTGCTTCATGGCGAGGAAGACGCCCGTCGTGTTGACGTGGAGGACCCGCGCCCAGTCCTCCTCCGGCATGTCCGCGACGGCGCCTCCCGCGAAGATCCCGGCGTTGTTGACCGCGACGTCGAGCCGGCCGAACCGGGTGACGATCTCCCGGACGAGCCCGGCCACGTCGGACGAGTCGGTCACGTCGGCCGTGATCGCGGCGGCCCGGCCGCCCTCGGCCTCGATGAGCTTGACGGTCTGCTCCAGCGCCTCTCGCCCCCGGGACGCCGCCACGACGACGGCGCCCTCCCGGGCGAACCCCCGGGCGACCGCCCTGCCCGCCCCGGAACCCGCTCCGGTGACCAGCACCACCCTGTCCACGAACCTCATCCGCACTCCTTGGTCGGTCGACGCGGCGGCGATCAGCCGCGGCCGCAATGAAACTGGAACGAACGGTCAAAAATCGACACATGACGAACCCTCCCGCCGGCAGGTCGGCCGGGAGGTCAGCGCAGCAGCGTGAGCGCCTGGGCGGCGGCGTCGCGGAGGCGGGCGGGTCCTCCCTCGCCCTTCCCCATCACCCGCAGCCCCTGCAGGAAGACGAGCAGGAACCGCGCCAGCGCCCGGGGGTCGGCCTCCGCGGAGATCTCCCCCTGGGCCCGGGCGCGGATCAGCGCCGAGGTCAGCGCCGTCTCCAGGCCGGTCCAGCTGGCCTCGACGAACCGGGCGACGGGCTGGTCGTCCGGCAGCAGCCCGGCCGCGGCGTTCACGATCATGCAGCCGCGCCGGTCGCGGTCGCCGATCGCGTCCTCGGTGTACAGCTCGACCAGGGCGCGTACGGCCGGCAGCGCGGGACCGGGCTGGGACAGCAACTCCACGAGGTTCGGGTCGCGGGTCTGGACGTACCGCTCCAGGGCCTTCAGGTAGAGGTCGTGCTTGCCGCCGAAGGTGGCGTACAGGCTGGCGCGGCCGATGCCGAGGTGCTCGACCAGGTCGGCCATCGACGTGGCCTCGTATCCACGCCGCCAGAACAGGTCGAGTGCCCGTTCGAGCACCGTGTCGGGGTCGAACTCCTTGGTCCTGGCCATGACCCCGACCCTAGACCATTCGAGAACGATCGGTCAATTAAACGGCGACGCGGTCGTCCCAGGCGATGCGGTGGTCGCGCAGCCAGGCCAGGGCGTCGCGCTTCTCGACCTGCCGCAACACCACCGGGAGGAACAGGTCGCGGACGAAGGCCCCGGCGACGCCCGGCGCCTTGCCGTCACCGTTGCGTTTGCCGTGCGCCACGACCCGCTCGACCCGCTCGCGCCGCAGCCGCTCGAAGGCGGCGAACGCGTCCGCGGTGTCCGGCACGTCGCGCAGGCACTTCCCGAGCACGACCGCGTCCTCGGCGGCCATCGACGCACCCTGTCCGGAGGACGGCGAGGTGGCGTGGGCGGCATCTCCGACGATCACCATGCGATCGGTGAACCACTTCGGCACGGTCGGGAAGTCGTAGGTGTTCCAGCCGGGCAGGATGTGCGGCGTCGCGGCGATGATCTCCCGCATCGGCCCGGCGTCGCCCTCGAACAGGTCCAAGAGCCTGGCCCGCCACTGCTCCGGGGTGATCTCGGCAAGCTCCTCCGGCGTGGGCTCCCTGCGACTCGGCGGATTGGCGAACCACCACACCTGCCCCTCCGGATGGATCAGGTAGCCGAAGAAGCACCGCCTGCCGAAGACGAAGTAGGACACTCCCGGCCGGCCCGGCACTCGCACTCCCTCCGCGAAGCCGCCCGTGTTCAGCAGTCCGACGTACCGGGCGCGCGGGGCGCCGGGATCGATGAGGGCGCGGGTGCGTGAACGCAGCCCGTCGGCACCCACCAGCAGGTCGCCCTCGGCCCCGCTTCCGTCGGCGAAGATCGCGCGGACACCGTCGCCGGTGACCTCCGCGTCCACCAGCCGTCTGCCGTAGTGGACCCGCACGCCCCGCCGTACGGCCTCGTCGCGCAGCGCCTGGTAGAGATCGGCGCGCTTCAGCGTGCGGCTCGGCTGCCGCACGGTGGCCAGCCGCCTGCCCCGCGAGTTGCGCATCTCCATGACGGGCGTGTCCATGCCGAGGTCGCGGACGAGTTCGTGCAGGTCGAGCACCCGCAGAGCCTCCAGTCCGTTGACCGCCAGCGTGAGGAAGGCGC
This sequence comes from Microbispora sp. H10670, assembly GCF_014161385.1. NCBI lineage: Bacteria > Bacillati > Actinomycetota > Actinomycetes > Streptosporangiales > Streptosporangiaceae > Microbispora > Microbispora sp. H10670. The sequence continues at coordinate 7,987 of NZ_JABBWW010000036.1, read as the reverse complement.
CGACCCCGTCGGCTCCCCGGTCGTACGCCTCGAAGACCTCGGCGTCGAGGCCCGCGCGCCGCAGTGCCATGGCCGTGACGGGACCCGCGATCCCGCCGCCGATGATGATGGCTTTCTTGGTCATGTTATGACTATACATATTATGACTACAGCGCGGCAAGAATACGATGGAGCCCATGCCCACGCGCCGCTCTCCACTGGCCATGGCGCTGTTGTCGCTGGTCTGCGAGGCGCCGATGCACGCGTACCGGATGCAGCAGTTGATCAAGGAGCGGCACAAGGACGACGTGGTCAACGTCGCGCAGCGCAACAGCGTCTACCAGACGATCGAGCGCCTGCTCCGCGACGGGCTCCTGGCCGTACGCGAGACGGAACGCGAGGAGAACCGGCCGGAACGCACCGTCTACGAGGCCACCGAGACCGGCCGCGAGACGCTGCGGCAGTGGATGCGCGCCATGCTGTCCACCCCGGCCCGCGAGTTCCCCGAGTTCCCCGCCGCGCTCGCCTTCCTGCCCGTGATACCGCCCCAGGAGGCGCTGGCGGCGCTGCGGCAGCGGATCGCCGCGCTGGAGGCCCGGCTGTCCGCGCTCGACACCGAGATCGCGGGCCTCCGGACCTTCATCGCCCCGCTGTTCCTCGTGGAGAGCGAGTACCAGCGGGCCCAGATCGCGGCCGAGCTCGACTTCGTCCGCGGCCTCGCCGACGATCTCGGCGAGGGCCGCCTCGACTGGGACTACCGCATCTGACGAGGCCGAGGCCTGTCGCGCCCGGTGACCGCCTCAGAAGTTCGAGATGACGTGGGTCAGCACCCCCGCGATCGAGCCGGGGTCGCTCGCCTCGTACGCGCGGGCGTGGGTGGCCTCGGCGATCTGCCGCAGCGCGCCGGTGTCGGCCTTGCCGCCGTAGGCGATGGTGAACACGCGTACGGGCCGGCGGGGGTCGCCGATGTCGCGCTCGAGCTCATTGAGCGTGGGACCGCCGGTGGTCTCGTTGCGGCCGTCCGTCAGCACGACGACGGCGTTGATGGCGTCGCGGTCGTAGTGGTCGCGCAGTGACTTCACGGCCTCGCCGATGGTGCGGTAGAGCGCGGTGGCCGCTTCGGGATGAAGGGCCCTGATGTCGGCTTCGAGGTGCTCGCGGTGGGTCCTGCCGTCGGCGGCCCGCGCCCGCATCTCGACCACGTCGTCGTCGACGACGCGCCTGCTGGAGAAGTGCCACAGCCCGACCCGGTCACGGCCGGTGAACCCGTCCAGCAGGGGACCGTGCGCCTCCTTGACCAGGTCGAGCTTGCTCGGCTCGCCGGGCGCCCGATTGGGATCGTCCTTGGCGTTCCAGTTCATCGAACCGGAGGTGTCGATCAGCACCAGCACGTTGGCCGGCTTCCTGAGCTGCCGCCAGACCGTCAGGAGCCGGTCCACGAAGTCGGCGGGGGGCGCGCTGAGCGTCTTGGGCAGGGGGTCGGGCAGGGCGCCGTTCTCCTGGGTGATGTTCGCGGTGAGCTCGTGGGACGGGCCGCGGAACCCCAGCTCGGCGAAGCGGTCCCGGGCGGGCTTCGACGTGGTGAGGAAGTGGAGGAAGTCGGCGGCGACGGCGCGCCGCTCGTCGGGCAGTCCGTTCAGCGGGATGTAGGGGTGATCGGAGTAGATCGTGCCGACGCCGCTGTCGTCGGTGGGATAGAAGGCGACGAGCTTGACGCGCGGCGGGGTCCTCTTCGCGCAGCCGGGCTCGTCCGACCGGCTGCCGCAGGGATAACCCTCGTTGTAGGCGACGACGCTGTTCTCCTCGACGGTGACCGCGGAGATGTAGTCGGTCGAGTGCCCGGCGTCGTCGGCGCGGCGCAGGTTGGCGAGGAAGGTCAGGGTCGTGTCGCCGTAGTGGACCACGGCTTTCTCGATGGCCCGCACCTTCTCCTGGTTCCCGCGGTCGGTGAGGTCGCTCGGGACCAGCTCCCCGATGGTGCCGGTCCGCGTGTAGAACGCGGCCACGGTGGCGTTCAGGCCGGAGGTGGAGTATTCGGGGTTGGTCTTGCCGAGCGTCAGCCGGCCGTCCTCGGCCATCGTGGCCAGCTTCTTCCAGCCGATCCTCTCGCCGGGCCAGCCCTGGCGGCGGGCGATCGGCTCGGGCATGGCGATGGTCAGCGGGCTGGTGACGATCGAAGGGCCCGCGCGCTCCGGCAGCAGGTTCAGCGCGTCCCTCCCGGCGGCCCGCTGACGGGCGATCTGCAGCCACACCTGCGCGGCGGGCGCCCACACGTCCGGGCGCGGGCCGTCGGTCACGGGACTCCACCCTCGGGCCAGCGCCCGCATGGCGACGCCCGAGTCGACGCTGTCCACCGCGACGGTCACGCAGCCGCCGTGGCTCGAGCGTGGCCCGTAGACCTGCGCGAGGTCCCGGAGGATCGCGGACTTGTCGGTCGAGGAGGCGATCCGCAGCTGCGCGGTGGGCCGCCGGCAGGCCGCGAGCGCGGAGTCCTGGGACGCGGGGCTCCGCGACGCGGGGCCGCCGCCGTCCGCCCGAAGGCTGATGACGGTGACGGCGGCCACCACCACGACCAGCCCGGCCGCGAGGCCCGCCGTCCACCGGATCCGCGCCGCCCGGCCGCCACGCGATCCGCCACCCCCTCCGGACCCCGGCCCACCCGTCCCCGACTCACCAGACCCGGACTCGCCCGGCCCGGACCCACCCGTCCCCGACCCGCCCGTTCCCGATCCGTCCGAGCCGGCGCCGCCCGAGCCGGCGCCGCTCGGCGATGCCGATCCGGAGCCGCCTTCCCCAGTGGAGGCGCCGCCCTCTCCCTGCCCGCCCGGCCGTACGGACCCGGAATCGTCGCCCTCCGCGATGGAGGCGGCGGGAGGGGTCCAGGAGGCGAGGAGGTCCTGCGCGGTCCCCACCTGTTGTGCGGCGAACTGCTCCGGCAGGCTCGTGGTGCCCAGCTCGACGAACGCCTCCGCGAACCGCCGGAGCTCGTCCGCCCCCTCGCCGGACTTCTCCGCGAGGTCGCGCAGCCGCTCCCACGGCCCGGTGTCCTCGACGCCGTGGATCGCGAGGTATGCCCTCATGGGCCCCAGCGACGGCAGTTCCTTCCCGTTGGTCAGCCTGGAGACCCTGCTCTTGTCGTAGTTGATGAGGCGGCCGATCTCCTCCAGGGTCCGGTGGCCGTCGTGCCCCCGCGGGGGACGCAGCACGAACAGGGCCCACGCGAGCGCCATGAGCGGGCCCCTGTGCGGGTCGAGGTCGGGAGCCGGACGCCCCCGCCCTGCCTGCCCCGGACTCATCGCGCGTCCCGGCCCGGAAGCAGGGGTCCGAACACCTGGCGGATGACGTGCCCGGCGGTGAGGCCGGTGCCCACCACCACGGCCAGTGTGGTCGGCAGGTCGTAACCCGCCACCAGCAGGACGACCACCACGACCTGGATCACGACGAACACGCCCGCCCGCCAGTTCGGCGATACGGCGGCAGACTCCCGTACGTCGTTGTGCTGTGCCTTGCTCACGACGAACTCCTCCGGTCCGGACTGCGCTGCGGTGGGCCGCGGGACGTGTACGACGGCCGGGAGCTGCAACTCCCGGCCGGGCCCGGCGGCTGCCTCAAGAGTGGGCCACGCCGCCACCGCACACGAGCAGTAAATCGTCAAAAGCAACATGTAGCGGGCGGTTCGCAATATCAGTGGGCCCGTCCGCCGGCGCCTCCCCGCGCGGCGGGCCTGCGGTCTCCGCCGTGCGCGGCACCTCGCCGCGACGGCCGCCCGCCTTCCGGAGTCGCCGCAGGTCGGAGGGGAGGCGAATTGTTGCACTCCCTGCCGCGCAACAAAGCGCGGACCACATTCCACGGCGGCTGGACGACACTGGTGACCGATCCCGTCATGCCGGGATCGGTCACCGCGGAGGTCCTCTGGTCCGGACGCCGCGACGCCGGGGCCGGTCCGCCGCTGCAACGGAGGGCCGGCCCTCCACCCGCCCGGCAACAATTCCCGCCGCCGCGCCGAGCGTGGACATGCCGGCACTCGACTGGAGTCCACTCCAGGTTCCTAGGGTGGAGGGCATGGAATACGGACATCTCGGCCGCACCGGCCTGCTGGTCAGCAAGCTCTGCCTGGGGACCATGAACTTCGGTCCGCAGACCACGGAGGACGACTCCTTCGCGATCATGGATCGCGCGCACGAGCTCGGGATCAACTTCTTCGACACGGCCAACGTCTACGGCTGGAAGAAGGGCGAGGGGATCACCGAGAACATCATCGGCCGCTGGTTCGCCCAGGGCGGGGGCCGCCGCGAGAAGACGGTCATCGCCACCAAGCTGTACGGCTCGATGGGCGACTGGCCGAACGAGGAGAAGCTGTCGGCGCTGAACATCCGGCGGGCCGCGGAGGCCTCGCTGCGCCGGATGCAGACCGACTACATCGACGTCTACCAGGCCCACCACATCGACCGGGACACCCCGTTCGAGGAGTTCTGGGAGGCCATGGACATCCTCAAGCAGCAGGGCAAGATCCTGTACGTCGGCTCGTCGAACTTCGCGGGCTGGCACATCGCCAAGGCGCAGGAGTCGGCCCGCCGTCGCGGCTCGCTCGGCCTGGTCAGCGAGCAGTCCCACTACAACCTGCTCGTCCGCGCCCCCGAGCTGGAGGTCATCCCGGCGTGTGAGGACTACGGCCTCGGCCTGATCCCGTGGAGCCCGCTGGCGGGCGGCCTGCTCGGCGGCATCCTCCGCAAGATCGACAAGGGGCGGTCCGCGGACGACCGCATCGTCGCGCAGCTCGACAGGCACCGCGACAAGATCGAGGCGTACGAGGCGTTCTGCGACGAGCTCGGCGAGGACCCGGCCAACGTGGGGCTGGCCTGGTTGCTGCACCAGCGGGCGGTCACCGCGCCGATCATCGGTCCCCGTACGGTCGAGCAGCTCGACGGGACGCTGCGGGCGCTGGAGATCAAGCTGGACGACAAGGCGCTCGCCCGGCTCGACGAGATCTTCCCCGGCTTCCGGACCGCCCCGGAGGAGTACGCCTGGTGATCGGGCCCGTGATCAGGCGTTGTTGAGCAGCGCGCCGACGACCACGATGAGCACGAGCAGCGCGAGCACCGTGGGCAGCAGCCAGCGACGAGGACGATCCACGTCATGGAGCCTAGCCGCGCACCGCCAATGCGTACGCCTCGACCTGTTCGTACCGCACGGTCGCGCCGGTGTGACTGCGTACGAGGTGGACCGACGTCGCCTCCCAGCGCCGCCCGCCGAAGGCGCCCAGCGCGCCGCCGACCAGGGGGCGCAGGTCGTCGCCGTGGCCTGAACGGGCTCTGGAGCGGGCCAGGGTGAGATGGGGATGGAACCGCTTGCGGTCCGTCTCCTCCGCCCCGGCCCGCCGCGCGCCGGCCGCCACCGACTGGGCCAGTCTCGTCAGTGCCGGGCCGGCGTCGAGGCCCAGCCAGAAGATCCGGCCCCGGGCCGGGGAGGGGAAGGCTCCGGCGCCGCCGAACGACACCGTCTGCGCGGGGTGCCGGGCCGCCGCCCGGGCCAGCCGTACGCGCAGCTCGGGCAGGACCTCGTCGGGCACCTCGCCGAGGAAGGCCACGGTCACGTGCCACAGGGCGGGATCGACCCAGCGCAGCTCCGGCCACCCGGCCCGTACGGGCTCGACCGCCGTGGCGATCTCCGCCAGCGCCTCAGGCGGCGGCAGCAGCGCCACGAACAATCTGCTCACGCGTCGATTCTTCCCCGCGCTGCGCACGGGCCGCGACCATGCGGGTGACCAGCACGGCCAGGCAGACCCCGCACATGCTCAGCGCGCCCGCGGCGGCGACCGCGAGGCGGGGACCGGTCACCTCGGCGAGCCAGCCCACCAGCGGCGCTCCGATCGGGGCTCCCCCGGTGAAGACCAGCACGTAGATGCCCATCACCCGGCCGCGCATCTCGGGCGACGCGCCGAGCTGCACGATCGTGTTCGCGGTCGTGTTCACGGTGATCATCGCCATTCCCGCCGGGACCAGCAGCAGCAGGAAGGCCGGATAGCCGGGGGCGAGCCCGGAGGCGATCTGGAACAGTCCGAAGCACAGCGCTCCGGCGATCAGGAACCGGCGGCTCGGCTTGACCCGCCGGGCGGCCAGCAGCGCGCCGCCGAACGCCCCGACGGCGAACGCGCTGGACGCGATGCCGAACGAGGACGCCCCAGCGCCGAACACCTGCTTGGCCATCAGCGCGATGCTCGTCGAGAAGCTCTGCGCGAAGATCGCCATGAACGCCACCATCAGCAGCGGCAGCAACAGGTCGGGCCGGCCGCCGACATACCGCAGGCCCTCCCGCAACTGTCCCTTGCCCCGCGGCACCGGCTCCGGCGAGCGCAGCTCGGAGGACCGCATCAGCGCGAGCCCGGTGATCACGGCGGCGAACGACACGGCGTTCAGCACGAAGATCGGGCCGGTGCCCATCCAGTAGATCAGCAGCCCGGCCAGCGCCGGGCCGACGACCCGCGCGAGGTTGAAGGTCGAGCTGTTCAGCGCGATCGCGTTGGGCAGGTCGCGCCTGCCCACCATCTCGACCACGAACGACTGCCGCGTCGGCACCTCGACACAGGACACCAGACCGAGCGTGAAAGCCATGGCGTACACGTGCCAGACCTGGGCCGTCCCGGTGAGGACCAGCGCGCCCATGGTGAGCGCGAGCAGGCCCATGAGCGTCTGGGCGGCCATGAGCACCCTGCGCTTGGGATACCGGTCGGCGATCACGCCGCCGAACATCCCGAACAGCATCGTGGGCAGGAACTGCAGCGCGACGGTCACGCCGAGGGCCGAGCCGCTGCCCCGGGCGAGGTCGAGGACGAGCCAGTCCTGGGCGGTGCGCTGCATCCAGGTGCCGACGTTGGAGACGACCCCACCGGCGGCGAACAGCCGGTAGTTGTGGTTCCGCAGCGAGCGGAACATGCCGCCTACATCGTCGACAGCTTCTCCAGGATCGGCGCCGCCGCGCGCAGTGCCGCCCTCTCCTCCGGCGTCAGGTCCTTGAGCCGCTGCGCCAGCCAGGCTTCCTTCGTCCGGCGCTCCTCCTTGAGCAGCGCCGCCCCCTGCGGCGTCACGCTGACCGTCACCTGCCGGCGGTCGGTCGGATGCGGCTTGCGTTCCAGCAGGCCCCGGGCCTCCAGCTTGGCGATCACGCGGGTCATCGAGGGCGGCTGCACCTTCTCGTGCTCCGCGAGCTCGCCGGGGGTCATCGCGGTGTGGCGCTCGACGGCGACGAGCGTCGCGAGCTGTGTGGGTGTCAGTGAGTGGTGCGCGGCCTGCTTGCGCATCCTCCGCGTCAGCCGCGCGAGGGACACGCGCAGGGCGGACGCGAGAGCGGCGTCGCTGCGCAAGTTCTGGGCGTTCGTTAGCATGAGTCATTACCTTTGCTAACTATATGCCGCATGTCGTCATTCCTCCAAACGGTCCCCATCTGGGGTGATGCTCGTGGACCGACCGTACCGGCACGGAACCGATGTTGATCACGGAGCCGGCCAGGGAGGACGCAGTCTGTCAGCTGACGGAGAGGCCCGGCCCCCGCATCGGGGACCGGGCCTCTCCACGAACCGTTCCGCCGTCAGGCGAAGTCCCCCGGCGAGAACCGCTTCGGCTCCACGAGGACGAGCCAGTTGCCCTGGTTGTCCCGCATGACGGCCTCGACCCCGTACGGCCGCTCCGCCGGCTCCTGCAGGAACATCACCCCCTTGGCGGTGAGCTCCTCGTAGGTCTTCCGGCAGTCGTCCACGGCGAGCCCCAGGCCGCCTGCCTGCCCCTTGTCAAGTTGCCTGCGGTGGAAGTCGGCGCCCTCCTCGTCCAGCGGAGGCCCCGGCTTCATCAGGGTGATCTCCAGCTCCGGACGATCGGGAAGGCCGACGGATGCTCCTATGGATGTCAAGCGGCGACTTGTTGATCGTTCGCTGTGATGATCCGGTAGAGCTCTCGGGCGACGTAGCGTTTGAGGCAGCGGATGATCTCCTTCTTGGACAGGCCTTGTTTGGTTC
>NZ_JABBWW010000035.1:0-58879 GCF_014161385.1 Microbispora sp. H10670 | reverse complement strand
GGTCATCCGGATCCTGGCCCTGACCTGCGTGATCTGGCACAACGACAGGACCGGTCAGACGGTCAAACGGTCACTGATCGCATACGACCACTGACCCAGCCGGAGGGCTTGGAATCAATCATCTAGAGGGTGTAAGCGGCGCGGGAAGTGGGAATCCGTTCGAGAAAGCGGTTGCACGGTAAGTGAACGGCCGCTGACCGACCGGGAGGCCGGGGGCTCCTGGACGGATGACTCCCCACTCCCGGAGGTGCGGATTCGTGGACGTCGCGACCGCGCGTATGCGCCTGGAAAGCATGCTGCACGAGCTCGACCGGTCGATCGGCGTGCTGCGCGCGGGCACGGACCGGCACGGCGGGTCCTCGGCCGACGCGGGAGCCGGTCTCACCGACGCCGACCGCGCCCGGGCGATGCTCGACGCCGCGGGCCGGCAGCGTACGGCCGTGCTCGCGGCGCTGCGCCGGCTGGACGACGGCGGTTACGGGCGGTGCGTCGACTGCGGGTCGGCCGTGCCGGACGGCAGGCTGGAAGCCCGTCCGGAGGCGGCGCGCTGCGTGCAGTGCCAGTCGCGGGCCGAGCGCCGGCGCTGAGCGCCCTGCCGGCCCGCCCTGCCGGCCCGGGCAGCTGACCCGCCCTGCTGACCCGGACGGCTGGCCGGGCGGCCGCGCTCAGGACGGCTTGCGCACGCTGGCCACGAGGTGGATCCCCACCGTGTCGTCGCCGTCCGCCTGGGTCTCGAGTTCGGTGCGCACCAGCCAGGACAGCGACTTGCTCTCCGAGCTCAGCACGTGGTCCACGGTGGACGGGGACAGCACGGTGCGGGGGCGCACCCACTCGACCTCCAGCCCGGCGCCGGTGACCAGCTCGCGCACCTGCTGGGTGGTGAAGCAGCGCGTGATGCTGCCGTCCGGCCAGGGGATCAGCATGACCTCCCCGGTCTGGCACAGGTGCGCCCAGTAGTTCTGCTCGGCCAGGATCGCCATCCCGAGGACCAGCGAGTCGACGCACAGCAGAGCGCGCCCGCCGGGCCGCAGCACCCGGGCCACGTCCTCGACGACCGACTCCGCCATGATCTCGACCGACAGCACGCGCTCCTCGGCGATGACGCCGTCCACGCTGCCGTCGGGCAGGAAGCCCAGATCGTCGGCGCGCACCTTCTGGATGCGCTCGGAGGCGTCGCGCAGCCAGGGATCCGCCGGCCTGCGGAAGTCGACGACCTCGACCACGCGGTGCCCGGCGCGCGCCGCCTGGGCCGGCCACCGCCCCCGTCCGCCGGACAGGTCCAGCAGCAGGGAGGGACGGGCGGGCAGCCACCGCCGGAGCTGCTCGGCGACCACCGCGTGATAAAAGGTCCAGTACGGCCCGAGTGTGCCCGAGCCGTTGAGTTCGTTGGCCGGTATAGGCAGCACGAGCGGCTCCTGCACTCTGGCCGTCCCCGCGCACTCGCGTGGAACGGCGAAACTCGGTCTCCGGGCCACCTCGGTCGTGTCCGGCACACGCACGCGACGGACGGCATCGGCCGGACACTCCCTCGCCGGTGCCTGGTTTTTTCCCCGCACCGGGTCGTTCGTCACCTCAATCTGCACCGGGAACAGACTCTACGCCCGCCCTGTTGCAGTTGTGCATGAAGACGTTGGTGCTGTCAGAAGGCCTCGACTGGCCCGGCCTGGGCGGACCGGTATCCTCGGCTGGGTACGGCGTCCTGAAGGGGGTGGGTCCGGTCTCCAAGACAGCCGAGGAGACTCTGGAGCAGCGCAGCGAGCGGTTCGAGCGCGACGTCATGCCGTTTCTCGACCAGCTCTACTCCGCGGCGCTCCGGATGACCCGTAACGCAGCGGATGCGGAGGATCTCCTGCAGGAGACCTTCGCCAAGGCCTTCGCCTCCTTCCACCAGTTCCAGGAGGGGACGAACCTCAAGGCCTGGCTCTACCGCATCCTCACCAACACCTTCATCAACAGCTATCGGAAGAAGCAGCGGGAGCCCAAGCAGGCGGGCACCGAGGAGATCGAGGACTGGCAGCTCGCGCGGGCGGAGTCGCACACGTCCAGCGGGCTGAAGTCGGCCGAGATCGAGGCGCTTGAGCATCTTCCCGACAGTGACGTGAAGGATGCTCTCGCCGCACTTCCCGAGGAGTTCCGCATCGCCGTCTACCTGGCGGACGTGGAGGGCTTCCCGTACAAGGAGATCGCCGAGATCATGGGCACGCCCATCGGGACCGTGATGTCGCGCCTCCACCGCGGCCGCCGGCAGCTCCGCAACCAGCTCGAGGACTACGCGCGCGAGCGCGGCCTCGTACGGCCGGACTCCCGCGGTGCGGATCAGGGCGGGACGGTTGGCGAGGAGGAGCGATGAGCTGCGGGAAACACCACGACACGCCGTGTGGCGAGGTGCTCGACAAGGTCTACACCTACCTGGACGGCGAGCTCGACAACGACCGGATCGCCGAGATCAGGAAGCACCTCGACGAGTGCGGCCCCTGTCTTGAGGAGTACGGCCTGGAGGAGGCCGTCAAGCGCCTCGTGGCCAAGCACTGCGGGTGCGATCCCGTGCCGCAGGACCTGCGCGCCAGGGTCCTGACCCGCATCCAGCAGGTACGCGCAGAGATGGCCGAATAGGCCGCGTCCCCTGGGCAGAGTGAGGACCGGGCTGTGCGAGGCCCGGGCCGCGGCGCGGCCCGTTAGGATCTTCCCCGTACGGGGCCGGGAGGGGGCGGGGCATGCGTGCGCTGGTAACGGGCGGAGCGGGCTTCATCGGGTCGACCCTCGTCGACCGGTTGCTCGCGGACGGACACGAGGTCGCGGTGGTGGACGACCTGTCGTCCGGGCATCCGCGCGACTCCGACGCCCCCCTGCACGCAATGGACGTGCGCGACCCCGCGCTCGCGGAGGTCGTCGCCCGGTGGCGGCCGGAGGTCGTCTGTCACCTCGCCGCGCAGATCAGCGTGCGCCGGAGCGTGGCCGACCCGGTGACCGACGCCGCGGTCAACGTCGAGGGCACCGTGAACGTCCTGGAGGCCGCCCGCCGCGCCGGCGCCCGCAAGATCGTCTACGCCTCGTCCGTGGCCGTCTACGGCAGGCCGGCCGTCATCCCGGTCCCCGGCGACGCGCCCGCCGATCCCCGTTCGCCGTACGCCGCCTCCAAGCTCGGCGGGGAGCTCTACCTCGCGACCTACCGCGCGCTGCACGGCCTCGAATACACCACGCTCGTGCTGTCGAACGTCTACGGGCCGCGCCAGTCGCCCGAGGGCGAGGCCGGGGTGGTCGCCATCTTCACCGACGCCCTGCTGACCGGGAAACCCACGGTCGTCTACGGCGACGGCTCCCAGACCCGCGACTACGTGTTCGTGGACGACGTGGTGGACGGCTTCGCCCGCGCCTGCGGCCCGGACGGCGACGGCCGCCGGTTCAACCTCGGCACCGGCGTGCGGACCAGCGACCGGGAGCTGCACACCCTGGTCGCCGCGGCGGCGGGCGTCCCCGACGAGCCGCGCTTCGAGCCCGCGCGACTCGGCGACCTCCCCGACATGGCCGTCGACCCGGCGCCCGCGCTGGAGGGCCTCGGCTGGCGTCCCCGCCACGATCTGGCCACCGGCCTGAAGGCCACCGTCGAATGGGCCCGCGAGGCGCCGGCCTGACGCGAACCCCTGCAATTGCACGCGGTGTGATTGCTTGGTTACGTTTTGGCTGCGATGGTCGCGACATCCCGGACCGGCCCGCGCCCCTTCTGTAGCCTGAGGGCGCAATCGACGTGGAGGCGGCGCAATGTTTGGGAAGACCGTCGTCAGGCTGATAGTGGCGCTGGCGCTGCTCACTCCGGTGGTCGCTCTGGTCGGCCTCGCTGCCGGCACCCCGGGGATCTCCTGGACGTAGTCACTGCCTGTGGGCCGGTCACGGACGGCCGGCCCACAGGTCCGATCCGCATTCGAGGTGGCCGCCAATGCGGGAACTTCCATGGCCCGCCAGGGTCTATTTCGCCGCGCTCGTCGGGACCGCCGGCGTCGTGATCGCGCGTGGCCTGCTCGCCCGTCACGGGCTCACGCCGGAGGACTGGTCCACGCTCCTCGTCCTCGCACTGCTGTTCCTGCTGTGCGAGTCGGTGCCGACGCTGCTCAGCGTGCCGAACGTCGCGGTGTCGGTGAGCTTCTCCGCCGCCCTGGCCGCCGTGGTGCTCGTCGGCCCGGAGGGGGCCGCCCTGGTCGGACTGGCCGCGGTGGTGAGCGCGCGCCCCGGCCTGCCGCTGGTGAAGCGGCTGTTCAACGGCGCGCAGTACGCGCTGTGCGGATACGCCGCCGGGTGGGCCTACGAGAGCGCGGGCGGGGTGCCCGGGCTGCCGGAACCGGCCGACTTCCCGGGCGTCCTCGTGCCGTACGCCGCCGCGACGGCGGCCTTCGTGGCCATGAACTTCGCGCTGACCGCGGTCATCCTGCGGCTCGCCGCCGTGGTGCACCGCGATCAGGTCTCGCTCCGCGTGATGGTGCAGTTCCTCAGCTCCTACGTCGGCTTCGCCACCTTCGGCCTGCTGATCGCGGCCCTGTGGTCGACCGTGCAGTCGATCTCCGCCGTGCTCGTGCTGCTGCCGCTGTTCGTCGCCCGGTGGGCGCTCGGGCACTACCACGCCGAGCAGCGCGCGTACGACGCGACCATCGCGGCGCTGTGCCAGGCGGTGGAGACCAAGGACTACTACACGCGCGGGCACTGCACACGGGTCTCCGCCGCGTCGTCGATGATCGCCGAGGAGATCGGCATGGGCACCGAGCGGCTCCGCGCGATCCGGTACGCCGGCATGCTGCACGACGTCGGCAAGCTCGGCGTGCCGACCAAGGTGCTGCAGAAGGAGGGCCGGCTCACCGAGGAGGAGTACGCCGCGATCCAGCTGCATCCCATGCGGGGGCTGGAGATCGTGCGGGGCATCGACTTCCTCGACGAGGCGTTCGCCGGGATCATGCACCACCACGAACGGCACGACGGCAAGGGCTACCCGATGGGGCTCGCCGGGTCCGAGATCCCGGAGTTCGCCCGGATCATCGCGGTGGCCGACGCCTTCGACTCCATGACCTCCGACCGTTCGTACCGGAAGGCCAAACCGATCGAGGTCGCGGTGGCGGAGCTGCGCAAGAACGCGGGGACGCAGTTCGACCCCGACATGGTGGTCCGGTTCGTCAGGGCGCTCGACCGGCACGGGTGGCAGCCGGCCCAGCCGGCGCCCGTCCCGCCGGACGACGCCGCCGTGGAGACCACGGCCAAGGACCACGACGACCCGACCACCCCGATCCAGGTGGTGTCCGAGCGGTGAGGACACGCCGGTCGGCCACCGCGCAACTGGGACTCGACTCGGGTCAGCTCCTGCTGATCTGCGCGGCCGGGATGCTGACCGTCGCGGGCATCGCCCACACGGCGGCGCGGGGACTGACCGACCCGCGGGTCGCCATCGGGTTCGGCGCGCTCATCGCGGCCGGAGAGCTGGCCCGGCTCACCATGCCGGGCAACCGCGAGGTCGCGCCGGTCTCCACCGCGGCCTCCCTCGGGTACGCCCTGCTGCTCGACGTGGGCGGGCGGCCCGCGGGCCACTCGGCCCTGGAGGTCGTGGCGGTGATGTCGGTCGGCATGATCGCCGGAGGGCTGCCGCATCTGGCGGTCGGCCGGCCGCCGCGCCTCGACGCGATGGCCCGGAGACTGCTCGCCGGGTCGCTGCTCGCGTTCGCCTACCGGCCGCTGACCGGCTCGCTGGAGGCGACCGCCCGGGACACCGGCGCCGGCCACGGCAACTGGTGGCCGGCGCTCGGGGTGATGGCCGTGCTGGTCACGGTCATGCTCGCGGCCGACGTGGTGATCGCGGCCATGCTCCGGGCCAACCAGGTCAGGACCGCGTTCGGTGTCGCCGTACGCGACGAGATCAGGATGGCCGCGCCGCTCGGCGCCGCCGTCGCGGCGTCGGGCATCCTGCTCGCGCTCGCCTCGCACAGCATGGACATGACCGCCCTGCCCGCGTTCGCCGCGCCGCTGCTCGTCACGCAGGTGGCCTTCCGCAAGTACGCCGGCATCCGCGCGACCTACCTGCAGACGGTGCGCGCGCTGAGCCGGGTCACCGAGGTCGGCGGATACGTGGAGCCGGGCCACTCGCGCCGCGTCAGCCGGCTGTCCGTCGGCGTCGGACGGGAGCTCGGCATGTCGGAGCCCCAGCTGCTGGAGCTGGAGTACGCCGCGCTCATGCACGACATCGGCCAGCTCTCGCTGCGCGATCCGATCCCCGGCGGGGCCACGGTGCTGGCCGACGCCGACCAGGCCCGGCGGATCGCCGGCCTGGGCGCCGAGGTGATCAGGAAGACCGGCGTGCTGCACGGCGTGGCGGAGATCGTCCGGCGGCAGTGCGACACGCTCGGCGAGTCGCCCCCGATGGCCAGCCGGATCATCAGGGCCGCGAACGCGTACGACGACCTGGTGGGCGCGTCGACCGACCGGGACAGGGCGGCGGCGGCGCTGGAGCGGCTGCGGCTCGACGGCGGTTCGGCCTACGATCCGGGTGTGGTGGAGGCCCTGGCGCGTGTCGTCGACCGGCTCGTGCTCGTTACCCGGTTGTAGCAGACGTAACACTGCGGCACCGCCGGCGCCACGCCGACGACATCATCGTTGTCGCGACCCTACAGATTCGCCCGCCGGGTTCAGTCGGAACGGGCGGAGGGCCCTGGCGGGTGATCCCCTTAGAGTTGGCAACGTGCTCGACTCAGTTCTGATCGCCAATCGCGGTGAAATCGCTCGGCGGATCATTCGTACGGTCCGGGGGATGGGGCTGCGCGCGGTCGCGGTCCACTCCGAGGCGGACGCCGACCTGCCGTTCGTCCGCGAGGCGGACGACGCCGTGCTCCTCGGCCCGGCGAACCCGGCCCAGAGCTACCTCGACATCGACAAGGTCCTCCAGGCCGCCCGCACGACGGGAGCGCGGGCGGTCCACCCCGGTTACGGGTTCCTCGCGGAGAACGCCGCGTTCGCCCGTGCGGTGATCGACGCCGGGCTCGTCTGGATCGGCCCGGACCCGAAGGCCATCGAGCGGATGGGCGACAAGATCAACGCCCGGAACCTGATGGAGGCGGCGGGCGTCCCGGTCGCCGCCGGGACCAGGGAACCGGTGTCCGACCTCGCGCAGGCCGAGCGGGCCGCCAAGGAGATCGGCTACCCCGTCATGGTCAAGGCGTCCGGCGGGGGCGGCGGAATCGGCATGGGCGTCGCCCGCGACGACGACTCGCTGGCGAAGGCGTTCGAGCAGGCCTGCCGGGCGGCCGCCCGGTTCGGCGGCGAGCCGGCCATCCTGCTGGAGCGGTACGTCGAGCGGGCCAGGCACGTCGAGGTGCAGATCCTCGGCCTCGCCGACGGCACGGTGGTCGCGCTGGGCGAGCGGGACTGCTCGGTCCAGCGGCGGCACCAGAAGGTCGTGGAGGAGAGCCCGTCTCCCGGCGTCACCCCGGAGCTGCGTGAGCGGATGCTCGCGGCCGCCGTACGGGCGGGGGAGGCGGTGGCCTACCGCGGCGCGGGCACGGTCGAGTGCCTGGTGGACGCCGACGCCCAGGACTTCGTCTTCCTGGAGATGAACACCCGCCTCCAGGTGGAGCACCCCGTCACCGAGCTGGTCACCGGCCTCGACCTGGTGGAGCACCAGATCCGGATCGCCGCCGGGGAGGTCTACTCCGTGGAGCCGCGGAGCAGCGGCCACGCGATCGAGTTCCGGGTGTACGCCGAGGACCCCCGCCGGTTCCTGCCCGGCCCTGGCAAGATCGGTGTGTGGGAGGAGCCGGAGGGCGAGGGGGTGCGCGTCGACTCGGGATACACGGCGGGCAACACGGTCACGCCGTTCTACGACCCGCTGATGGCCAAGCTCTGCGTCGCCGGCGCCACCCGCGAGGAGGCGCTGGAACGCGGACGGGCGGCCGTCGCGGCGTTCCGCGTCGAGGGTCCCAAGCACAACCTGCCCTTCTGCGCCGAACTGCTCGATCATCCCGAGTTCGTGAGCGGGGACTACGACACCGGTCTGGTCTCCCGGATGAGAAAATCCTGATCTGCTGAATCCATGTTGAGGGGAGTGTCCGGGTGGCCGAGGTGCACGCGGAGATGGTGGCGAACGTCTGGAAGATCGTCGTGAGCGAGGGCGACGTCGTCGACGAGGGCGACACGCTGGTGATCCTGGAGTCGATGAAGATGGAGATCCCGGTCCTCACCGAGGACGCGGGGACCGTCACCAAGCTCCAGGTCAAGGAGGGCGACGTCGTCCAGGAGGGCGACCTCATCGCCGTGATCGACTAGAGACGGGCGAGGAAGCGCTCGCGGTCGACGACGACCCGTTCGATCGTGCCGGTGGCCACCTGGGCGCCGGTCTTGTCGACGGCGCTGACGGAGAAGACGAGCCGCCTGCCGTCGACCTCCGTGAGTTCGGCGGCGATCCAGACGTGCATGCCGACGGGGCTGGGCAGGCGGTGCTCGATCAGCACCCTGGTCCCCACCGAGGTCTGCCCGGGCTCCAGGTGCTGGTGGACGGCCTTGACCGTGGCGCCCTCGGCGAACGAGAGCAGCCGGGGCGTCCCCAGCACCGGCACGTCACCGCTGCCGACCCGGATGGCCGTGTCCCCACGCTCCACCATGATGAGGACCTCGGCGCGCAGACCTGGAGCGAGACTCATGCCGTGAGCCTATTGGTTCGGCTTCCGATTGGAAGCGGCCGCAACTTTTCGCGGCGCGGAGACGTCTTAGAGAGGGGCGTCGCAGGAAGCGGCGTCGTGGACAGCGGTGTCTCAAGAAACAGTGGTGTCTCAAGAAGGGGGAAGAGCAGGCGGCCACCGGCTAGGGTGATGCACCGTGGACCTCTTCTGCGATCACTGCGGCCGTCCGGCCGAGGACGGTGATCACGCGGCCTGCCTGGCCGCGAGGACGATGGAGCCACCGCGCTACTGCCCGCAGTGCCGCCGGCGGCTGGTCGTCCAGGTGACGCCGAGGAGCTGGTCGGCACGGTGCTCGGTGCACGGTGCCAGCGGCGGATAACAGGTAAGCTCGACATCCGGCCCCCGAGCCCGGATCCCTCGCCTTACAGGGTTCCGTGATCCTGTCGTTATCTTCCCGCGACGCGAGCCTGCTTTGTTGGACACCTTCGGGGGTCGAGTGACTTAGGGGGTACGGGGCGCAAATGGTGGCCCAAGGGATGACCCTGGCCGGGCGCTACCGGTTGGACGCCCGGCTCGGCGCCGGGGGCATGGGCGAAGTGTGGCGTGGTGAGGACACGGTCCTCGCGCGCACGGTCGCGGTCAAGGTGCTGCTCCCCGGCCGCCTCGACGACCCCGGATTCGCCGTTCGCTTCCAGGGCGAGGCGCGGGCGATGGCGACCGTCAACCACCCCGGAGTCGTCGACGTCTACGACTACGGCGTGACCGACGTCCCCGGCGACGGCTCGACCGCGTACCTCGTGATGCGGTTCGTGGACGGCGAGCCGCTCGACCGCCTGCTGACCCGGATCGGCCGCATCGGCCCCGAACCCGCGATGGAGCTCATCGCGCAGGCCGCCTCCGCGCTGCAGGCCGTGCACGAGCGGGGGATCGTGCACCGGGACATCAAGCCCGGCAACCTGCTCGTCCGCCCGGACGGCACGCTGGTGCTCACCGACTTCGGCATCGCCCGCGCCGACTCGGGCAGCCGCCTCACCGACGCGGGCATGGTGCTCGGCACCGCGGCCTACTGCGCACCCGAGCAGGCCGAGGGTGCGCCGGTCACGCCCGCCGTCGACATCTACGCCCTTGGCGTGGTGGCGTACGAGTGCCTGGCGGGCCGGCGCCCCTTCGACGGCGACTCGCCGGTGACGATCGCGCTCAAGCACATCCGCGAGGAGCCGCCGCCGCTGCCGCCGGACGTGCCGCCCGCCGTGCGGGCCGTCGTCGAGCGGGCCATGTCCAAGGACCCGGCGCTCCGCTGGCCGTCGGCCGCCACGATGAGCCAGGCGGCCCGGCAGGCGGTGCAGCCCGGTGCCCAGACACCCAATGCTCAGATACCCGGGGCCCAGATACCCGGCGCGGGCATGTCCGGCGCGGTCTCCCGGGCGATGGCCGTCCCCCCTCCGCCGGTCGCGGCGACCCAGACCGGTCCCTACCCGGGCGGGCCCGAGCCGGTCCCCTCCACCGGTCACACCTACCGCGTCACCCGCGAGTCGTGGGACGACGCCCCCGCCGTGCCGCCGGCGACCGTGGCGACGCCGCAGCAGGGCACGCGGGTGTCGCGGCGCGCGGCGGCGAGAGACGCCGCCCAGCGGTCCAGACGGGGTCGCGGGCTGCCGCTCGCGGCCGGAGTGGCGGGAGTCGCCGTCGTCGGGGCCCTGGCCGCCCTGGGGATCAACATGGCCTCGGCCGGGTCCGGCACGCCCGAACCCTCGAACACGGGGCCCCTCATCGTGGAGACCCCCACGCCCAGTCCGTCGCCGTCCCGTTCCCGCCCCCGCAGGACGCCGACCCCGACGGCGGCCGTGCCGTCGGTGCGGCCCAGTTCGCCCAGGCCGAAGCCGAGCCCGACGCCCACTCCGTCGCCGAGCCCGTCCGCCTCACCCTCGCCCTCTCCCTCGCCGAGCCCGGCCGAGGATCTCGTCGAGGTCCCGTCCGTGGTGAAGGTGACCGAGAGCGTCGCGCTGGCGCGGATCAACAAGATGGGCCTCAAGCCCGCCGGCACCACGACGGGTGAGGGCAAGTGCCGGGGGCTCGTCGTCAGCCAGAGCCCGGCCGCCGGGACGAGGAAGCCCGAGGGCTCTGTGGTCAAGTTCGTCGTGCAGCTGAAGCCCTGCCCGTCCGCCTCGCCCAGCGCCACGCCGAGCCCGTCCCCGGCCCGCACGCCGGCCCCCTGACGGTCACGCCCCGCCCGCCGGAGCGGGCGGGGCGCTCCTGCCCGTCAGGCGCCCTCGTCAGACGCCCGAGGTGGTGCGCGGGTAGGCGACGGCCGGGTCGGTCGCGATGTTCACCATGTACGGCACGCCGGAGTCGAAGGCGCGGCGCAGCGCCGGGCCGATCTCGTCCGGCGACGTGACCAGTTCCCCGCCGCCGCCGAGCGCGGTGACGACCTGGTCGTAGCGGCACTGCGGCTGGAGCTCGGCCGCCACGTCGTAGCCGTACAGCATCTGCATGGGGTGCTTCTCCAGCCCCCACATGCCGTTGTTGCCGCAGATCATCACGACCGGCAGCCGGTGCCTGACCAGCGTGTCCACGTCCATCAGCGAGAAGCCCGCGGCGCCGTCGCCGAGCAGCAGCACGACCTGCGACGACGGCCGGGCCAGCCGGGCCGCGATGGAGTAGCCGAGCCCGGTGCCGAGGCAGCCGTACGGCCCGGGGTCGAGCCAGCTGCCCGGGCGGCGCGGCTCGACGTACTTGCCGGCGTAGGAGACGAAGTCGCCGCCGTCGCCGATCACCACCGCGTCGTCGGCGAGCACCTTGTTCAGCTCGCCGTAGATGCGCATGGGATGGATCGGGTCGGAGTCGGACTCCAGCAGCGGCACGTCCTCGGCGATCGCCGCCGCCGCCGTCTCGCCCAGCCGGGTCACCCAGGGCGCGTACGCCTTGGGGTTCACCCCGGCCGTGCCGCACGCGGCGCCGAGGCCCCAGAAGAGGAGGGACAGGTCGCCGGACGCCGAGCCCGACAGGCCGGTGTGGGTCGCGAGCTGGGAGGGCGCGTCGACGATGTGCACGACCCGGGCCAGCGGCGCGCCCTCCTTGCCGCCGAACCAGCCGTACGCGAGGCGGAAGTCGAGCGGGGTGCCGACGACGACGACCAGGTCGGCTTGGCTGAACGCGAGGCCGCGGGCACGGGTGACGAGCAGTTCGTGCCCGGCGGGCAGGATGCCCCGCCCCTGCCCGTTGGGCACGACCGGCAGGCGCCACTCCTCGGCGAAGTCCCGCGCCGCCTCCTCCGCGCGGTCCATCCACACGTCCGAGCCCAGCACGAGCAGCGGCCGCTCGGCCTCGGCGATCAGCCGGGCGATTCCGGCGAGCGCCTCGGGGTCGGGCTCCAGCGGCGACGGGGTCAGCGTCTCCGAGTCGTACTCGGCCGACGGCGAGAACAGGTCGTCCATGTGGACGTCCAGGAACACCGGTCCGCGGTGCGGGGCGAGCGCGGTCCGGAAGGCCATCTCCACGTCCTGCCCGATGGAGTCCGCGCCCGAGCCGGTGAAGGCGAGCTTGGTGATGGGCTCGAACAGCGGGGGATGGTCCATCTCCTGCAACGCCCCGGAGCCCCAGCGAGAGCGCGGGGCGCGCCCGCCGAGGACGACGACGGGGGAGCCGTTGAAGTGGGCGGTCGCGACCCCCGAGACGCCGTTGGTGACGCCGGGACCGGCGGTGAGCACCGCGAGGCCGGGCCTGCGCGTCAGCCGGGCCGTCGCCTCGGCGGCGAACACCGCGCTCTGCTCGTGGCGCACGTCGAGGATGCGCATGTTCTGATGGACGGCCCCGTCGTAAAGGGGGAAGACGTGCCCGCCGGAGAGCGTGAACATGGTGTCCACGCCGTAGGCCTGGGAGACGGCGACGGCGATGTCGCCTGCGTGTTTGGGGGACTCCATAGGGTGAAACCTACCAGTCGGTCACTTTTGCCAACAGACGGACGGCCAATGCCCTCCCGCCACAGGAGAACGTCGGTCACCTCCGCTGATGCCCGTTGCCGCCCGGGATAAGCCAGTCAGAGGGTCTGGGAGAGCGCCTTGATGGGCATCTTGAGATCGGCGAGCAGCTCCAGGTCACGTTCGGGCGCCCGGCCCAGTGTGGTGAGGTAGTTTCCGACGATGACGGCGTTGACGCCGCCCAGCATGCCCTCCCTCGTACCGAGGTCGCCGAGGGTCAGCTCACGGCCTCCGGCGTACCGCAGGATGGTGCGCGGCAGGGCGAGGCGGAAGGCGGCGATCGTCTTCAGCGCCTCGGCGCCGTCGACCAGCGGGTGATCGGCGAACGGCGTGCCCGGCCGGGGGTTGAGGAAGTTGAGCGGCACCTCGTCCGGCGCCAGCTCGCCGAGCTGGGCGGCGAACTCGGCCCGCTGCTCCGGCGTCTCACCCATGCCCACGATGCCGCCGCAGCACAGCTCCATGCCCGCCTCCCGGACCATGAGGCAGGTCTCCCACCGCTCCTCCCAGGTGTGGGTGGTGACGACGCGGGGGAAGTGCGACCGGGCGGTCTCCAGGTTGTGGTTGTAGCGGTGCACCCCCATCTCGGCCAGTTCGTCCACCTGCGCCTGGGTGAGCATCCCGAGCGAGCAGGCGACGTTGATCTCGACGGCCTCCCGGATCGCCCGGACGCCCTCGCGGACCTGGTCCATCAGCCGCCGGTCCGGCCCGTGCACGGCGGCCACGATGCAGAACTCGGTCGCCCCGGTCCGCGCCGTCTCGACGGCCGCCTGGACGAGGGAGGGGATGTCGAGCCAGGCCGCGCGGACCGGTGAGGAGAACTGCCCGGACTGCGAGCAGAAGTGGCAGTCCTCCGGGCAGCCTCCGGTCTTGAGCGAGACGATCCCCTCCACCTCGACCTCGGGACCACACCACTTCATCCGCACCTCGTGCGCCAGGGCGAGCAGGTCCGGCAGGCGGTCGCCGGGAAGCGTCAGGCACTCCAGCGCCTGCGCCGCGTCGAGTCCTCTGCCCTCGTCGAGAACCTGGACGCGGGCGATCTCCAGGATGTCGGTCTTCACGCGGCACTCCCGTCGGTCCGTTGGGGCACTGCTGTCACAGGGGCAGCTTAAAGGTCGAACGGAACGCGGCCGGGTTGAAACTGCCGCCGAACGCGGGAGCCAGGCCCGCCCGCGCCACGCGGGCGAACGCCTCGGGGCCGAGCGACCCCGCGCCCTCCGGCAGCGCGCCGGACAACGGGCGGGCGGCGAGCATCTCCAGGTCGGCGACGTTCGAGCGGTCCGCGAGGCCCGGGACGGCGGGCCAGGAGCCGATCACCACGCCCGCGAGGTCGAGGCCCCGGCCCGCCATCGCCTCAAGCGTCAGAGCGGTGTGGTTGAGGGTGCCCAGCCCGGCGCGGGCCACCACGAGCACCGAGGCGTTCAGGCGCCGGGCGAGGTCCGCGAGCGTGCCGCCCTCCTCGTCGTACCGGACGAGCAGTCCCCCGGCGCCCTCGACGAGCACCAGCCGGTGCGACTCGGCCAGTTCCCCGATCCGGGCCGTCGCGGCCTCGATCGACAGCGGCGGCAGGCCGGAGAGGCGGGCGGCGGCCGCGGGGGAGAGGGGGTCGGGATACCGCGCCATCTCGAAGGTCGAGGTCACCCCCGACAGGCGGATCACCTCGTCGAGGTCCCCGGGCTCCCCGGCCGCGACCCCCGTCTGCGCCGGCTTCACCACGGCGGCCGTCGCGCCCCGCGCCACCGCCAGCGCCGCGAGCGCGGCCGTCACCACCGTCTTCCCCACCCCGGTGTCCGTCCCGGTCACCACGAGAATGCTCATGCCGGCAGGCTAAAGCCCGAGCGAGCCGGAGGGGCGCGCCGCCGATCTGGACTGAGGAGCGCGCGGGAGCGAAGCGACCAGAGCGCGACGAGGGCTGTGTTCTTGGCGCGCCTCCGGCGCGACCCGGCGGAAGTGAGCGCCCCGATGAGCGAAGCGGGAAACACAGTCAGGGCCTGCGGAGGCGGGTGACGAACTTGTAGCGGTCGCCGCGGTAGAGCGACTGGGCGTACTCGACCGGGTTGCCGTCGGCGTCGAAGGCGTGCCGGGTCAGCAGCAGCATCGGCAGGCCGACGTCCACCCCGAGCACCTGCGCGTCGTACGGCGTGGCGAGCACGGTCTCGATGACCTCCTCCGCGTCGGTCAGCCGCACGTTGTAGGCGTTGTGCAGCGTCTCGTACAGCGAGGCGTGCACCTCCAGCTCGCGCCGCAGCCGGGGGAAGCGGCGGGCGGAAAGGTGCGTGGTGTCGATCGACATCGGCTCGCCGTTGGCCAGGCGGAGGCGGTGGATGCGCAGCACCCGGCTGCCGGGGTTGACGGCCAGCCGCCGGCCGAGCGTCTCGTCGGCGGTGACGTAGCTGATGTCGAGGATCTTGGTGTCCGGCTCCAGGCCGACCGTGCGCAGGTCGCCCGTATAAGAGGTGAGCTGGAGCACCTGCGCGACCTTGGGCTGCGCGACGAACGTGCCCTTGCCCTGGATGCGCAGCAGCCTGCCCTCGACCACCAGCTCCGACAGCGCCTGCCGGACCGTCGTCCGCGAGGTCTCGAAACGTACGGCCAGGGCGCGCTCGGGCGGGAGCGCGCTGCCCGCGGGGAGGCTCTTGGTCAGCTCCAGGAGACTCCGCTTCACGTCGTAGTACTTCGGCACCCGCGGAGAGTCCTCGCTGTGCTCCGTCACCTGTCCCACCCTCGACCCGGCCCTTTCGTCATCTCGGCCACAGCGGTGAGCGCACCCCGGACCACCACGAGATCATCGGACCGCAGATCGGCACGTGCGGTCAACCGCAGACATGCGCGGCCCTGGGGCACCGACGGTGGGCGGAAGCATCCCACGCGCACCCCGTGATCCGCACACAGGGCCGCCGCGGCGAGCGCGAGCCGGGGCGGGCCGAGCACGACCGGCACCACGGCGGCGGCGGGGTCGGCCGTCTCCAGGCCGAGCCCGCGGGCCAGCGCGGCCAGCTCGCGCGCCGTCTCGCGGGCGCGGGCGGGCAGGCCGGGAGACGCCTCCAGCAGGTCGAGGGCGGCCAGGGCGGCCCCCGCGCACCCGGGCGCGAGGCCGGTGTCGAAGATGAACGGCCGGCCCGTGTCGACCAGCGTGCCGATCACCTCGGGGGCGCCCAGGACCGCGCCGCCCTGGGAGCCCAGCGACTTCGACAGCGTGACGGTCCGCACGACGTCAGGCCGGCCGGCGAGACCGGCCGCGTGAGCCGCGCCCCTGCCGTGGTCGCCGACGACGCCGAGCGCGTGGGCCTCGTCGACCACGAGCAGCGCGCCGTGCCGCACGGCGGCCTCGTACAGGGCGCGCAGCGGCGCGACGTCTCCGTCGACGGAGAACACGGCGTCGGTGACGACGAGGGCGTGCTCCTCGTCCCGTTCGGCCAGGACCTTGGCCACCGCCTCGGCGTCGCCGTGCGGCGTGACCACGACCCGCGACCGCGACAGCCGGCAGGCGTCCACGATCGAGGCGTGGTTGCCGGCGTCGGAGACGATGAGCCCGTCCCGGCCGAGGGCGGCGACGGCGGCGAGGTTGGCGAGGTACCCCGACGAGAACACCAGGGCGCGGGACGCCCCCGTGAAGGCGGCGAGCCGGTCCTCCAGCTCGGCGTGCAGCCGGGTCGAGCCCGTCACCAGGCGCGACCCGGTGGAGCCCGCCCCCCATTCGCGGGTGGCGCGGACGGCCGCCTCGACGATCCGCTCGTGCCGGGCGAGGCCGAGGTAGTCGTTGGAGGCGAGGTCGAGCAGCCCGTCGTGGTCGGGCGTGCGCGGGCGCAGGGCGCGCCGCAGGCCCGCCGCCTCCCGGCGCGCCGCGGCCGCGCGCAGTCTGTCCATCGGCCCTGTGCTGCCGGCCCCGTCATGCGGCCCTGTCATGAGGTGCATACTGCCAGGTGACGAAGGTCGATTCGCTTTCGGCCCGGAAGGCGGCGCATCATGCACACGTGCCGACTCTCAGCGACCTGGTGTCTCGTCACACCGCACTCGAATCCGCCGACCTCGACTGGATTCACTCACTGGTCTCGGACTGGCAGCTGCTCGCCGACCTGTCGTTCGCCGATCTGATCCTCTGGGTTCCCGACCAGGGCGGCACGAGGTGGCTGGCGGTGGCCCAGATGCGTCCCACGACCGGTCCCACCGTCTACCACGACGACGTGGTGGGGATGTCCGTGGCGGCGGGAGAGCGGCCGCTGATCGACGTGGCGTGGGCCGAGCGCCGCATCTGCCGGGAGGGCGACCCCGACTGGTCGAGCGGCGTGCCGGTGCGTGAGGAGACCATCCCCGTACGGCGGGGCAGGGAGGGCCCGATCATCGGGGTGATCCAGCGGTCCACCAACCTGTCGTCGGCGCGCACCCCCTCCCGCCTGGAGCTGACGTACCTGCAGAGCGCCTCCGACCTCGCGCAGATGGTGGCGGAGGGCAGGTTCCCGTTCACGGAGGAGGAGCCGCTCCTGGTCAGGTCGCCCCGCGTGGGCGACGGCCTGCTCCGGCTGGACAAGGCAGGCCGGGTCACCTACGCCTCGCCGAACGCCCTGTCGGCGTACCGCCGTCTCGGCCTGCACGCCGACCTCGTGGGCGCGGACCTCGGGAAGACGACCGCCGGCCTGTGCTACTCCGACGAGCCGATCAACGAGGATCTGATGCTCGTCGCCAGCGGCCGGGCGCCCCGGGAGACCGAGGTGGAGAACGGCGGCACGGTCGTGCAGCTACGGGCGATCCCGCTGATCGTCGGGGGCGGCCGCATCGGCGCGCTGGTGCTGATCCGCGACGTGACCGAGCTGCGGCGGCGTGAGCGCGAGCTGCTGACCAAGGACGCGACGATCCGGGAGATCCATCACCGGGTGAAGAACAACCTGCAGACCGTGGCGGCGTTGCTGCGGCTCCAGGCGCGCCGCCTGAACAACCCGGAGGGGCAGGAGGCCCTGAACGAGGCCGTGCGGCGGGTCGGCTCGATCGCGATCGTCCACGAGATCCTCGCGCAGATGCCGGAGGAGATGGTGGAGTTCGACGACATCGCCGACCGGGTCATCGCGATGACGGCGGAGGTGTCGGTCGCGCACGTGGCGATCAAGCGGACGGGCGGCTTCGGCGTGCTTCCCGCGGCGGTCGCGACCCCGATCGCGATGGTGCTGACGGAGCTGCTCCAGAACGCGGTCGAGCACGGCTTCGCGCATTCCTCAGGGAACGTGCAGGTCGTCGTCAGGCGGGACGCCGACCGCCTGGAGGTGGTGGTGGCCGACGACGGCAGGGGCCTGCCCGCGGACTTCGACCTGGAGGCGACCGGAAGTCTCGGGCTCCAGATCGTCCGCACGCTGGTCGTCGGCGAACTGTCGGGCCGCCTGGGCGTGGCCGGGAGGGACGGCGGGGGGACCGAGGTGAGCATCAGCATCCCGGTGCAGCCCGCCTGAGGCGCGCGTGAGGGGCACCCCGCTTCGCCGTGGCGGTGTGGGGGATGCCATAGTGGACGCGATGACCGACCGCAATGACGACCGCGACGACCGACATGCTGCGATCGACGTGATGCGACCCACGTGACTCAGATGAAGCGTGACTCGCCTGCAGCGAACGACGTGATGACCGCGACGAGGGTGCGCCGCCGTCCGGTGAACGCCGCGAGGGCATTCACCGAGGACGGTCGCGTACGGCGGCCGGACGGCCGGGGGTCAGACGGCGGCGCGGGCGCGGGCACGAGCCGTGCGGCGCTTGAGCGCGCGGCGCTCGTCCTCGCTCAGTCCGCCCCAGACTCCGGCGTCCTGGCCGGACTCCAGGGCCCACTTCAGGCAGGAGTCGGCGACCGTGCATCGCCGGCACACCTGCTTGGCCTCGTCGATCTGCATGAGCGCGGGACCGGTGTTCCCGATCGGGAAGAACAGTTCGGGGTCCACGTCACGGCAGGCAGCGCGGTGGCGCCAGTCCATGCGTTCCACTCCTTCGTCAGATGGAGCCTTCGTGGCTCCGCTGGCCGTCAACTTTGTGAACTCTTTCACTAACTAGGCCGGACGTTTACCCGGATCCAGGGTTAGGGGCCGGGAAGCGTCCACGCGATCGCCGGGGGCCCTTGCGGAGGCTGTGGTCTCCGTAAAGGTCCTACGTTCCGACGTCGTGATTCAGCTTTTCAGCCGTACCAACACCACACAAGAGGTTTGGGACAAGGTTTTGCCCGTCGTGGCTGTCGGATGCGTCACACTATGACTACATGTAACAGGTTAGACGAGGACTTGTAACGCGTCCGGGATAGCGCGAAAGATCACCCACTCGTGTTCTCCCAGGTAGTCGCCGTCGAGCTGGAAGGCTACCGGCCGGGAGGCGAGGAGGGTGAACTCCTCTTCGTCATGCGTCTGAATGAGGTGTTTACCGCGCGGCAATCCCCGGTGTTCTCCGATGATCTGCCGGACCAAGGAGAGCACGGCGGGTGAATTCAACCTGCGGAGCCCGAGCAGATCGAGCCCCGTCTCGAAGCCGGCCCATGGTGTCGGGTTGATCGGACGTGCGCCGGCGTATGTCCACGGCGCCGTGTTCGACACGATCGCCATGAAAATCCCATCCTCTGTCGGCAGGCCGGGACGCGCCAGCCGGATCGCCGGACGCCGCCGGTCGGTCACGAAGAAGTGCCGCACCGCCGTGCTCACGTAGAGGGCGGGCAGCGCGCGGTGTCCCGCGCTCCGCAGACCCTCCACGGCCCGGATGACCTCCGCGTCGTATCCCAGTCCTGCACAAAATGTGAAATATCGGGACCTTTGTTGGTCAGGGCCCGCTCCTGCCCCGGGATCGGGACCCGAAACCTCGTCGTGCCAAATCGCCTGTCCCAGACCGATGACACGGCGCCGGTCCTCGCGCAGCGCCTCCAGGACGGCTCCGGTCGCCTCGACCGGGTTGTTGGGCAGCCCGAGGGCGCGGGCGAAGACGTTGGCGCTGCCCCCGGGGATGACGATGAGGGCCGGCCGTTCGGTCGCGTGCCCGCCCGGATGAGCCTGGAGCAGCCCGTTGACGGTCTCGTTGATCGTTCCGTCGCCGCCGAGCACCGCCACCGCGTCGAATCCCTTGGCCCGCGCCGTCGCGGCGAGCGCGGTCGCGTGGCCACGGTACGCGGTCTCCTCGACCGACAGATCCACGGCGGCGCCGAGCGCCCGGATCAGCACGTCCCGCGTGCGCCGGTGCGTCGAGGTGGCCTTGGGATTCACGAGGAGGAGAGCCCGCATGCCTGAAGGTTAACGAACCGTTTACCGCTTCCGCCGGGTGACGCCTCTCCGGGGAGGGCGACCATCCCTGCGGGTAGGGTTGGGCGTTGTGATCAGCAGTTCCGCCGGCCGTCCCGCCACGCTCGCCGTGGCCGCTGCCGTCCTGGCCGCCGAGGGCCTGCTCGCCGTCGTCATGGGCGGCTACGTCGGCGTCGAGACCTTGATCGGCAAGCCCACCGACCTGGTGACCGGCCTCGCGGTGGCCGGGTTCGGCGTGCTCGGCGGGGCCGCCCTGATCTGGGTCGCCTGGGGCCTGTGGCACGTGCTGCGCTGGAGCAGGGGACCGGCGGTCGTCACCCAGATCTTCGCGCTGCCCGTCGCGATCACGCTGATCCAGTCGGCGCAGTACGGCTTCGGCGTGCCGCTCGTCGTCGCCGCCGTCGTGGCCCTGGTCGCGCTGCTCGCCCCGGCGTCGACCCACGCGCTGATGGGCGAGGGCGGCTCCTGATCCCGGTGGGTCTGATCCGGATGGGCCCGATCCCAGTGGGCCGATCTGGGTGACCGAGCGCCGCCGGGGGGAGTGCGGCGTCCCAGTCGTTCCTGTGATCGGTTCCCCTGATCGTCCGGGGCGTCAGTCCTCGGCGGTCAGGCCCTCGCGGAGCTGGGCCAGGGTCCGGGCGAGCAGCCGGGACACGTGCATCTGCGAGATGCCCAGCTCGGTGGCGATCTGGGACTGCGTCATGTTGCCGAAGAAGCGCAGCAGGAGGATTCTCTTCTCCCGCGGCGGCAGGCGCTCCAGCAGTGGCTTGAGCGACTCGCGGTACTCCACGCCCTCCAGCGACTCGTCCACGATGCCGAGCGAGTCGGAGACCGCGGGAGCGTCGTCGTCGCCCGAGTCGGGCGCGTCGAGCGACACGGTGGAGTAGGCGTTGGCCGACTCCAGGCCCTCCAGGACCTCTTCCTCGGTCATCCCCAGGTGGACGGCGAGCTCGGCGACCGTGGGCGCCCGGCTCTCACGCTGGGACAGCTCGCTTATCGCCTTGGTGAGCGAGAGCTTGAGCTCCTGCAGCCGGCGCGGCACGCGGACCGCCCAGCCCTTGTCGCGGAAGTGCCGCTTGATCTCCCCGACGATGGTCGGGGTGGCGTACGTGGAGAACTCCACGCCGCGCCCGAGGTCGAAGCGGTCGATCGACTTGATGAGACCGATCGTGGCGACCTGCGTCAGGTCGTCGAGCCACTCGCCCCTGTTCCGGAAACGGCGGGCGAGGTACTCCACGAGCGGCAGGTGAAGCTCGACCAGCTCGTCGCGGATACGCTGGCGCCTCGGGTCGTCCGGCGGCAGCTCCGAGAGCTCGGCGAAGAGCGTGCGCGCGCGTACGCGGTCCGGCACCGCCGCCGAGTCGCCGGAGGCCATCGCACTCGTCCTTTCCGTCACGACGGCCTCGCCGCGCTCCGGCGCTTACGCAGCATGATCGCCAGATGGTCGGCGTGGTCGGAGATGGCGTCCACGTCGTCGGCCAGTGCGGTCAGCACCATCCAGGCGAAGTCCTCCCGGTTGGGCGAGCTCACGCCGAGGGTGTTCACCTCGACGCGCACCGTCATCTCAGGGCCGGTGAGCTCGAACTCCGCGAGGAGGTCCGTTCCGGGTACGGCGTGGCGCAGCAGCATGGCGCACGCCTCGTCCACCGCGATGCGCAGGTCCTCGATCTGGTCGAGGGTGAAGTCGAGCCGTGCGGCGAGCCCGGCGGTGGCTGTGCGCAGCACGGACAGATAGGCGCTCACGGCGGGCAGCCGGACACTCACAGCATCGCGAATCCCGGTCAGATCCACCGCAGGCGTCTCGGTTTCCTCGGTCACGTTCCTCCTCGCCCCTTCGAGCCGGCTCACTGCCCGCTGACTGCAACTTACCGCCACTTGGACGGTGCTGCCCCGGCCAGACGCGCCGATTATGGCGTTCCTTGGAGGTAACTCCTCGTAAATTCCGTAGTACCGAATACGAAGCTTCTATGGAGTTTTGGTCGCGCCTGGCGTACATGCCCTTGTCGCGTGCTCTGGGCCGCTTTCCTGGGCCGCCGCTTTCCGGGCGACCCGGCCCCGCGCGGCATGGCCGTGCGGGGCCTCGGTCCGCCCGATCAGGCGGCCTTGGTCTCCCAGAAGATCTTGGAAATCTCCTCGATCTTCGCCAGGAGGTCGTCCGCCAGCCCGGGGTCGACGGTGCCCTTGGCACCGGCCGCGCCCGCGAGCTTCGTCGCGTCCCAGAAGAGCTGGTGGAGCTGGGGGTACTGCTCAAGGTGCGGGGGCTTGAAGTAGTCGGTCCACAGCACCCAGAGGTGATGCTTGACCAGCTCGGCCCGCTGTTCCTTGATGAGCAGCGCGCGGGTCCGGAAGACCGGGTCGTCGTTGTCGGCGTACTTCTTAATGATCGCCTTCACCGACTCGGCCTCGATACGGGCCTGCGCCGGGTCGTAGACCCCGCACGGCAGGTCGCAGTGAGCGGACGCCTCGTGCCGGGGTCGCAGCAGTCGTGCGAGCATCGGAATCCTTCCTTAGGAATGCTGATGACAGCACCGTTCCAGAACCGACCTTACTCGTCTCGAAAACGCCACGCGGAGGGGGATGTGCTCACCGCCGTATGTGTCTCCGGCGACTCGATGCGGCCCGCGCTGCGACCCGGGGACTGGCTGCTGGTACGGCTCGGCGCCGCCGTGCGGCCGGGTGACGTGGTGGTCGCCAGGCGGCCGCACGGGCTGATCGTCAAGCGGGCCTTCCGGCTGACCGGCGACGGCTGGTGGCTGGAGAGCGACAACCAGTCGGCCCCCGGGCGCCGCGACAGCTGGGACTTCGGCGCGGTGCCCGAGGACGACGTCCTGGGCAGGGTCGTGCTGCGCTACTGGCCCCGGCCCGCGCTGCGCTTCCCCGCGCCGCCCGGCTGACGGGTGTGCCGGCCCACCGGATCAGGCGCCGCGCTTGCGGGCCCGGTACGCGGCCACGTTGGCCCGGCTGGCGCACCGCTCCGAGCAGTAGCGGCGCGACCGGTTGGAGGAGGTGTCGATGTAGACGTTGCGGCACGGCGACGCCTGGCAGAGGCCGAGCCGGTCGACGCCGAGACGGGTGACCACGCTGGCGAGGCCCATGACCGACCCGACCGCAAGGGCGTCGGCGACCCGGCCGCCCTCGGTCAGGTGCAGGTGCCAGGGCTGGCCGTCGTGGCCGGAGATCTGCGGATGCACGGGATGCCGGACCAGCAGGCCGTTGAGGCGGTCGACCACGTCGACGTCGTCTCCTCCCGACGCGGCCTCGAACACCCCCGCGAGCTCCTCACGCAGCTCCCAGAGCGCGTCGATGTCCCGTCGGGTGAGGCGGGAGGCCGCCTCCGTACGGCCCGTCTCCTCCAGCAGCGACCGCAGGGAGAAGGGGTTTTTGAGCTCGTCGCCCATGTTGACCAGCTGAACGGCCAGCTCGGCGTAAGACGTCAAGTCCACTGGGGCGCCCATGTACGTAAGAGATCACTGGCAAAGCCGAGTATTACACGCCTCGTGGCCTGGGGGAACACCCATAGGGGCAACGATCTGGGGTCGCCGGGACGGGGGCGGGCGGTGGTTCGTGTGGCACAATCAGGAGACGGGTGACCCCCGTACCCCCTCAAGAGACGACCGTCAACGACGACGGCCTCCGGCGGCTACCGAAGCCTGGGCTCTCGTTCTCTTGTCGGCGTCTACCGAAGGAACTCGTCCTTTCGACACTGGGGTCGCTGTGACCGTTACGCCTGATTCCTTGACTTCTCTCGATCTGGATCCCGCTTTCGCGCTGCACCGCGGCGGCAAGCTGGAGGTCCGCTCCACCGTCCCGGTCCGCGACGCCGGGGACCTGTCGCTCGCGTACACCCCGGGTGTCGCCCGCGTCTGCACCGCCATCGCCGACAACCCCGACCTGGTCAACGACTACACCTGGGTCTCCAACGTCGTGGCCGTGGTCTCCGACGGCACCGCGGTGCTGGGGCTCGGCGACATCGGGCCGGCCGCCGCGATGCCCGTGATGGAGGGCAAGGCCCTGCTGTTCAAGCAGTTCGCCGGGGTCGACGCGGTGCCCGTCTGCATCGACTGCACGGACGTGGACGCGATCGTCGAGACCGTGGTCCGGCTCGCGCCCTCGTTCGGCGGCGTCAACCTGGAGGACATCAGCGCCCCCCGCTGCTTCGAGGTGGAGGACCGCCTGCGGGCGCTTCTCGACATCCCCGTCTTCCACGACGACCAGCACGGCACCGCGATCGTGGTCCTCGCCGCGCTGCGCAACGCGGCCCGCCTCACCGGGCGGTCGCTCGGCGACCTGCGCGCCGTCGTGGCCGGCGCGGGCGCCTCCGGCGTCGCCGTCTCGCGCATCCTGCTGAACGCCGGGATCGGCGACATCGCGGTCGCCGACTCCAAGGGCATCATCCACACCGGCCGCGACGACCTGAACCAGGTCAAGTGGGCACTGGCCAGGGACACCAACAAGGCGGGCCTGACCGGCTCGACCGAGGGGGCCCTCGCCGGCGCCGACGTGTTCGTCGGGCTCTCCGGCTCCACGATCTCCGAGCGGGCCGTCGCCGGCATGGCGCGGGACGCGATCGTGTTCGCGCTGTCCAACCCCACCCCCGAGGTCGAGCCCTCGGTGGCGGCGCGGTACGCCCGCGTGGTCGCCACCGGCCGGTCCGACCACCCCAACCAGATCAACAACGTGCTGGCCTTCCCGGGGGTCTTCCGGGGTGCTCTCGACGTCCGCGCCAGGACCATCACCGAGAACATGAAGGTGGCGGCGGCCGAGGCCCTCGCGGCCGTGGTCGGGGACGACCTGTCGGAGAACTACGTGATCCCCTCGCCGTTCGACGCCCGGGTCGCCCCCGCGGTGATCGCCGCCGTCGCGCGGCAGGCCCGCGAGGACGGCGTCGCGCGTAAGTGACGCCACGCCCCGCCTGGGGCCGAAGGGCCGGACGCCGTGGCGTCCGGCCCTTTTTTCTCCACCGGGCACTTGGGAATCCCTTTACCTCGTCACGGTAGGTGCTATAAAGAGAGCTCTCCGTAACCTCATCGGCTGATGCCTGTCCCGGTTGGAAGAGCGATGCGACGTGACCTCGACCGCATCAAGGGCCTGACCCGACGGCTCGGCGGCCTCGGCGTGGGACAGCGGTTCCCCCATTCGTGGGAGGAGGGTGTGGCAAGCGTGACAGCACTGTGGAGGGCCGACGTCGAGCGGCGCAGGTTCCTGCTCGACTCCACCTTCGCCCTGGGAGCGGGCTCGGCGGGACTCGCTCACTGGCTGGCGGCACCGGACGCGACGCGGCTCGCCGCGGCCGGGCCGCGCCGGGTCGGGGCCTCGGACGTGGCCGCGATCCGGGAGGTCACCCGATCCTTCGGGGAACTGGACAACCGGTTCGGCGGCGGCAGCGTGCGCGGGCCGGTCGTGCGCTACCTGCACACCGCCGTGACGCCGCTGCTGCGCGAGGGCGCGTACGGCGAGGTCACCGGGCGGTCACTCGCGACCGCGGCGGCCGAGCTCACCCGGCTCGCCGGGTGGATGGCCTACGACCTCGAACAGCACGGGCTCGCCCAGCGCTACCTCATCCAGGCGCTCGGCCTGGCGCGGGGCGCGGGCGACCATGCGCTGAGCGGCGAGATCCTGGCCGGGATGAGCCACCAGGCCGTCTACATCGGGCACGCCCGGCACGGGCTGGAACTGGCCCGGGCGGGGGTCGAGGCGGCCCGGCGCTCGGGGGTCCTCACCCTGCTCGCCGAGACGCGTGTGCTGGAGGCGCACGCCCTCGCGCTGCTGGGGGACCGGGCGGGGTGCGGGAACGCGCTGCACGAGGCCGAGATCGCCTTCGACCGGCGCTCTCCGCAGAGCGAGCCCCGCTGGATCGGCTACTTCGACGAGGCCTACCTGGCCGCGAAGTCGGCCCACTGCCTGCGCGACCTCGGCGACGGCGGAGGAGCCGTACGGCAGGCCAGGCGGTCGCTGGTGATGGACGGGCGGTATGTGCGGGGGAGGATGTTCAACCTCGCGCTGCTCGCCTCGGCCCTGATCCAGGAGGGCGAACTGGAGGAGGCGTGCCAGGTCGCGTCCTCGGCGCTCGACGTGGCCGAGGGCATCCAGTCGGCCCGCACCCGGACCTACGTCGCGGACCTGCGCCGGCGTCTGGCGCCGTACGCCGCGGATCCGCGGGTGGCCGCGCTGCTGGAGCGCGGCCGGCGTGCGGGCAGGGCGGCGGTCGGCGTGTGACGCCGCCGCGCCCTGACCGGACGGGTGCCCACGGTGGGGCCGGCCGCGACGGACCGGACCCCACCGGAGGCGGGCGTCACTCGGACTTGGCCTCGGTGATGCCGAGCGTGCCGTCCTTGCGGACCAGCGAGCCGGACCACAGCGAGTAGGCCGCCTTGTAGACGCCGTAGGTCTCGCCGTCGAAGTACGGAGAGCTGATCATGTCGCTACGGCCGTTGTCGTCGGTGTCCCCGCCGAGGCTGGTCACACCGTTGATGTAGCCGAGACGGCGGGCGCTGCTGTACTTGAGGATCCAGGGGCCGCCGGACGAGCCGCCGGTCATCGAGCACTTGAGGCCCACCTGCTCCTCGGCCTTGACCGAGGCCTCCTTGACCGGGAAGTACGGCTTGCCGTAGCACCACTTGAGCTTCTCGCCGGTCCAGACGTAGTTGCCGTCTCCGTGCGGCGCCGCGGGGTAGCCGAACACGAAGACCGGCGCGCCGACCTTCTGGTTGTAGGCGAGGCCCTGGCCGCCGACGTTGTTGCCCAGCGGGCCGAGGTCCTTGTACACGTTCTTCTGGTAGTCCCAGCCGATGCCGCTGTAGACGGTGACGAACGAGTAGTCCCGGTCGGCGTCCTCGTACACGTCGAAGTCGTAGTGCGTGAACGCCTGCTTGCCGACGTACACGCCCCACGGGGCCTTGCCGTCGTAGTAACCCGGGATGAACACCCAGTTGTCGACGACCTGGTGGTTGCTCTCGATGTCGTAGACGCAGTGCCCGGCCGTGGCGACCAGGTTGTGGTACGCGGACTGCACCGAGGACGCGGAGCAGGAGTAGAGGCCACTGCCGATGGAGAAGAAGACCCGGCCGACGGTCTTCGGCAGGTTGACGTTCTTGGACTTCGCGGTGGTCTTCTTCTCGTCGCCGATCGCCGGCACGATGCCCGGCTTGCCGTCGGCGGCGGGGGCCCCCTTGGAGATGTGCTTGGGGACCGTGTTGTGCTCCATGCCGTACGGGTCGGCCGCCTTGAGCTTCGAGCCGCCGCCGTCGAGCCAGAACTTGACGGTCGGGCCGGCCTGGGCGGGGCCGGCCAGCTTGGCGCTGGACAGGACCCGGCCGGCCTGGGCCGGAGCGGTCAGGGCCGTTGCCGCGAGTCCCGCGGCGGCGATCGCGCCGATCGGGAGAAGCACGTGCTTCTTCATAGGGGGGTCGCTCCTCGCGCTGTACGTGGGACGTCACTTACGCCCCATGCGTCAGTAAAGGGATGTCAAGGAACTTACAGCACAGGAGCTTGTTGTCATAAGTCGTAGATAAGAAGACGTGTCCGGAATTAAGCCCGTTTTGTGTGCGGTATGTTTCGCGGCGGGTCACCGGTCGAAACGCCGTCAGGCGGGAGAAGTGACGCGCTCGTGCCGGGCGGCGTCGTACACGTGGAACAACTCCCCGTCGAAATAGGGCGAAAGGGCGATGGACTGGCCGGACGTGCCGATGGTCAGGCCGTTGAGGTAGCCGAGCCCGCGCGCGCCCCGGTAGGCGGCCAGCCACGGCGATCCGCCGGCGGACACGAAGGGCGCGCGTACGGCCACCAGTTCGTCCGCCTTTTGGGTCAGGTCCCAGACGCGAAACGGTCTTCCGTACGATCGGCTCAAGCCGGTGGGGGCGGCACCGGCGGCACGCCCGACGGGATAGCCGAAGACGGCGAGGGATCCGCCGACCGGGAGGTTGTAGGCCAGGCCCTGCTCGCCCACCTTGTCCCCGAGGCGGCCCGCGCGGGTCAGCAGCACGCCGGTGTAACCCGTACGCGTGCGGTACTTCGGACCGGTGAACGCGGCGTACCGCGCGGCGCCGGAAAGCGCGACCCGCCGGGGCAGCACGCCGTCGTGGACGCCGACGAAGGCGTAGTCGCGGTCGAGGTCGCCGTAGCGGGTGAAGTCCTGGTGGGCGAAGGCCTGCTTTCCGGGATAGATACCGAGGGGCGCCGAGCCCCGGGCGAAACCGGGCACGAAGACCCAGTAGCGGTAGGTCCGGGCCGCCCCCGGGCCCCGCCGTACGGGCTCGTACACGCAGTGGCCGGCGGTCGCGACGAGGTTGCGGTGGTCGGCCTGGACCGAGGTGCCCGCGCACCAGTGCGGGCGGTGGTCGGCGCCGACGAAGAAGACCCTGCCCGCGGTTCTCGGCAGGTTGACGTTCCGTGTGGTGCCGGGCACCCGCCTGGCCCCGGCGACGGCGGGCACCACGCCCCGGTCGCCGCCGGGCTCCGCGTCGCCGCGCGGTGCGCGGGTGGCGGCGATCGTCGCCGGCAGGAGATAGGGCGTCGCGACGGTGAGCGCACGCGCGCCCTGCCCGAGCCAGTAGGCGAGTGCGGAGGAGACCTCCGCCTGGGGAACCAGCGGGCTCGTCACCGTGATGTCGTAGGCCCGCGCGGGCGCGGGAACGACCGCGGCGAGCAACGCGGACGTCGCCACCGCCCCTGACAGCGGGGCGAGGATGCGCTTCACCCGATCTCCTTGCCGTGGAACGTCTCCCGCGCGGCACTCGTCGACGCGATGCGAAGGAACATACAGCGCATAGGCCTCGCGTCGGAAACAACCGCGAAAAAAGGAACAGGGCCCAGCCGGAGCCGGGCCCTGTGTGTCAAGCGGATCGGTCAGAGCGCGTACGCACTCAGGCGATCGAGCCGGACCAGTTGTTCTTGGCCGCGCTGTAGACGCCGTAGGTCTCGCCGTCGAAGTACGGGGAGACGGAGGTGTCGTAACGGTCGTTGCCGTCGGTGTCGGAGACGCCGATGGTCACGCCGTTCAGGTAGCCGAGACGACGGCCGTTGTTGTACTTGAGCAGCCACGCCGAGCCGAGCGAGCCCTCACCGGTGAAGGAGGACTTGACGCCCTGCAGCTCCTCCGCCTTGATCGCCGGAGCGGTCGCGGGGAAGGTCTTGCCGTAGCTCCACTTGAGGGTCTTGCCGGAGAAGGCGTAGTTGCCGTCCGGGTGCGACCCGCTCGGGTAGCCGAACACGAAGACCGGCTGGCCGATCTTCTGGTTGTAGGCCAGACCCTGCCCGCCGACGTTGTCGCCCAGGCGACCCGCGTCGACGAACTTCCAGACGTAGTACTTGCCGCCCTCGGTCCCCGCGAGCAGGAACGGGTAGTTCTTGACGTAGGCGTCCCAGGTCGCCTTCGGAACCTCGGTGCGGTTCACGGGCGCCGAGCGGTCCGCCGTGCCACCGTTGACCTTGAGGCCGTTGTAGACGGTGACGAACGCGTAGTCGCGGTCGCCGTCCTCGTAGACGTCGTAGTCGTAGTGGGTGTAGGCCGTCTTGCCGACGTAGATGCCCCACGGGGTCTTGCCCTGGTAGTAACCCGGGACGAACACCCAGTAGTTCATGGTCGCCTTGTTGGACACCGTGTCGTAGACGCAGTGACCGGCCGTGGCGACCAGGTTGTGGTACGACGACTGCACCGAGGTCGCGGTGCACCAGTGGGGGTTGACCGCGACGAACTTGGGCTTCTGCCAGGTGCCGACGTTCTTGAACCCGTCCGCGAAGAACACCTTGCCGGTGGTCTTGGGGAGGTTCACGTTCTTCGACTTGGCGGCGGTCTTCTTCTCGTCGCCGATCGCCGGGACGATGCCGGGCTTGCTGTCGGCCGCCGGGCCACCCTTGGAGAGGTGCTTGGCGACGACCTTGGTCTCGACGTTGTACGGCGTGGCGGCGATCAGGTTGGCCGCGTCCTCCGCCAGCCAGAAGGCGGCGATGTTCTTGGCCTGGATGCCGGTCGACGCCAGCGGGTCGCTGGCGACGTCGCCGGCCGCCTGGGCGGGGGTGACGAGCCCGGCGGCGAGCAGGCCGGCGGTGGCCACGAGGCCACCGAAAGCAAGAGTGCGCTTCATGGGGAAACTCCTTGGTCTGGCGTGAGACGCCTCATGCGCCCCATCCGTCAGTGAAGGGATGGCTGGACCATACAGGGACGATCTTGAGATGCGGTAGCGGTTGCCGTGCCGTCTCAGGCCGCCGGAGCGGCGAGATCAATCCGTAATCTTCACGCCAAGGAGTGCTTTTTTACGATCTAGGCAGACATTTGCCCAGATAGTCGGTCAAGTGCGAGCGTGGGGAGCAAGAGGCGCCTGGGGCGTTTGTTTCGGTCCACAAAAACGGCGGTGTGATGCGAATCACATGAAACGAATGCCACCGGATCGGCCCGCGGCGCGTCTAAGGGCGCCCTTGAACGCCCCGAGCCCCGGCGTAGTACGGCCGGGGCTCCGGGTGGGATGGAACCTGTTCGCTCGTCGCCGAGGGGTTCTCCGCCGGCCGGACGAGGGTGGTACGGGTGCGGGCCGGTGGGTTCACCACCGGCCCGCGGTCGTGCGGTCGTCCGCGCGAGTGGGACTCGCGTGAGGACTACTGCGCGGTGATCTTGCCGGACCAGTTGTTCTTGGCCGCGTTGTAGACGCCGTAGGTCTCGCCGTCGAAGTACGGGGAGACGGAGGTGTCGTACCGGTCGTTGCCGTCGGTGTCGGAGACGCCGATGGTCACGCCGTTCAGGTAGCCGAGACGACGGGCGCTCTTGTACTGCAGCAGCCACGCCGAGCCGAGCGAGCCCTCACCGGTGAAGGAGGACTTCACGCCCTGGAGCTCCTCGGCCTTGATGGCCGGAGCGGTCGCGGCGAAGGTCTTGCCGTACGACCACTTGAGGGTCTTGCCGGAGAAGGCGTGGTTGCCGTCCGGGTGCGACCCGCTCGGGTAACCGAAGACGTAGACCGAGCTGCCGATCTTCTGGTTGTAGGCCAGGCCCTGCCCGCCCACGTTGTCGCCGAGACGGCCGACGTCCTTGATGACGAGCCGGCGCTTCTCCCACGACGGGAGCACGCCGTTGTACACGGTGACGAACGCGTAGTCGCGGTCGCCGTCCTCGTACACGTCGTAGTCGTAGTGGGTGTAGGCCGTCTTGCCGACGTAGATGCCCCACGGGGTCTTGCCCTGGTAGTAACCCGGGACGAACACCCAGTAGTCCATCGTGGCCTTGTTGGACACGGTGTCGTACACGCAGTGACCCGCGGTCGCGACCAGGTTGTGGTAGGTCGACTGCACGGAGGTGGCCGAGCACCAGTGCGGCCTGCCGTCGGCGCCGCGGAAGAACACCTTGCCCGTGGTCTTGGGCAGGTTCACGTTCTTCGAGGTGCTGCTCGACTTCTTCTCGTCACCGATGGCCGGCACGACGCCGGGCTTGCTGTCGGCCGCGGGCCCGCCCTTGGAGAGGTGCTTGGCGGCGACCTTGGTCTCGACGGAGTACGGCGTGGCGTTCTCGAAGTTCGACGCCCGCTCGCCCCGCCAGTACTTGATGACCTGGAGGGCGGCCGAGTTCGTGGAGGCCAGGTTGTCGTTGGCCCAGGTCCGGCCGGCCGCCTGGGCGGGGGCGGCGAGACCGGCGGCGAGGAGGCCGGCGGTGGCGACGAGGCCACCGAAAGCCAGAGTGCGCTTCATTGAGGGTGTGCTCCTTGCTCTGTCGTGAGACGCCTCATGCGTCCCATGCGTCAGTAAAGGGATCGCCAAGGAACATACCGGGCAGATCTTCACGACAGAAAGCGTTCGCGGCGCCTCGGAGAGGAGCCGTCGGCGCGTTACCGTTCCGTTACCGGATTCGGCTTCGGTTTGGGGTAGCCGAAACGGAGCCGAGTGCGCAGGTGGAGCGGAAGGCTGAGTCCTTGCTGTGAGGGGGCGCGGGAAGGGTGCAGCTCTCGTCTGTGTGAGCCAAATCACAGTGACCGGAGGGAGCGGAATCGGCGGCCGAACCGTCTAAGCACGCCCCGATCCCCGTCTCCGGGCACCCGGATCGCCGCCTCCGGGCACCCGGATCGCCGCCTCCGGCGCCCGGAGACGCCGAAAGGGCCCGGCTCGGAAGCCGGGCCCTTCGGGTGGACCGTGTCAGGGTTTGGACCCCTGACGGGTGACCGCTTGCGCTCTCGAGGAGAGTTAGGCGATCGAGCCGGACCAGTTGTTCTTGGCCGCGCTGTAGACGCCGTAGGTCTCGCCGTCGAAGTACGGGGAGACGGAGGTGTCGTACCGGTCGTTGCCGTCGGTGTCGGAGACGCCGATGGTCACACCGTTCAGGTAGCCGAGACGACGGCCGTTGTTGTACTTCAGCAGCCACGCCGAACCCAGCGAGCCCTCACCGGTGAAGGAGGACTTCACGCCCTGCAGCTCCTCGGCCTTGACCGACGGAGCGGTCGCGGCGAAGGTC
The DNA here is from genome assembly GCF_014161385.1 of Microbispora sp. H10670. NCBI lineage: Bacteria > Bacillati > Actinomycetota > Actinomycetes > Streptosporangiales > Streptosporangiaceae > Microbispora > Microbispora sp. H10670. The sequence continues at coordinate 26,586 of NZ_JABBWW010000035.1, read as the reverse complement.
TTGCCGTAGGTCCACTTGAGGGTCTTGCCGGTGAAGGCCTGGTTGCCGTCGGGGTGCTTGCCGCTGGGGTAGCCGAACACGAAGACCGGCTGGCCGATCTTCTGGTTGTAGGCCAGGCCCTGCCCGCCGACGTTGTCGCCGAGGCGACCGGCGTCAGCGAACTTCCAGACGTAGAACTTGCCGTTGGCGGCGTAGTGGGGCAGAGCGTCCTCGTCGTGGTACGCCTTGAAGGTGTTGAAGTCCACCTCCTGGAAGCCGGCGTACGACTTCAGCTCGTCCCACTTGCGGTCCTTGATCAGCTGCCAGATGCCGGCGAAGCCGTCGTGGGGGAACTTGATGCCGTTGTACACGGTGACGAACGCGTAGTCGCGGTCGCCGTCCTCGTACACGTCGTAGTCGTAGTGCGTGTAGGCCGTCTTGCCCACGTACACGCCCCACGGGGTCTTGCCCTGGTAGTAACCCGGGATGAAGACCCAGTAGTTCAGCGTCGCCTTGTTGGACACCGTGTCGTAGACGCAGTGGCCAGCGGTGGCGACCAGGTTGCGGTACGCCGACTGGATCGAGGTCGCCGTGCACCAGTGCGGGTTGACGGCCTGCGGGTACCAGTGGTTGCCCCGACCGTGGACCCACTTGAACCCGTCCGCGAAGAACACCTTGCCGGTGGTCTTGGGGAGGTTCACGTTCTTCGACTTGGCGGCGGTCTTCTTCTCGTCGCCGATCGCCGGAACGACGCCGGGCTTGCTGTCGGCCGCCGGGCCACCCTTGGAGATGTGCTTGGCGACGACCTTGGTCTCGACGTTGTACGGCGTGGCGTTGATCAGGTTGGCCGCGTTCTCCGCCAGCCAGAAGGCGGCGATGTTCTTGGCCTGGATGCCGGTGGCGGCCAGCGGGGCGCTGGCGACGTCACTGCCGGCCTGGGCCGGGGCGGCGAGCCCCGCGGCCAGGAGCCCGGCGGTGGCGACGAGGCCACCGAAGGCGAGAGTGCGCTTCACAGGAACTCCTTGCTCTGTCGTGGAACGCCTCATGCGTCCCATGCGTCAGTAAAGGGATAGGCAGAACCATACAGCGCAGATCTTGCGGACGTATGGCAGCTTTTGACGTCTAATCCGACTCCGCCCGCTTGTGACCAATTCGTGATGTCGTCACCATGGGGGATGGATCGTTCCGGGCGGGCCATTGCCGCAGCTAGAGAATCTTCCTTTCCGGGTCTTCACCGGCGGTCGTGGAAATCCTTGTGCCGTGGCGTCAGGAATGGCTGTGACGCGAATCACACCGCTGTGACGGCACTGGTCGGGCGGCTGATCCGTCTAACGCGCCCGGGCCTCACCTAGGGTGGCCGAATGATGGCGCGACACCGCGAACGGAGAAAGGCACGTTTCCGGCCACGTCGCGCGAGGCTCTCTCTTGGTTTACCTCTCCCGGGCAGAGAATGCGGCCGTCGTGGCGTATTGGAGAAAACGAAAGAGCCCGGCCGGAGGCCGGGCTCTTCGTCAAGCCTGAACCGCTGGGATCAGTGGTTCAGCGGGTTCTCCCACGGCACCGCGATGGAGCCGGACCAGTTGTTCTTGGCCGCGCTGTAGACGCCGTAGGTCTCGCCGTCGAAGTACGGGGAGACGGAGGTGTCGTACCGGTCGTTGCCGTCGGTGTCGGAGACGCCGATGGTCACGCCGTTCAGGTAGCCGAGACGACGGCCGTTGTTGTACTTCAGCAGCCAGGACGAGCCGAGCGCGCCCTCACCGGTGAAGGACGACTTGACGGCCTGCAGCTCCTCGGCCTTGACCGACGGAGCGGTCGCGGCGAAGGTCTTGCCGTAGGTCCACTTGAGGGTCTTGCCGGTGAAGGCCTGGTTGCCGTCGGGGTGCTTGCCGCTGGGGTAGCCGAACACGAAGACCGGCTGGCCGATCTTCTGGTTGTAGGCCAGACCCTGACCACCCACGTTGTCGCCCAGGCGACCCGCGTCCTCGAACGCCCACACGTAGTAGGTGTTGCCGACGTGGCAGACCCACTTCGAGCCACGGAACCACACCGGGAACTTGCTGTAGGTCTCGTAGGAAACCTTCTTCCACGAGCCCGGGTTCGCCGGCGTGAACGGGATGACCCCGTCGTGGTTGAACTTGAGGCCGTTGTACACGGTGACGAACGCGTAGTCGCGGTCGCCGTCCTCGTACACGTCGTAGTCGTAGTGCGTGTAGGCCGTCTTGCCGACGTAGATGCCCCACGGGGTCTTGCTCTGGTAGTAACCCGGAACGAACACCCAGTTCTTCAGGGTGGCCGCGTTGGACTCGGTGTCGTAGACACAGTGTCCGGCGGTCGCGACCATGTTGTGGTAGGCGGACTGCACGGAGGTGGCGGAGCACCAGTGCGGCCTGCCGTCGGCGCCGTCGAAGAAGACCTTGCCCGTGGTCTTGGGCAGGTTCACGTTCTTCGACTTCGCGGCCGACTTCTTCTCGTCGCCGATCGCCGGAACCACACCGGGCTTGCTGTCCGCAGCCGGACCGCCCTTGCTGATGTGCTTGGCGACGACCTTGGTCTCGACGTTGTAGGGCGTCGCGTTGACCAGGTTCGCGTACTCGTTGTTCCACCAGTAGGCGGCCGTGGCCCAAGCCGCGATGCCGTTGGTGGCGAGTGCGTCGCTGGCGACGTCGTTGGCGGCCTGAGCCGGGGCGGCGAGGCCCGCGGCCAGGAGGCCGGCGGTGGCGACGAGGCCACCGAAAGCCAGAGTGCGCTTCATGGGAACTCCTTGGTCTGTCGTGAGACGCCTCTTGCGTCCCATCCGTCAGAAGAGGGATGGCCAGACCTTACAGCCCCGATTTGGACCGAAACAGGCGAACAGGACGGGCCTCTGGCCCCGCCGCGCGCCGTGATCTTCGCGTGACCTGACTGACGGAGTGAAAACCTTGCTGTCGACCCGTCCCGCCGATCGTTTCCGCAGCCTGGGAGTTCCCTGGGAGTTTTCTGACCGAATCCTGTGGAAGGACGTGACGTCGGCGACCGCTTCGCGATGTGATGCAAATCACAGCACATGAGTGGAACGGGGGGTAGCGACGCCGCCTGACCTGGGTCTTCGCATCGGGCGGCGTCGCGCCTCCCCGCCCCTGGGTTTACGTCCCGGTCGCAGAATTTCCGTCGGTACGCCGGAAGGCCCGGCTGAGGACAGCCGGGCCTTCCGTGGGGGGTGTCGCCGCGTGCGGCGATCAGGCGGATCAGGCGATGGAGCCGGACCAGACGTTGGCGGCGGCCTTGTAGACGCCGTAGGTCTCGCCGTCGAAGTACGGGGAGACGCTGGTGTCGATCCGGTCGTTGCCGTCGGTGTCGGAGACACCGCTGGTGACGCCGTTCAGGTAGCCCAGGCGACGGCTGCTCGAGTAGTTGAGCAGCCACGCGGAGCCCGAGGAGCCCTCACCGGTGAAGGAGGACTTCACGCCCTGGAGCTCCTCGGCCTTCACGGCCGGGGCCTTGGCGGCGAAGGTCTTGCCGTACGACCACTTGAGGGTCTGGCCGGAGAAGGCGTGGTTGCCGTCCGGGTGCGACCCGCTCGGGTAGCCGAACACGTAGACGTACTTGCCGATCTTCTGGTTGTAGGCGAAGCCCTGGCCGCCGACGTTGTCGCCGAGGCGACCGGCGTCGGTGAACTTCACCACGTAGTACTTGCCGCCCTTGGCCCTGCGGATGAAGCGGTCGTACTTGTTGTACTCCTTCTTGTCGACCTGCTTCCAGTTCCACTCGGCGACGTTGCGCAGGTCGCCGCCGCGACCGGCCTTGATGCCGTTGTAGACGGTCACGAACGCGTAGTCGCGGTCGCCGTCCTCGTACACGTCGAAGTCGTAGTGGGTGTAGGCCGTCTTGCCGACGTAGATGCCCCACGGAGCCTTGCCCTGGTAGTAACCGGGCACGAAGACCCAGTACTTCATGGTGGCCTTGTTCGACTCGGTGTCGTACACGCAGTGGCCGGCGGTGGCGACCACGTTGTGGTACTTCGACTGCAGCGAGGTGGCGGTGCACCAGTGCGGCCTGTGGTCGGCGCCGACGAAGAAGACCTTGCCGGTGGTACGCGGCAGGTTCACGTTCTTGGAAGCGCCGCTGGCCTTGGTGCCGCCGCCGGTGGGGGCGACGGTGCCCGGCTTGCTGTCCGCGGACGGCCCGCCCTTGGAGATGTGCTTGGCGGGGACCTGGGTCTCGTACCCGTACGGGGTGGCGTTGACCAGGTTGGCGGCCTTCTCGGTCAGCCAGTAGGCGACGATGTTCTTCGCGGCGACTCCGCTCGCGGCCAGGGTGTCCGAGGCCGTGTCGGGAGCGGCCTGAGCCGGCACTGCCAGGGTGGCCCCGACGAGGCCGGCGGCGGCGATGCCTCCGATGGGGAGGATCAGGCGCCTGACTCGGGTGTTCATGAAACTCCAGGTGCTGTCGTGTGGGACGCCTCATGCGTCCCACCCGTGTGTAAAGGGCTAGTAAAGACAGTACCTGCGCTCTTAACCCATGTTTTAGGTGCTTTCCGTGTGACATCGCCCGTTACTTGACGGTTATCTTCAACAGGCACTGTCAAGTGATCGATCACAACTCGGCATCGGCGCAGGTCTGATCGAGAGCGGTGCGTGTAAAGACCGGTACGCAGCGCGACTACCAGGCACGTCCTGGTGTGAGCTAAATCACATTCGCGATCCCGGGGGGCGGAGTCAGCCGGTGCCCTGCCGGCCCGCCTGTGTGTACACCCGCCGGGTGAGCGTGTTGAAGTACGGCGTGGAGACCGCGTCGAGACGCCCGCCACCGCTGAGGTTCCAGGTCAGGCTGGTGACCCCGGTCAGGTGGCCGGTCCGCTTGGCGGGGTTGTAGCCGACGACCCAGGGGCCGCCGCTCGCGCCTGCGGTGAAAGTGCAGCCGGGCAGGCGCACTCCGTGCTCCAGTTGCCAGGTCGGCGCGCTGACGATCTTCTTCTCCGTCGTGCCGGAGCAGGTCCGCACCGTCTGGCCGTCGTACGGGCGGGTGCCGTCGGGGTGGGCCCCCGCGGGGTAGCCGAAGGCGCTGACGCGCCGGGCGAGCGGCTTGGCGGAGGTGAACAGGAAGGCGCCGACCTTGTCCTCCAGGCGCCCGACGTCCACCGCCCGATACCGGAACCTGCCCTGCTGCGTGTACGGCTGCCAGGTGAAGCCCCGGTGCACGGTCACGAAGGCGTAGTCGCGGTCGAAGTCGCCCTGCCCGGCGAAGTCCTCGTGCATGTAGAGCGTGTGGCCGACGAAGATCCCCTTGGGGGCCACGCCGTCGTGGTAGGACGGGATGAAGATCCAGTTCTCCACCGGCTTGTCCTGGGCCAGCGCGTACGCGCAGTGTCCTGCGGTGGCGACGAGGTTGCGGTGGGCCGAGTGGACCGCGGAGGCGGAGCACCAGTACTGCTTGTCGCCCACCTTGAAGAAGACCTTGCCCACCATCGGCGGGGCGTCGCCGGGGGCCGACGCGGCCGCCCGCCGGGGCGGGGCCGCGCCCCGGCTCGCCTCCGTGGGGACCATCTCCAGCGCGGAGGTGGTGCTCTTCACCGACGGCGACGGCTTGGTGCTCGGCACGTAACTGCTCGCCTGCTTGAGCCGATCGGGGCTCCAGTACGCCGCCACCCGCTCCTTGTCGGCCTGCGTCGGTGCGAGGGCGAAGCTGCTGACGCCGTCCCTGCTGACCCCGCTGTCGCCGGCCACACTCCTGCCGAGGCCGCTCACGACGGAGACCGGGGCCGCGGCGAGTTGGGGCGAGGCCGTCGCGGGTGTCGCCGGTCCCTGGCTCCAGAGCACGGCGGCCAGGCCCGCGGCGGCGGCGACGCCACCGGCGAGTGCGAGCTTCCTGGTCACCGTGGACCCCTCAGATGGGAGATATGGATAGTAAGGGGTGATTTTTCCAGATCCACACGGTTCAGGCACACCTTCTTGCCCAGCTCGTTATGAAACCGGCGGAACCGATGCGGTCTGTGGTACGTCAGATTTCCTTGTGGCGCGGAGTGTGCGCTTGCTCGGAGACCCCCCCACGGGAACGCTGGCACCAGCGCAAACGGGGGGATCGAATGAGAACACTGCTTGTCCTGCTGGCCGGTGCGACCCTGGCCGCCGGCCCGTCCGGCCACGCGTCGGCGTCCGACCACAGAGGGGTGAACGGAGGGGTGAGGGGCCTGCCCGCGCCGCCGTCACTCGATATCGGGCGACAGGCGCCCCCGTCCCCGGCCGCCCGCGTACGCGTGGCGATCCTGACCGTGGCGAACGGCGCGCAGGCGGATCCGCCGGCCCGCTCGGCCTTCCTGAACTGCTCCCCGGTGGGGGGTTCGCATCCCCACCCGGCCGAGGCGTGTGCGCGGCTGAGAAGAGCGGTCCTCGATCCCGCGGTGCTGAAGCGGCCCGGCACGGGGCCCTGCACGATGCTCTACTCACCTGTGACGGTCACCGCCAGCGGTATCTGGGACGGGAAGTACTTCCAGCTCCGGCACACCTTCGGCAACGACTGCGAGATGCGGTCGGTCACCGGTGCGCTGGCCGAGTTCTGATGCGGACGTCCGACGCTTCCGGCATTCCACCGCATCCGGCGTAGGCGGGACGTAAGCCGCCTTCGGTGCGGCACGCACGGAGACATGCGAACGGAGACATGCGAAGGGCCCGGCGGTCGCCCGCCGGGCCCTCGTCCACCTGGACGTACGCGCCTGACCGAATGGCCGTGCGGTCAGGCCGCCCGCCTCACTGCGTCCACCGGTTGGCGGCCGCCGCGTAGACGTCGTAGGTCTCGCTGTTGAAGTACGGCGAGGAGATCCGGTCGTACCGGTCGTTGCCGTCGCTGTCCCAGGCGACGCTGTTGATGCCGTTCAGGTAGCCCTTGCGCGTTCTGCTCCTGTAGTCGAGGAGCCACGGGCCGCCGCTCGCACCGGCGGTCATGCCGCACTTGAACCCGATGTGCTCCTGGATGTTGTACTTCAACGCGGCCGGCATGGGAGTCGTCTGGCCGTAGCACCACTTCATCGTCCGCCCGGTGAACGGCCGGTCGCCGTCCGGGTGCGGGCCCGCCGGGTAGCCGAACGAGAACACCTTGACCTTCGTGCTGCGGTTCCAGGTGAAGCCCTGGCCGCCCACGTTGTCGCCCAGGCGGCCGGCCGGGGTGGTCGTGTACTGCGTGGCCGAGCCGACCTTCTTCGGGGTCAGCCGGAAGCCCGACGACACGTTCACGAACGCGTAGTCGTAGTCGTAGTCCTCCTTGACCACGAAGTCGTCGTGCGCCTGGAACCACTTGGCGGGATAGATGCCGTACGGCGCCTTGCCCTCCCACACCTGGTTGCCGTCCCAGTAGGAGGGAATGAAGATCCAGTTGTCGTAGAACTGGTTCGACACCGGGTCGTAGACGCAGTGTGCCGAGGTGGCGACCACGTTGCGGTACCTGCCCTGAACGGACGTGCCGGAGCAGTACTTCCAGCTCCGGGGGTCGAGCGGATTCTGGCCGGGCAGCGTGAAGAACACCCGGCCGACCGTGTTCGGCAGGTTGACCTGCCGGGACACGCCCGCCTTGGTCTTCTCCGCGCCGATCGGCGGGACCGTGCCCGGCTTGCCGTCCGGGGTGGTCTTGCTGACCTTGCCGAAGCCCTTGACGGAGTTGCCGAGTTCCTCGCTGTAGTCCTTGGCCGCCCGCAGCCGTTGCGGCGACCAGAAGGAGACCGCCTGGGCGGGCGTCTGGGGTGCCGCCTTGACGGTCACGTCGCCGGGGCCGGTCTGCGCCGAGGCCGCCGGTTGGGTGACGCCGACCACGCCGACCACGCCGGCCGCGACGAGCGCGCCGGTGAGGGGGATGGTCAGGCGTCGTGCTCGGGGGATCATGAAGCTCCTTTCCCTGGGACGGATGAGGGTGCGTCCCATTCAGCAGGAAAACGCTCCGAAGATTAACGACCGGATCCGACCGGCTGCCGTGCTTATAACCAGAACAATCAGCAGATTGCCCTATCTGTTATCGATAGCGGCTGGTTATGGTAGGTATCTGCGCAGCTCAGAGGGGGTGCTGCGGAGTACGTCGTCTTACCGGACGGAGGGTTCACAACCATTCTCGACCGGTCTTGATTGATTTCCGGCGCTCTGGTCCCGGTAATTCCCTCGATTATCAAAACGGACAGGCCCGGCGCGCGCGGTAGTGTGCTGGCATGTTCGCCGTCACCGCCACGCAGACCGATCCGGACGACCCGCTGAAGGGCCTGACGCTGGGTGAGCATCCCGAGCCCGCCGTACCGGACGGCTGGACCACCGTCACGGTCCGGGCCGCCTCGCTCAACCACCACGACCTGTGGACGCTCCGGGGGGTGGGTATCAGCCAGGACCGGTTGCCGATCGTCCTCGGCTGCGACGCCGCGGGGGTGGACGAGGACGGCGAGGAGGTCGTCGTCCACGCCGTGATCGGCACGCCGGTGAACGGCGACGAGACCCTCGACCCGGCCCGCTCGCTGCTGTCGGAGAAGTACGACGGCACGTTCGCCGAGAAGGTCGTGGTGCCCCGGCGCAACCTGGTGCCCAAGCCCGCCGCGCTCTCCTTCGAGGAGGCCGCCTGCCTGCCCACGGCCTGGCTGACGGCGTACCGCATGCTGTTCGACAAGGCCGGGCTGGAGCCGGGCTCCACCATCCTCGTCCAGGGCGCCGGCGGCGGCGTGGCGACCGCGCTGATCGTGCTCGGCCGGGCCGCCGGATACCGGGTCTGGGCGACGAGCCGGTCGGAGCACAAGCGGGAGCGGGCCCTCGGCCTCGGCGCCGACCAGGTCTTCGAGACGAACGCCCGCCTGCCCGAGCGGGTCGACGCCGTCATGGAGACGGTCGGCGAGGCCACCTGGAAGCACTCGCTCAACTCCCTGCGCCCCGGTGGCCGGATCGTCACCTGCGGCGCGACGAGCGGGATGGTCGCCGCGACGCAACTCGTGCAGGTCTACTTCCTGCAGAAGTCGATCATCGGGTCGACCATGGGGACGCGCGAGCAGCTCGCGCGGCTCGCGGTCTTCCTCGAGCAGACGGGCGTACGGCCGGTGATCGACCGGGTGCTGCCGCTCACCGAGGCGGAGGAGGGCTTCGCGGCCGTGCACCGGGGCGACGTCTTCGGCAAGGTGGTCTTCACACTCTGACGGCGGTCCTGACCGCGGCCCCGATCCCGGTGGGCGCGGTCAGGAGCGCATGGCGCGGCGGATCCGCTCCGCGGCCTCGTCGAGAGCGGCCCGGCACTCCGCCAGCGCCTCCTCACGCGGTGTGCCCTCCCCGGAAGCCCCTCCGGAAGTCTCTGCGGGGGACTCGGCGAGAGAACGGTGGAGGTCGGTGACGAAGTCCGCCAGCATCCGGCTGAGGGCGGGGTCGGGGCCGGTGCGGGGGGTGCCCTCGTACCGGCTCCCGCCGAACCCCCAGGTCTCCTCCCAGACGCGGCGCCACTCCTGCTGCCAGCGGTCGCGCTCCTCCTGCCACTCGTGCTTGTGGCGGCGCCACTCCTCCTTCTGCCTGCGCCACTCCTCCCTGGCCTGGTCGCGGTGCCGCTGCCACTCCTCCTTCTGGGTCCGGCCCAGCTCCCGGCCGTCGTCGCCGATGTCCCGGGCCATCTGGGTGAGCTCGTCGCGCAGGGACCGCACCGTCTGCCGCACGTCCTCCTTCACCTCCCGGGCGATGTCCTGGACCGAGGCGGTGATCTCCTGCTCCAGATCGGCCAGCTCGTCCATCCGGTCGGCCAGCTCGGCCCGTCCCTTGTCGGTCAGCGTGAAGACCTTCTTGCCGTCCACGACCTCATGGGTGACCAGGCCCTCGTCCTCCAGGCGGGCCAGCCGGGGATAGATGGTGCCGGGGGAGGGGGAGTAGACGCCGAGGAAGCGATCCTGCAGCAGCCGGATGACCTCGTATCCGTGCCGCGGGCTCTCCTCCAGCAGCTTCAGCAGGTACAGCCGCAGCCGCCCATGCCCGAAGACCGGACTCATGCCACCTCCTCGCCTTCGGCTCGGAGTGGCCTGAGCCAGACGCTGTGCCTACTGATTCGCTCGCTTCGCTCGCTCATGCCACCTCCTCGCCTTCGGCTCGGAGTGGCCTGAGCCAGACGCTGTGCCTACTGATTCGCTCGCTCATGCCTTCTGCTCCTCTTCCCGGCGGCCGGTGGGGGGGCCGCTCAGCAGGGTGACGTCGCCCGACATGGTGGTCGCGGAGAGCGAGGCCATGCCGCCGCCCAACCGGCCGCCGAGCGAACGGACGCCGGGCATCGCGGTGGACTCCAGCCCGGGGAACGCCGACTCGACCCTGCCGGAGGTCGAGCGGACGGTCACGTCGGCGTCCACGGAGCGCGGGAGCCGTACGACGACGGGACCGGACACGCTGTGCATCGTGACGTGGCCGGTGGGCGCGAGCTCCAGGTCGGCGGTGATCCGGCCGGACACCGTGTTCGCGCGCAGCCGCCGCGGCCTGCCCCCGGCGACGGTCAGCTCACCGGAGACGCTGCCGAACGACAGGTCGCCGGCCATGCCCCGGCTCTCCACCGAACCCGACACCGTCTCGGCCTGCACCTCGCCGCTGACGCCGTCGAGGACGATCTCCCCCGAGACGCTCTTCACGCCGGTGGTCCCCTCCATGCCGGTCACCAGGGCGGAGGCCGAGACGACCCCGGCCTGCACCGGGCAGCTGCTCGGCACGGTGAGCGTCAAGGTGGTCCGCCGTGAGCCCGGGCGTAACCACCCGAGGATGCCGTCCCATGTCAGGTCCTTGTACGTGACCGTCAGGCGGCCGTCCGCCTCGTCATGGGTCACCAGCAGCGGCGCCCCCTCCACCTCCGTCACCTCCAGGGTGGGCGGGCCGTCACTGGCCAGCACGGCCAGCCGACCGGCCACGATCCGCACGTTCAGCGCGGTCACCTTGCCGAACGTGAGCTGCCCGGGGGAGTCGATCGTCCATTGGGGCATCGCCAAGCCCTTCCACGCGAAGTCCTGCCGTCCACAAACACGATATATCGCGTCTGTGGAAAGTCAAGATGTATCGCGTTCGGTCCGGCGCTCTCAGTCCTCGTCGTCGTCCAGGCGCGCGAGCCAGGTGGCCAGCCGCTCCACGGGCACCTCGAACTCGGGATTGAGATCCACGAACTCGCGCAGCCGCTCGGCCAGCCAGGTGATGCCGACCTCCTCCTCGCCGCGCCGCTCGACGAGCTCCTCGATCCCCTTGTCGGTGAAGTACATGCCTCGCTCCAGTGCAATTACCTGATCATGAGGAGAGGTCCCCCACGCGTCGCGGGGGACCTCCTCAATCCTGCGGGATCGCCGGTCAGCCGAAGATCTCGTCGAGCATGCCGCGCAGCTCCGCGTCGTGCTTGGAGTGGGAGCCGACGGCCGGCGACGAGTTCGGCGTACGCGAGACCCTGCGGAGGGCGCGGCCGCCGAGCAGGTCGGGCCGTTCCGTCAGCTTCAGCGCCAGGTACGGCCACGGGCCCATGTTGACCGGCTCGTCCTGTGCCCAGAGCAGCTCCGCGTCGGCGCCGTAGCGGGACAGCTCGGCCTTGAGCGGGTTCTCCGGGAAGGGGTAGATGCGTTCGAGCCGGACGAGCGCCACGTCCTTCCTGCCGTCCTTCTCGCGCCGGGCGAGCAGGTCGTAGTAGATCCTGCCGGAGCAGACCACGACCTTCCGGACCTCCGCCGGGTCGACCGTCGCGTCGCCGATGACCGGGCGGAAGGCGCCGGAGGTGAACTCCGACGTGGCCGAGGCCGCCGCCTTGAGCCGCAGCAGCGACTTGGGCGTGAACACGACCAGCGGCTTGCGCCGCTCCGACAGCACCTGCCAGCGCAGCAGGTGGAAGTAGTTCGCCGGGGTGCTCGGCTGCGCCACCGTCATGTTGTCCTGGGCGCACATCTGCAGGTAGCGCTCGATGCGGGCGGAGGAGTGGTCCGGGCCCTGGCCCTCGTAGCCGTGCGGCAGCAGCAGCACGACCGAGGAGCGCTGACCCCACTTCTGCTCGCCCGACGAGATGAACTCGTCGATGATCGACTGGGCGCCGTTGGCGAAGTCGCCGAACTGCGCCTCCCAGGCGACCAGGGCGTCCGGGCGGACCACGCTGTAGCCGTACTCGAAGCCCATCGCGGCGAACTCGCTGAGCAGCGAGTCGTACACGTAGAACTTCGTGGTGCCCTGGTTGAACGTCTTGAGCGGGGTGTGCTCCTCGCCGGTGACGCGGTCGACCAGCACGGCGTGGCGCTGGCCGAAGGTGCCGCGGCGGGAGTCCTGGCCGACGAGCCGCACCGGGTGGTCGTCGATGAGCAGCGAGCCGAACGCGAGCATCTCACCGGTCGCCCAGTCGATCGAGTCCTCGGCGATCATCGCGCCGCGACGCTGGATGACCGGCGCGAGACGCGGGTGGACGGTGAAGCCGTCGGGCAGGTTGAGCTGCGTGTCGACGACCCGCTTGACGACCTCCTCCGAGATCGCCGTCTTGGTGTCCTCGTGCGACCACTGGAACACCTCGTCCGGCTCGGGGACCACGACCGAGCCCGGTTCGAGCGGCTGCCTGGTCGCCTCCCGGGTCTCGGTGAAGGCCCGCTCCAGCTGCTCCTGGTAGTCGCGCAGGGCCTGCTCGGCCTCCTCGACCGTGATGTCGCCGCGGCCGATCAGCGCCTCGGTGTACAGCTTGCGGGTCGAGCGCTTGGCGTCGATCAGGTCGTACATCAGCGGCTGGGTGAAGGCCGGGTTGTCGGTCTCGTTGTGGCCGCGCCGCCGGTAGCAGATCAGGTCGATGACCACGTCCTTGCGGAACGCCTGGCGGTACTCGTAGGCGAGCCGCCCGACGCGTACGACGGCCTCGGGGTCGTCGCCGTTCACGTGGAAGATCGGCGCCTGGATCATCCGGGCGACGTCGGTCGCGTACACGCTCGACCGCGAGGAGGCGGGGGAGGTGGTGAAGCCGACCTGGTTGTTGACCACGATGTGCACGGTGCCGCCGGTGCGGTAGCCGCGCAGCTGGGACAGGTGCAGGGTCTCGGCGACCACGCCCTGCCCGGCGAACGCCGCGTCGCCGTGGACGAGCACGGGCAGGACGGTGAAGCCCTCCTCGCCGCGCTCCAGCAGGTCCTGCTTGGCCCGGACCACGCCCTCCAGGACGGGGTCGACGGCCTCCAGGTGCGAGGGGTTGGCCACCACCGACGTGCTGATCTTGTTGCCGTCGGGGTCGACGAAGTCGCCGCTCGCGCCGAGGTGGTACTTCACGTCGCCCGAGCCGTGCGCGCTGCGCGGGTCGATGTTGCCCTCGAACTCGCCGAACACCTGGGCGTACGACTTGCCCACGATGTTGGCCAGCACGTTGAGCCGACCGCGGTGGGCCATGCCGATGACGACCTCGTCGAGGCGCTCGCCGGCGGCGGAGCAGATCACCGAGTCGAGCAGCGGGATCAGCGACTCGCCGCCCTCCAGCGAGAACCGCTTCTGGCCGACGTACTTGGTCTGCAGGAACGTCTCGAACGCCTCGGCGGTGTTGAGCCTGCGCAGGATGTGCAGCTGCTCCTCACGGTCGGGCTTGGCGTGCGGCCGCTCCACCCGCGCCTGGATCCAGGCCCGCTCCTCGGGGTTCTGGATGTGCATGTACTCGATGCCGACCGTCCGGCAGTACGAGTCGCGCAGCACGCCGAGGACGTCGCGCAGCTTCATCAGCGGCTTCCCGCCGAAGCCGCCCGTCGGGAACTCGCGCTCCAGGTCCCACAGCGTCAGGCCGTGCGACTGGATGTCGAGGTCGGGGTGCTTGCGCTGGCGGTACTCCAGCGGGTCGGTGTCGGCCATGAGGTGGCCGCGGACCCGGTAGGCGTGGATCAGCTCCAGCACGCGGGCGGACTTGGCCACGTCGTCGTCGTGGGTGGCCGAGATGTCCTGGACCCAGCGGACCGGCTCGTACGGGATGCGCAGCGACTCGAAGATCTCGTCGTAGAAGCCGTCGGAGCCGAGCAGGAGCTGGTGGATGCGGCGCAGGAAGTCGCCCGACTGGGCGCCCTGGATGATCCGGTGGTCGTAGGTCGAGGTGATCGTCATCACCTTGCTGATGGCCAGGCGGGACAGGGTGTCCGCCGAGGCGCCCTGGTACTCCGCCGGGTACTCCATCGCGCCGACGCCGATGATCGTGCCCTGGCCGGGCATGAGACGCGGCACCGAGTGGACCGTGCCGATCGTGCCGGGGTTCGTCAGGGAGATCGTGGTGTTCTGGAAGTCGTCCACGCCGAGCTTGCCCGAGCGGGCCTTGCGGACGATCTCCTCGTACGCCGTCCAGAACTGGCGGAAGTCGAGCGTCTCGGCCCGCTTGATCGAGGGCACCAGGAGCTGGCGGGTGCCGTCGCTCTTCTGCACGTCGATGGCGAGGCCGAGCCCGACGTGCTCCGGCTTCACCAGGACCGGCTTGCCGTCCACCTCGGCGTACGAGTGGTTCATCTCGGGCATGGACTCCAGCGCCCGGACGATCGCGTAGCCGATGAGGTGGGTAAAGGAGATCTTGCCGCCGCGTCCGCGGGACAGGTGGTTGTTGATGACGATGCGGTTGTCGATCAGCAGCTTGGCGGGCACCGCACGGACGCTGGTGGCGGTCGGGACCGCCAGCGAGGCCTCCATGTTGGCGGCGGTGCGCGCCGCGGCGCCGCGCAGCTTCTCCTCGGCCGCACCGGCCGGAACCGGGGTGGCGGCCTGCTTGGCGGGCTGCTTCGCCGGCTGTGGGGCAGGCTGCTTGACCGGCGCGGGCGCCGTGGCCTGAGGCTGGGGCTGCGTCGTCTGCGGAGCCGGGCTCACCGGGGCGGGAGCCTCGGGAGCCGCCGTCGTGGTCGCGCCGTTCGCGGCGTCGGCGGCCTTGGGTGGAGCGGGCTTGCCCGTTCCGTTGTAGTCAGCGAAGAAGTGCCACCAGGCCTGGTCCACAGACTCGGGATCTTCGAGATACTTCTGGTACAACTCGTCGACAAGCCACTCATTTTGCCCGAAGCTTGCCAGCGGGTTTGTCCGCGACGACTCTGACGACACGGCGGAAATCGCCCTCTTCCGCAGATCGGCGTTGATGTTTGGTGAACCTGTCCAAGGCTACTCGCCTCACACACCGAGGTGCGCCCGCGCGGGTCACCGGTCCCGGCCCATCCTCCCAGGATCGATCAAACAGGTCACGCGCGGATAGCCCGTCTGGGTGGTGAGGTGTCCCTCACCACCTGGTCATCACGACTGGCTCACCCGAGGAGCCGCGACTCGATCCGGATATCCGGAGCTATAGCGGACAGCATACCCGCGAGGTCCTCACCGGCCGCGTGCAGTGCGGGAATGGAGAGCGGTTCGAGCCGTTCGAGGAGGAACAGCGCGTCGACCGTCTCCTCGGTGATCCTCGTCCTGACGCACTGCCGCCAGTTCCACCTCCGGCAGGTGACGCCCTCGTCGTCGCGCCACACCACCTCGCCGATCGCGGGCTCGCCCAGCGCCTCCTCCGACGGCTCGTCGCCCGCCGCGCGGACCAGCCGGGCGGTGCCGCGGTAGCGGCGCAGGTCCTCGCCGCCGATCGGCAGGCCGTGCCGTACGGACACGGCGTTGTAGGCGTCCACCACCAGGTTGATCTCGGGCAGCGGCAGGCGGCGGACCAGCGCGTCCACCGACGGGCGGGTCCGCTGGGGCTTGGCCCCGAAGGCGCGGTACGCCGCGCGCCACGCCTCGATCCTCTCGTCGTCCTGCGGCACGGCCCTGGCCGCCGCGTCGGCCAGCCACTCCCGCGAACGGTCGTCCGAAGGGCCGTTGCGCAGGCCGTACGCGCAGACGACCAGGACGGCGAAGTCCGGACGCAGCGCCGTGACGGCGTCGTCCACCCAGATGTCGTCGATCACGCCCCACAGCGTAGTGCCCGGGTGAGCCGGCCCCGCCGGAATGGAACCGGCCGCCGCCTCTGCTGAGGCGGCGGCCGGGGTCGGGGGTCACGGCGACGTTCTGATCAGGCTGATCGGGCCGGTCGGGCCGATCGGCCGGGTCAGGAGGAGCAGGCGGCGCCGTTGAGGGTGATCAGGTCGGGCGTGGGGTTGGCGCCGGGAGACGACACGCCGTTGTAGCCGATGACGACCGTCTGGCCGGGCCTGATGGTCTTGTTCCACGTCTCGTTCTCGGCGGTGGCGGTCGCCCCCTCCTGCGAGAAGTTGGCGCTCCAGCCGTGGTCGATCTTCTGGCCGCCCAGGAACGACCACTTCAGCTTCCAGCCGTCGACGGCCTTCGTGCCGGTGTTCACGATCGTGATCTGGGTGGTGAAGCCGGTCGGCCAGGAACCGTGCGTGGTGTAGGTGACCTTGCACGCGCCGGGCGCCTTGACCGTGCCGTCGCCCTGGTCGGCGATGAACGCCGAGATCCACGACATCGGCGAGTTCCAGTTGATCGTCAGCTCGTTGGTCGCCCAGGAGCCGATGTCGTCGATGTAGCAGAACTGCGCCACGCAGCCCCTCAGCTTCGCCTGGGCCACCGGGTCCTGGATGCTGGAGTTGGGGCCACCGGCGAGCGTGCCGCGCGGCGGGTTCGGCAGCGAGGTGTCCAGCGAGTGGGCGTACCACCTGCTGTGCTGGTTCTTCGACGCCACCTCACCGTAACCGGTCACGTACGACTGGTTGAGCGCGTTGCGGCCGAGGATGTAGTCGACGCCCTGCAGCACGCCGTCGCGATACTTCAGGTCGCCGGTGATGTCGTAGGCCGTGGCCATGACCACCATGTTGTTGAGGACGATGCTGTTCGATCCCCAGTCGTAGGACGCCGCGTCGTACGGCAGGCCGTACGGGTGGGCCGTCAGCTTGGCGAGGTACTTGTCCGCGCCGGCCACCACCGAGGCGCGCACCTCGCTGCGGCCGGGCAGGGCGTTGGGCACGGTCGCCAGGTCGAGCCGGCCGAGCGCCGCGACGTTGCCCCAGTCCATGGCGCCCGTGTTCCAGATGTCGGCGGTGTGCAGCGGCGAGGCGAGGAGGTAGTTCTCGAACTCCTTGTCGCCCGTGGTGATGTAGAGCTCGGCCGCCGCCCAGTAGAACTCGTCGCTGACCTTGGCGTCGTCGTAGGTGCCCCCGCCGATGCCGTCGGAGGCGGAGGCGAGCACGTTCGGGTTCGCCTTGGCCGCCGTCCACGCCTTCTTCGCCGCCGCCAGGTTCTTCGCGGCGAACGCGGCGTCGTACGGCGCGAAGATCCGGGCCGCCTGGGCGGCGGTCGCGGCGAGGTTCAGCGTCGCGGCCGTGCTGACCGGGTGCAGTTCGCGCTTCTGCGGGTCCAGGTTCGGCAGCAGCGGCAGGCCGGTCCAGTTCTCGTCGTGGATCTTGTGGTGGACCATGCCGTCGGACCGCTGCATCTTCAGCAGGAACTCCTGCTCCCAGCGGGCCTCGTCGAGCACGTCGGGAACGGCGTCGCCGCTCTCGGGGATGTTCAGGCTGCCGATGGGCTTGGCGGTCGGGGCGTTCTTGGTCCGCTCGAACTCGCTCATGATCTGGGCGACCGAGATGCCGCCGTTGACCACGTACTTGCCGTGGTCGCCCGCGTCGTACCAGCCGCCGGACACGTCGAGACGGTAGTCGCACACGCCCGGCTGGCAGGGGACGTTCTTGTCGCCCTGGTTCGGAGCCACGTCCACGTGACCGGCGGGACGGCCGTACCCGGGCCGCAGCGCGTCGTCGATCGCGATGCCGCTGCGCTGGGTGTAGTAGAACTTCAGCGCGTCGAGCTTGAGGTCGGCGTAGGCGTCCGGCTTGATGTCGAAGGGCCGGCTGGTCTCACCGTCGGCGGTGAGCGTGTAGCCCGTCCCCGCCTTGACGTACGAGCCGAAGTCGATCGAGTGGACGTTCTGGCCCGAGCTGGCGTCCACGCCGCGCGGGGTCGTCGTGCCGTGCGCGACCACGGTCCCGGCGGAGTTCTTGAGCTGCCAGGGCAGCGCGGCGGTGGCGTCGGTGACCACGGTGGCGTTCTTGGGGCCCTTGGGCAGGTAGGCCACCTGGTTCACCCGCACCCGGGGACCGGTGTCGGGCTTGTAGACGTCCGGCGGCGCCCCGCCCTTGAGCGAGACGTTGTCGACGCAGAAGCGCCACGGCGTCGCGCTGCCGCCGATCTGGAAGACGACCTGGGCGTTGGGCAGGTCGACCGGCGAGGTGAACGTGTAGCTGTAGGTGTTGCCCGAGACGCTGACCTCGGGAGCCGCCGCCACGTACTGGGTGTAGGGATCCGTCGGCAGCTGGACGTACGCCCTGGCGACCTTCGACGGGTCGGCGGTGGCGAAGAAGCTGAACGCGTAGGTCTCGTCCTTCACCAGCGGGATGTCGTTGACGCCGATGATCGCGTCCCAGGGGTTGACCGTCCCGCCGGGGACGTTCGTGCAGAGCCGGCCGCCGGACAGTTCGAAGTCCAGGTTCGAGGTGTGCCACCACGGGTCGGCGGTGGTGTCGAACGTGCCGTTGGGGATCTGCTCCGGGCCCTCGTCCGCCGTGACGGGAGGCGCGCCGGTCAGGCAGGCCGTGGCTAACGCCGCCACGGCGAGAATGCCGATTCTTCTGAGCACAGTGGTCCTCGGGGTGGTCCTCGGGGTGTCCGCGAGGGGCTGGTGGGGAAAGGCGGTGTGGGAATGGTGGTGTGGGAGCGCTCCCAAAGGGGAGCGGCACCGATGTTTCCGCCGGGTTTCCAGGGGCGTCAACGACGGCCGTGCTCCGGCCCACGTGACCGGTGGTTGGGGGAGCGCGCGGCTGAAACTTTCATTTTCGCAAAGAAACCTTTGCGAAGCGCGGGGGTTGTTAGCGTCCCCGGCATGGATCAGGAGGTCTACCACGTACGGGACCCGCGCGCGCTGAAGGCGGTCGCGCATCCGCTGCGGTCGCGCCTGCTGGCGGAGCTGCGCACCGATGGTCCCGCGACCGCCACGGAACTGGCCGCGCGCCTCGCGGAGAGCTCCGGCTCCACGAGCTATCACCTGCGGCAACTCGCGCGGTACGGGTTCGTGGAGCCCGACGCCGAGCAGCGCGACCGGCGTGAGCGGCGCTGGCGGGCGATCCACCGGTTCACGTCGTGGAGCGACGTGGCGACGGCCGCGGGCGCCGAGGGCCGGGAGGCCGCCGCCGGCCTGCGCCGGCGTCAGCTGGAGCGGCTCACCGCCGACGTGGAGAGCTTCGAGCGCGACCGCGACCTGTGGAGCGAGGCGTGGGCCGAGGCGGCCGGCATGTCCGACCTGGTGGTGCGGCTGTCGCCGGCGACGGTCGCGTCCCTGTACGAGCGGGTGTCGGCCCTGCTGCTGGAGGCCGAGGAGCGGGACCGCGACGACCCCGACGCGCGCGGCGTCACGGTCCTGCTCGCCGCCCATCCGCGCAGCGGTCCCCGGGGAGGCGGGCGCGAGTGACGGTGGTTCGCCGCGATGTGCGGCGCCCGGGGGCCCGGTAGAACGACATTCGGTTCAGGGCGGCACAATCAGGCAGCGAAGCTGCGAGAGGGGCGTGGACCGGTGAGCAAGGGGAGCGTGACGGCGGCGAACGAGGCGCAGCGCGCGGCGTGGCGGGGCGGCGGGCTGCCGGAGGTCGAGCGGGTGCGCCCGGGGCTGTGGTCGATCCCCGTCCCGATCCCGATCAACCCGTTGCGCTACGTCCTGGTCTACGCCCTGGAGATCCCCGATGGAGTGGTCCTCGTCGACGCGGGATGGAACACCGGCGAGGCGTACGACGCGCTCGTGGCGGGGCTCGGAACGGCCGGATACGACATCACGGACGTGAAGGCCGTGCTGGTCACGCACATCCACCCCGACCACTACGGTCTGGCCGGGCGCGTACGGGAGGTCTCGGGCGCGTGGATCGGGCTCCATCCGGCCGACGCGCGCCTCCTCCGCGGCCGCTACGACGACTCGGCGATCGACGATCTCGTCGAGCAGGAGCGCGCGCTGCTGCTCCGCTGCGGCGTGCCGGACCTCACGGCACAGGAACTGGCGGGCGCGTCGGTCATGCTGCGCCAGTTCGTGACGATGGCGGTGCCCGACCGGCTCATCGAGGACGGCGACCGGCTCGGCCTGCCCGGCTGGGACCTCCGGGCGGTGTGGACCCCCGGCCACTCGCCCGGCCACCTGTGCTTCGCCGAGCCGGAGCGCAGGCTGCTGTTCTCCGGCGACCACGTGCTGGCCAGGATCACGCCGATGGTCGCGGTGCACCCGCAGTCGGCGCCCAACCCGCTGGCCGACTATCTCGACGCGCTGCGCCTGGTGGGCGGGCTCGACGTGGAAGAGGTGCTGCCCGCCCACGAGTACCGCTTCCTGGAACTGGCCGCCCGAGCCGACCACGTCATCGCGCACCACGAGGAGCGGCTCGCGGAGATACGGCGGGTCCTCGCGGACGGCGACGGCCCGGCGTGCTGGGACATCGCCACCCGGCTGAGCTGGTCGCGCCCGTGGGAGACGATCCCCGCGCACATGCGCAGGACGGCCAACGGCGAGACCCTCGCGCACCTGGTCTGGCTGGAGCATCGCGGCCAGGTCACCCGAGTGCCCGGCGAACCCGACCGCTGGTACCCCGCCGGCTGAGCCAGGCCGTACGGGAACACCCCACTGCTCCCGCGCCGCGCGCTGTCCGTCAGGCCAGCCGCACGGCTCCCCGGCCGGTGGCGAGGGGGAGGTCGAGGAGCGTGCGGATGCCCGGCGGGGCCGCGCACACGGCGGCGATCGAGTTGACCGCGTGGGCCGCCGCCCCGGCCAGCCCCTGGGTCATGTCGTCGATCGTCACCGCCATGCCGGGCCGTCCCTGCACGTGCATGGTGAAGCCGAGGTCGCCCCACTGCGGCACCCGGCGGCCGTCGGCCTTGTAGACGCACTCGACCGTGATGAACGGCCGGCCGCGCGCCAGTCCGGTGAACACCCAGCGGGACGCGGAGATCGTGCCCTTGCGCACCTCACCCGCCGCGATGCCGAAGTCCTCGGTCGCGAGCAGGTACTCGTCGGTCTCCTCCACCTCGTCCAGCGGCACGCCGAGCGCGGCGGCGACAAGCTCGACGCTCTCGCCGAACAGCGCGCGCTGGAAGGCGCGGAACGGCCGGACGGACGTGCTGTAGTCGTCGGGCTCCCGGCCGAAGCCCATCAGGTCGGCGGTCACGTGCCGGGAGGGATGACCCCGGTAGTCCGAGCACTCCCGCACGTAGATGTGGTCGAGCCGGTCCGACAGCCCGGTCAGCGCCAGAGGCAGCAGGTCGCTCATGAAGCCCGGGTTGATGCCCGTCCCGTGCAGGGACGCCCCGCCTCGGGCGCAGGCGGCCTCCAGGCGGTCCACCAGCCCCGGGCCGTACGCGCGGGGGTAGACGAATCCGGTGGTGGTGACGACGTTCTTGCCCGAGGCGAGCAGCGCGCAGATCGTCTCGGCGTCGGTCCCGGGATCGCCGCCGAAGTAGGACGCGGGCAGCGGCATGTGCAGCACGCAGTCGGCCTCGGTGGCGAGTATCCGTTCGGCGTCGTCGGTGCAGGCGACCCCGACGGGCCCGAGCCCCACCAGTTCGCCAGCGTCCCGGCCCACCTTCTCCCGGTCGTAGACGAGCACCCCGGCGAGCTCGAACTCCGGACGGGCGATCACGCTGCGCAGGGCACGCCCGCCGACCGCGCCCGTCGCCCATTGGATCACGCGCAGGGGAGCGGTCGAGGACATGCGTGCCTCCAGCGGGTTCGCTCGGGCGTGACCGCGCGGTGAGAGGGGAGTCGCCGATCCGCGCCCAGTTCGGGACAGGAACTGAGGAACGTTCACGAGCACGCTCACTGTACGACGCCGCGCCGCCTTGGCCTGCCCGAATGGTGATATCGCCTCAGGGGATCGCCGGGCGGCGGGCGGGCGGCTCGCGGCCGGGGGGCTGCGTGATCCGCAGTTCGGGGAAGGGCGGCGACGGGTTGCTCCGGGACTGCGGCCGCGCGCCGAGCGTCAGGGTCTCACCGTGGTGCGCCAGCGAGACCGGCGAGCCGTGCAGCAGCCGGTACGTCGTGTCCTGGGACGTGACGTCGACCCTCAGCAGGCGCCCGCGGTAGCGCACCCGGAAGGTGAGCCGGGTGATCTCCGAGGGCAGGCGGGGGGCGAAGCACAGCCGCCCCTGGCCCGCGCGCAGGCCGCCGAACCCCGCCACCAGCGCGATCCACGCCCCGGCCAGCGAGGCCATGTGGACGCCGTCACGGGTGTTGTGCTGCAGGTCGCGCAGGTCGATGAGCGCCGCCTCCCCGAGGTAGGCGTAGGCGAGCCCGAGCTGACCGACCTCGGCGGCGAGCACGGCCTGGGTGGCCGCGGACAGCGAGGAGTCCCGCACCGTCAGCGCCTCGTAGTAGGCGAAGTTGCGGGCCTTCTGCTCGGGTGTGAACGCCTCGCCGCACAGGTGCATGGCCAGTACGAGGTCGGCCTGCTTGACCACCTGCTTGCGGTAGAGGTCGAAGTAGGGGAAGTGGAGCAGCAGCGGGTACTGGTCGGGCCGGGTGTTCTCGAAGTCCCACACCGCGTGCCCGGTGTAGCCCTCGCTCTGCGCGTGGACCCCCACGCGCTCGTCGTACGGGAGGTACATGGCGGAGGCGGCGTCGCGCCACACCGCGATCTCCTCCAGAGTGACGCCGAGCCGCCCGGCCCGGTCGAGATGGCGTACGGCCGTCGCGGCGGCGGCCAGCAGGTTCCTGCGGGCCATGAGGTTGGTGTAGAGGTTGTTGTCGGAGACCGCGCTGTACTCGTCCGGGCCGGTCACCCCGTCGATGCGGTAGCGGCCCTCGGCGTCGTGGTGGCCGAGCGCGCACCACAGGCGCGCGGTCGCGACCAGCAGCGGCAGGCCGACGTCCCCCTCGAACGCGGTGTCCTCGGTCGCGTCGACGTACCGCGTCACCGCGTCGGCGATGTCGGCGTTGACGTGGAAGGCCGCGGTGCCGGCGGGCCAGTATCCCGAGCACTCCTCGCCGTTGATCGTGCGCCAGGGGAACGCCGCCCCGCCCAGCCCGAGCAGCTCCGCCCGCGCCTCGGCGAGCGGGAGGATCGACGCGCGCCACTCCAGCGCGTCGCGGGCGGCCCTGGGATAGGTGTAGGTGGCGACGGGCAGCACGAAGCTCTCGGTGTCCCAGAACGCGTGCCCGTCGTAGCCGGAGCCGGTCAGTCCCTTGCCGGGAATGGGCCGCCGCTCCAGCCGGGCGCCCGCCTGGAGCAGGTGGAAGAGCCCGAAGCGTACGGCCTGCTGCACCTCGGCGTCGCCCTCGACCTCGACGTCCGCGCCCGCCCAGTAGTCGTCGAGGAAGGCGCGCTGCTCGGCGCACAGGCCGTCCCACCCGGTGAGCCGGGCCGCGGCCAGCGCGGCCACCACCTGGTCGTGCATCGCGGGCCGGGAGCGCTTGGCCGACCAGCCGTAGGCGAAGAACTTGTCCAGCCGCAGCCGTTCTCCGGGTCTCAGGCGGGTGGCGACGGTCACGCGGCTGACGTCGCCGCCGCCGTCGCCGTCGACCCGGGTGCCCTCGGGGCCGTCGACCTCGTGGCGCATGGCGGCGGCGACCCGCAGGCGGCTGGCGCGGGTGGAGTGCACCATGACGCACACGCCGTCGCGGCCTGGCGCGTTCTCCTCCAGCACCAGCGGCGCCTCCAGCGCGGCGGCGGCGCGGGGGTCGGCGGCCGACGTGGGGACGGTCTCGTTGGCCACCAGCTCCGACTGGACGACCACGTTGACCGGCTGGTCCACCGGCTCCACCTCGTAGCGGATCGCGGCCACGGCCCGGTGGGTGTACGACACGAGCCGGGTGGAGCGCATCCGGATCTCCACCCCCGTGGGCGAGCTCCAGTGGACCGTGCGGATGAGCGTCCCGGCGCGCAGATCGAGGAGCCGCTCGTGTGAGTGCAGGGTGCCGTACCGGACGTCGAACGGCTCGTCGTCCACCAGCAGCCGGATCAGCTTGCCGTTGGTGACGTTGACCACCGTCTGCCCCGACTCGGGGTAGCCGTAGCCCGCCTCGGCGTACGGCAGGGGGCGCAGTTCGTAGAAGGAGTTGAGGTAGGTGCCGGGCAGCCCGTACGGCTCGCCCTCGTCGAGGTTGCCGCGCAGCCCGATGTGCCCGTTGGACAGTGCGAAGACCGACTCCGTCTGGGCGAGCACGTCGGTGTGCAGGCGGCACTCGCGGACCGTCCAGGGCTCGGTGGTGAAGGCGGGATGCCTGATCATCGTTCGTCCAGCAGGTCGGCGAGGTCGTTCACCACCACGTCGGCGCCGTTGTCGCGCAGGGCCTGGGCCTGGTTCGCGCGGTCCACGCCCACCACCCAGGCGAAGCCGCCCGCGCGCCCGGCGGCGACCCCCGCCAGCGCGTCCTCGAAGACCGCCGCGGCGGCCGGCTGGATGCCCAGGGCCTCGGCGGCGGCGAGGAACATGTCGGGGGCCGGCTTGCCGGCCAGGCCGCGCTCGGCCGCCACCGCACCGTCGATCCGCGCGTCGAACATCTCGGAGAGCCCCGCGGCGGACAGCACGCGGGCGGTGTTGGCGCTGGAGGAGACGACCGCCCGGCGCAGACCGGCCTCGCCGACCTCGCGCAGATAACGCACCGAGCCTTCGAAGACCTCGACGCCCTGCCGGTCGAGGACCGCCTGGACCAGTGCGTTCTTGCGGTTGCTCAGGCCGTTGAGCGTGGGCATGCCCGGCGGGTCGTCCGGCTCGCCCTCCGGCAGGGTGATGTCCCGGGACCGGAGGAACTCCCGCGTGCCGTCCAGGCGCTTCCTGCCGTCGACGTACCGGTCGTAGTCGCCGGTCGCGTCGAAGGGGACGAACGGCGTGCCGGTGGCGACCGCCCGGTCGCGGAGGAAGGCGTCGAACATCTCCTTCCACGCCGCCGCGTGGACCCCCGCCGTACGCGTGAGCACCCCGTCCATGTCGAACAGGCAGCCGCGTACCCGCTCCGGCAACCCCAGCATCCGCCCTCCAAGAAGTCCTGTTTCCTCTCCTACCCTGCTCTGCCCTTCGTCCTGACTTTTGTTGAATTCAGCGAAAGATTGCATCAGATCGGTAAAAGGTCTTCCTTGTCGTGGGGAAAAGGGGTACGTTTCCAGCCAATCACGTGGACGCGGAGGCGTAGGTGAAACGGACGACCATCAGGCCGGAGAACGTCCATCAGGCCGCGCTTCTGCGCTTGCTGAGGGACGGCGGGCGCTCCCGCGCCGAGCTCGGCGACGTGGTGGATCTGTCGCGATCGAAGCTCAACGTGGAGCTGGACCGGCTCGTCGAGCTGGGTCTGGCCGAACCGGACGGGCTCGCCGCCTCACGCGGCGGCCGGCGTTCGGGCCGCGTACGGCTGTCGCAGTCCACCCGCTTCGCCGGTATCGACGTCGGCGCCACCTCGATCGACGTCGCGGTGACCGACGGTGAGCTGAAGGTGCTCGGCCACCTCAGCGAGCCCTGCGACATCAGGGAGGGCCCCGCGGCGGTGCTTGACCGGGCGATCGACCTGCTCGGCAAGCTGCGCAGGGACGGCCTGTACGACGATCTGACCGGAGCGGGGATCGGTGTCCCCGGGCCGGTGAGCTTCGCCGAGGGCGTCCCGGTAGTGCCGCCGATCATGCCCGGCTGGGACCGTTACCCGGTGCGGGAGACGATCGGCCAGGCACTGTGCTGTCCCGCGATGGTGGACAACGACGTCAACATCATGGCGCTGGGAGAGCTGCACACCGGTCTCGCCCGGAGTGTCGGCGACTTCCTGCTCGTGAAGATCGGCACCGGCATCGGCTGCGGCATCGTGGTGGACGGCAAGATCTACCGCGGTGTGTCCGGCAGCGCCGGCGACATCGGCCACATCCGGGTGGACGACCTCGGCCCGGTCTGCTCCTGCGGCAACTCCGGCTGCCTGGAGGCCTACTTCGGCGGAGCGGCGCTGGCCAGGGAGGCGGTCGAGGTGGCCCGCTCGGGCGGCTCGCCGTACCTGGCCGAACGGCTCGCGGCCGCGGGCACGCTGACGGCCGAGGACGTGGGCGCCGCGGCGGCGCAGGGCGACCCCGGGGCGATCGGGCTGATCCGCGACGGCGGACGACGGGTGGGCCAGGTCCTGGCCAGCCTGGTCAGCTTCTTCAACCCGGGACTGGTGATCATCGCGGGTGGCGTGGCCAAGCTGGGCCACGTGCTGCTCGCGGAGATCAGGAGCGTCGTCTACCGTCGCTCGCTGCCGCTCGCCACCGGCAACCTGCCGATCGTGCTTTCCGAACTCGGAGAGA
The DNA here is from genome assembly GCF_014161385.1 of Microbispora sp. H10670. Lineage (NCBI taxonomy): Bacteria > Bacillati > Actinomycetota > Actinomycetes > Streptosporangiales > Streptosporangiaceae > Microbispora > Microbispora sp. H10670. The sequence goes on along the minus strand of NZ_JABBWW010000035.1, from coordinate 449 downwards.
CCGCGGGTGTCATCGGCGCCACCCGACTGATCAGCGATCACGTCTACTCCGCCAACTGACATCGTTGGGAGACCCCATGGGAGACGAGCACCCCCTGCTCAAAATGAGGGGGATCGTCAAGCAGTTCCCCGGCGTGCGTGCGCTGGACGGCGTCGATCTGGAAGTGAGAGCCGGCGAGGTGCACTGCCTGCTCGGCCAGAACGGCGCCGGGAAGTCAACGCTCATCAAGACCCTCTCCGGCGCGCACGCGCCCGACGAGGGCGAGGTGCTCATCGACGGCACCCCCGTACGGCTGGCGCCGCCCACCGCGGCCATGGCCCTCGGCATCGCCACGATCTATCAGGAGCTCGACCTGGTGGACGGGTTGAGTGTGGCCGAGAACATCTATCTGGGTCATGAGCGGGCGCGGTTGGGGTTCTCGCGCCGGGGGGAGGCCGAGCGGGCGGCGG
>NZ_JABBWW010000034.1:0-61087 GCF_014161385.1 Microbispora sp. H10670 | reverse complement strand
TCTGGATGCCGCCCGATCCCGCCACGGCCTGATCCTCCGGCAGCAGGCGTACTGACGCACACCTTGAGACGATCACACAGCGCAATCAACAGAACCCGAAATGCGCAGGACGTGAATGCTTACGTTGGAGGAGGTCACGTCGTTTCTCAACGGTTGGACGATGCCGTATTCACACCCGCACGAAAACAGCCCCGGCATAACGGTCATCAAACCCAGGACGCCCGAAGGCGACAACGCCGACGGCTTCACCTGTGGTTCCCTTTCCCTCCACACCGACCGAGCACAGGCGATCGCTCCGCCGACGATACTCGGCTGCCTTTACCTACGGACATCATGCACCGGTGGCGAGTCGCTACTGCTCGACGGTAAGGAACTTGTCCGCACAGCCGACGAGAGAAGCCAGTTGGCTGAGAGCGCGCACGTCGTTCTCCGCTCCCGTGGTCGCCCCTGGCTGCCGATCATCGAACTTGCGAAGGATGGGCGCCGGTGCCGCGTCCGCTACAGAGACGACCAACTGGCGCGGCCGCATGCCGCCACCAAGAGTGCTCGCCCTCTGCTGACGACCATATCGGGTGAGCTACGAGCACCCAGCGTACGCCTGTTCGAACCAGGTCAGGGCTACCTCATCCACAATCAACGTTTCCTACACGGCCGCGCCTCGTTCACCGGGCGACGTACGGCCCTGCGAATCCTAGCCACGGTTGCACAATCCTCTGAATATGCGCATATCAACAGAGGTTTCGGTTTACGCGACGAACGTGGAGGTTGAGAGGTGCGCGCCCACCGGCGGCATGCCGACGTCATCCGGGATCTCAACGGTTTACCCGAGCAGACATCCCCGGACTTCCCTCAGGCGATCCGAGCTGCGATCGAGGGCATACCTGATCCGGACGAGACCTTACGTGCCATTTTGGAGCTACCAAGGCTTGCCACGTCGATCCGCTTCTGCGCCCTGTACGGTCTACTTCTGCGGATGCGGCGGGAGGAACGGCACAGCGACTACGAACAAACGGTCGCCCGGTACGCGAAGCAGTTCTCCAAGGAACCATACTTCATCACATTCCTCGCCATAGCGGAACGCAATCGCGGAGATGTGGCGAGCTTACGTAAAGCCGTGGAACTTTCTCGACAAGCCGCGAACGACATGCCGGAGGTCGCAGGGGTCGTTCATCAGATGGCAGCCTTCATGGCAGAGTATCTTGAACGACGGGCGACCCCGCCGACGACGGTCGAGATCGCGGAAGCCGAGCGATGCGTGGACAAGGCAATCACAGCGACCAAGGGACAGATCGCGCATTACCATGAGACGAAATCGCGCATTCTCGCACTTCGCCGAGATTTCGACTCCGCACGTGTTTCGCTGAATCGCGCCATCGAGTTGGAGCCGCGCCGGGGCCGCGACCACCACAGGCGCCTGACGCAGTACCACACCACCCGAATCCGAATCGATCTGCTTGAGCAGCAGGCCCGCTGGGACGAGCTACAGGAAAGCGGCAAGCGTGAATTGACCGAGTTCAAGAACCAGCAACTCCAGTTGATGGGACTGCTCGCCGCAGTGGTGGCCCTGATCGCCGCGGGCGGGAACATCGCAAGCCAGAGCAAACCCGCGGACGGGGTCGTTCTCATTCAGGTGATGGCCGGAGCGGTTGTCATCGTTTTCTCGGCGTTCTCATTGATGACAGCGCGATCGCTGTGGAGGGTGCTCGTCGCCTTCATCACGGGAGCAGTACTGATAACGGTTCCCTACATTCTTGGACGGTGAGGCATGCATGTACTGGATCTCACCGAGAGCCCTGGGGCGAGCGCGCGGCCGACCGAGGATCGCGCCGGCTCGTCGGGATACCTCGCGTGGGTGATAGACGGGGCGACCGACTTCACTGAGGAGAGGTCACTTCCCGGAGGTTCCAATGTTCAATGGCTGGTGAACTTCGTCGACCAACGCCTGCGGGACATCGGCCGTGCCGAACATCCCACTGGCGTACACGCCGTTCTGAACAGCCTGGCAGAAGAGGCCCGGCACAGACTGGTTGAGATCGCTCCGGAAGGACTGCGCAATCACCCCTGCTGCTCGATCGGGGTCGCGGCTCTGCTGCCGGACCGCCTAGAGCTTGGCCGAATCGGCGATGCCACACTGATCGCCTACCGAGGGCCGGAGGTCGCTCATGAGGTCAGCACGAACTTCTTTGACAAGCGCGAAGCGGGTGCCGTCGTGCGGTCCCGGGCAGAGCAGCAGAGCAGGCAGGAAGTCATCGACGACATGTTCTCCCGGCGCCTTGAATACATCAAGGGTGCCCATTCGGAGTCTGTCTTCTCCGGGCATCCTGAGACGGTTCTGAAAATACACTCGGCGACCCTTCCCCTCGACCGTGCGGACAGCGTCCTTCTCTGCACCGACGGTTTCGCGCGGGCGATCGCGGACTACGCCATTTTCCCGGACTGGCGAATGCTGCGTCGCCGCGTCGACGAGAAAGGATTCAATGAGATCACCTCCCGGATCAGACAGCATGAGTCACAACTTGACCCGACCGCCCAGACACCGCGATTCAAGAATGCCGACGACTTGGCAGCCATTCTTGTGAGTATCGAAAGAGAGATCTGAGATGGATGGCCCTGACCGCCTCCGCAGCAACGGAATGCCTGAGTACCTGGTCGAGCGCAACCCGGGATACTTCGAATACCAACTGCCGATCTCTGTGAAGCTCGTCATCGACATCAATGGAACCATTCCGCTGCTGATGAACGAGCGTGACGAGTGGGAACTACCCGGCGGGAAACTGGAGGTGGGCGAGACTCCGGAAGTCTGCGTCTGCCGAGAGGTTTTCGAGGAGCTGAATATCACTGTCACCGTCGAAGACATCATCGACACATGGGTGTATGAGATCACTCCGCTACGTCACACGTTCATCGTGAGCTACGGGGCGACCTACACCGGGGACGAGGAAATTCGAAACTCCAACGAGCACAAGAACCTCGGCCTCTTCACGTATGTGGACGTGCCGTCTCTGCACATGCCCGCTCCGTACAAGCACACGATCCGGAGATGGCAGAAGCTCATGGCCGCACGCTGACCGGTACACAGACGGCCGGAGGTCTGAACCACCGCAGACCTCTGGCCGTACCCGTCCACGGTCGTGCTCACTCAGGGGGTCGGGTCGAACTCGCCGGCCTGGACGCCAAGGAGGAATGCTTCCCATTCCTCGGGAGTGAAGAACAACGCGGGCCCGTTGGGATCCTTCGAGTCGCGTAGGGCGATCAATCGACCGCTCTTGTGATCGGGTCCTCCGTCGACCTCCGCCACTTCGACGCAGTTTCCGCCGTTGTCGCCGGAGAAGCTCGACTTGCGCCAGCGGGCGGTGCTCAGGTCCATCTGTCCTCCATCGCCATCCTGATCAGTTCGAGGGACATGGTCAGTGGCAGCGCCTCGGTGCGGATGGCCTCGAACCGCTCGATCGCCGCCGCGACGTCCTCAACGTCGCTCGTGGTGATGCCTCGGACGGCGGTCTCCGCGTACAGCACGTCGCTCACGCCCTCCAGAGTCGCGATGACGCTCCCTCCGAGCAACCCCGGACGCATGCGGCCCGCGCTCCCCCGGCTTCGCGTGGCCGGTTCACTCGACACCTACGGGCGCGGGCATGGTGTGCCAAGCGGAGCGGCGCTCCGTATTGTTCGGAGCAGTGCTCCGGTTCTGCGCCTTCCACGCTGTCCGTCTCTCAGCGACGAGGTGCACCATGCCCGAGGAACTCGACGACTGGCATACCCGTTCGGGTGGCTACGTACGGCGACCCCGATTCGAGTCGTACACCGAGAAGACGCCGACTACTTCGCGATGCGGCGTCGCGACGGGATCATCGAACTGCGGATGCACACCGACGGCGGACCGGCCCGGTTCGGTCTCGCCGCGCACAACGCCTGGGGTCAGGCCTGACAGGAGATAGGCAACGACCCGGACAAGGAGGTCCTGATCCTCACCGGCACCGGCGAGCACTGGCTCGCGCCCGACGCCGGCCGACCGCGACCCGCCACGACCGGTGAGGGCGAGGCCGGTCCGGCCGACCGGGCCAGGGCGCTCATGCGTGAGCCCCGCCCCAAGGACTTCGCCTACGAACACACCTATTACGACGCGGTCAAGCTGCTGGAGAACTTCGTCTTCGGGATCGACATCCCCACGATCGCAGCGATCAACGGGCCGAGCATCGCACACACCGAGTTCGCGCTGCTCTGTGACATCACGCTGGCCTCGGAGACCGCTACCATCGTCGATCCCCACCTGCCGACCGGAGTCGCACCCGGCAACGGGCAGCAGTTGACCCTGCAGGAACTCCTCGGCACGAAACGTGCCGCCTACCACCTCTACACCGGGGAGCCCATCGGGGCGCGACTGGCGCTCGAACTGGGCCTGGTCAACGAGGTGCTACCGGCGGAGCGACTGCTGCCACGCGCGTGGGAGATCGCCGAGAGCATCATGAGGAGCCCGCGGGCGGCCCGGCGGCTCACTCACACCATCGTGCAGCGCCGGCTGGTCAACGATCTCGCCTTCGGCGTCACCCACGAGATGTTCGGCATCTCCGCCGACCGGCTCCGGGGCTGAAGCAGGGGGAGAGGCGACGAACCCGCCCAGCCGTACGGCCGGCGACCGCTCACGGTCGACGGGCGGGCTCGCCCGGCCGGACGACTCCGTGGGTGAGGCCGTCGGCCACCAGGCGGGCCAGGTCCTCGCCGAGTGCCGCGGCCTCGCGCAGGGCCGCGCGGAAGTCCGCCAGGCGCCGGAACGCCTCGCCGTACCGGCGTTGCTCGGCCATCGGCAGCAACGGCACCTCCGCGCGTCGCACGTCCACCCGGTAGCGGGAGGACATGGTGCTGTAGTGACGCACGTTCATGGACGCGCACACGAACCCGGCGAGGAAGTAGGGGTCGAGCGCCTCCGGGTCCGGCCGCAGCAGGGAGAGGTACGGGCCGAGCAGGGCGTCGCCGGTCGTCAGGACCCGGGCGACCGGGGCGGCGACGACCTGCGGCACCACGACGTCACCAGGCCGCGTGACGATCGCCTTCTCCACGGCCCGCTGCGCCCCGGTGGCCGCACGTCCCTCCATCACGTCCTCGGCGGTGAGGACGGGCAGCCCGTACGGCGGCTCCGGTCCCTCCGCCACACCCGCGGGCCCCAGGGCGAGCATGCCCCGCCGCACGAGCTCGGGCAGCGGAACCAGCACGAGGTCCTCCGGCGGCCGCCCCCCGGCTCCGGGCATGAGGCCGGAGACCCGGTCGATCAGCCCGCCCAGCCGGTCACGCGCTCCGGTGATGCGTTCCGGTGACACGTCGTCGGCGGCGGTGGACAGATAGCGGGCCGGGGTGAGGTCCACGTCCTCGTCGAGCAGGTCGACGAGCGGGACCGACCGGCTCACCTCCGGCTCGTCCAGCTCGCGCCCCTCGCCGAACTCCCGCCACGCCTCGACGGCCACCCTGGCGTAGTCGTCCTGCCTGCCCGAGGTGTCGACCATCAGGACGTGGCTCGGCGTGCCGCCCTCCGCGGGCTGGCGGAGGATCCACAGCGCCAGCCCGACCGCGACGTTGGGCACGACGCCCTGCGGGAGCGCGATGACCGCGCGCAGCGCGCCGCGCCGCAGGAGCTGGGCCCTGATCCGCCGGCCGGACCTGCGGGCGGCGACGGCCGGCGGCATCAGCAGCACCGCCACGCCCTCGGGCGCGAGGTGGGCGAGGGCGTGCTGCACCCAGGCGAGTTCGGGTTCCACGCGCGGCGGCAGGCCGTACTCCCATCGGGGGTCGGCGGTCAGCTCCTCATAGCCCCAGTTGCGGTCGTTGAACGGCGGGTTGCACACCACCGCGTCCACCAGTTCACCGGGAAAGGCGTCCGCGCGCAGGGAGTCGCCCGCCCTGATCTGGACGTTGTCGCTGCGCAGCGCGAGCCGTACGGCGGTGAGCCGGGCCGACGCCGGGTCGACGTCCTGGCCGAACAGGCGGGCCCCGGGCGAGCGCTCCAACGCGCGGCCGAGGATGCGCCCGGAACCGCAGGCCGGGTCGAGCACCGAGCCGACGCGGTCGCCCACGAGGTCGAGCGCGAGCAGGACGATCTCGACCGGGGTGGAGTAGACGCGCCGGGTGTGCACCTCGAAGTACCGCTCGCGCAGGAACTCGAAGGTGGCGGACGCGCCGCGCTCCGCCGCCAGCGAGGCGATCGACCTGACCAGCGGCATCCGGGCCGGCGCGAGCGCCTCCGGGAACGCCCGGTCGCTGATGGTCTTGGCGCAGGCGGCCCTGACCCTGGCCGGGATCTCACGCGCGACCGTCTCGTCGTCTCCGGACGAGAGCCTCTCCCAGTCGTCCGCCTCGTGCTGCAGGTAGACGAGGAAGGCCCCGAGGTCGGCGATCAGGTCGGCGAGTTCGTCGTCGTCGGCCGTCGTGCGCAGTTCCTGCCAGAGCCACTCGTCCGGGGGCAGTTCCCTGCCCTCCGCGTGCCCGCGCAGCCAGTCCCGGACCTCGGCCAGCGAGAACGCGGGGCTGGTGGACGTGCCGCCCACGGGATGGGGGAAGTCGTCGTGGCGGCGTCGCCAGTTGCTCACCGCCGCACGGCCCACACCGGCCATGCGCGCGATGTCTGCCGCGGTGACGTGTACGTCTCGGCGCACGTCCACCGTCCTTCCCCCCCGTTCTACGAACAGAGGGGACGATAACCCACACCCGAGACACAGGCAACGTCGCGTCAAAGTCTGGTTGATGGCGTCAACACATGCTTCAATGGACGGCAAGCCCCGTCACAGAAGGGACCAGGGATCGTGACCTCTCCCATCACGCGACTCAGGTCGCTGCGCCGCGGACGCGCGATCCATCTCCTGGACATCGAGAACCTCGCCGGGTCCCCCCGGCCCACGACGTACGACGTGCGGCAGACGATGGGCGCCTACCGGCACGCGGTGCCGATCGGGCCGCTCGACCAGTTCATCGTGGCGGTCAACCACAACGCGCTGGTGCCGGTCGGGGTCGCCATGGGGCTCGCGCTCGGCGGCGTGCAGCTGCTGGTCCGCTCGGGTCCCGACGGCGCCGACCAGGCCCTCGACGAGGCCGCCCGTACGGACCGGGTCGACCTGCGCTTCGAGCGGGTCGTGATCGGGTCGGGCGACGGTTACTTCGCCGACCTGGCCGGGTGGCTGGCGGGACGCGGCCTGCACGTCACCGTCGCCTCCCGGCGCGACCGCCTGAGCTGGCGGCTCTACACGGCGGTCCCCGACACCGTCACCTTCTCGCTTCCCGTTCCCCAGGCCGCCTGACCGCGTTTCGATTTCGAGAAAAATTCATCGGCCGGTCCGCTGGGGAGACATTTCGGCGGCGGATACGCAAAGGGAGTTCCACGGTCGGGGCGAATCTGGGAATATTGCCGGGCCAGCCGAGTACGGCAGAGCTTCGGGCACGGAATGCGAGATGACGCATGAATGTCGAGCCATCCGGCACCTCCCCCCAATCGCCTCTCAGAGCCGCGTCGGCCCTGCGACGCACCCAGGCGTTGTTCGACGCGATGTCGGGCGACCATCTGTTCCGCGAACAGTTCGTGACCGATCCGGCGCAGATTTATTCGGAGTACGTCCAGAGCGCGCCCCTCGATCGGCATCGGGCGGACGTCATCAACCAGTTCGTCTACGCCGTGCTGGCCAGCGACGAGCTGATGCAGTGGATCATCCGTTACCGCGGCGAGCGGAACGGCGTCGCGCCGTCGGACGGTGAGCTCGCGACGCAGTTCGCCCGGGCGGTGGTCGACACGAACGCGCACCACGTGGCGCTCGCCCTGATGCGAGCGGCGACCGAGCAGCAGCCGATCTTCCCGCTGGACAGGTCGATCAAGGATCTGATCTTCGGTGGCGTCGGGATCGGCCAGGGCCGTACCGGAATCCAGCTCACCGGAACCGCGGAAGGCACCGGCACCGTCACCGCCGAGACCAACACGGGAACCGGCACAGAGATGAGCACCGGAACCGGCACAGGCACCGGCACAGAGATGAGCACCGGGACAGGCACCGGCACAGAGATGAGCACCGGGACAGGCACCGGCACAGAGATGAGCACCGGGACGGGCACCGGCACTGGAACGGAGATGAGCACCGGGACAGGCACCGGCACTGGAACGGAGATGAGCACCGGGACAGGCACCGGCACTGGAACGGAGATGAGCACCGGGACGGGCACCGGTACGGGAACCGGAACCGAGCCAGGGACGGAAACCGGAACAGGCACGGGAACGGGAACGGGAACAGGCACCGGGACGGAAACAGGCACCGGCACTGAGACCGGCCCCCCGGCCACCATTCCCGGCACCGATGTGACATTCACCTTCGGAAGCACTGAAGAGCATACATTTCCCCCAATTACCCATACGACCGAAATCACGTCAATCACCCAAATCACCACGCTGACGCCGCCGGGCACGTCCCCCGGGACATTCGGCGGAACGTCCCCGGGAACGTTCGGCACATTCGGCGGGACATTCGGTGGCACCTTCGGCGGAACGTTCGGGCACTTCAACATCAACGCCCTCGACTCGGGCGCGGCGCAGGTCACCCTGGAAACCCTGCGTGAATTCGCCGCTCAACTCCGCGATTCCGGTGTGCTCGACGAGATCGGGGGCGGCGGATGACCACCACCGGCACCGGCTCCCTGCGACAGACGACCCGGGCGCTGCTGGAAGCCGGCCACCAGAGCGAGGCCTTCGCGCTGTGGTCAGGCGCGGACTTCTCCGACGACGATCTGGGCTGGCTGTCCGAACAGACCGGCGAACTGATGCGGTCCACGGACCTCACGCTCGCGGGCGAGTTCGCGCATCTGCTGGCCTCCATCCGCCGGGGCAGCCGGTGGTTCCCCGTCCAGAGCGCGGACGGCGCCACGCGCCCGGTCAACCGTTTCATCACGATCCACAAGTTGCGGCACGACATCGAGCAGTTCACCTACCTGCTGGAGTCGGGCATCCTGGGCGGCGAGTTCGGGGCGGTCGTCCAGGCCTACACGGACACGGTCGACCGCCTGCTGGAGGCCGGCGTCGATCCCGACCAGCACGTGCCGTTCGACGAGCAGGCGGAGGCGGCGATAGGGGACGTCTTCAACCGCATCGTCACGCTTCAACCGGCGCCGCGCCTGCCGCGGGCGCTGTCGGCTTCGTGGAACGGCCGGGAGGTCACCGAACGCTACCTGGCCAGTCGTGCCGGGCTGGTCGTCGTGGACGACTTCCTCTCCCCGGCCGCGCTGGACGCCGTCCGGCGCTTCTGCCTCGGGTCGACGGTCTGGTTCGGCAACCGCTACGCGAACGGCCGGCTCGGGGCGTTCTTCCACGACGGCTTCAACTGCCCGCTGCTCCTGCAGGTCGCGGAGGAACTCCGCGGCACGCTGCCGCAGGTGCTCGGCCCCTATCCGCTCCGCCAGCTGTGGGGATTCAAGAACAAGGACTACCTGCCCGGTGACACCACGACGCACGCCGACTTCGCCGCGGTCAACGTGAACTTCTGGATCACACCGTCGGAGGCCAACCTGGACGAGAGCAGCGGCGGCCTGATCGTGTACGGGGTCGACGCGCCGCCCGACTGGAACTTCCACATGTACAACGGCCGCCAGGACCTGATCAAACCCTTCCTGGCCCAGCGGAAGGCGGAGGCGGTGCGGATTCCGTACCGCGCCAACCGGGCGATCATCTTCAACTCCGACCTGTTCCACGCGACCGCCGAGGTGCGCTTCCGGGCCGGTTACGAGAACCGCAGAGTGAACATCACCATGCTCTACGGCGAACGGGCCGACGACGTCCACCACCCCAGCCTGTCGCGGCAGGCGACGCCGAACCAGCTCCCCTACCGTCCGGCGTGGCGCTCCAACGCGCTGGCCCGGCGGCGAGCGGGACGTTGACGTCGCACGGTGACGTCGCAAGGTGACGTCACAACATGGCCAGGACGCCTACGTACTCGCCGCCCTCGGGCACAAGCGGGCGGGATACTTCCTGGATTCGGGCGCCTCGAATGGGGTCCGATGCAGCAACACCAGGCTGCTGGAGCAGGAATACGGCTGGACGGGAATCTGCGTCGAGCCCAATCCGCACTACTACGCGGAGCTGACGGCGAACCGCCGCTGCCTCTGCGTGAACTGCTGCCTGTACGACCACGATGGCACGGTGGAGTTCGTGGAGGCGGGCACCATCGGCGGGATCCCCGGCGAGTACTCCCCGCAGCTGATCCCGTACGTGCGCCGGGCCCTGGACCTGCCGGACGACGCGCCGATGCCCGCGACGGTCATGCCGTGCCGGACGGTCGGCTCGCTGTTGCGGCAGTTCGACGCTCCCCGTGTGATCGACTACTGGAGCCTGGACACCGAGGGTTCCGAGCTGGCGATCCTCCGCACGTTCCCCTTCGGCCGATACCTGCTGCGGATGCTGACGGTGGAGCACAACTGGGGGCCCCAGCGCCGCCCCATCCGCGAGCTGCTGGCGCGGCACGGCTATCTGCGCGTCGCCGAGCTGGGCTGCGACGACGTCTACGCGCACCGGTCGGTGGTGTCCCGGAGCGGGAGCGGGGTGTGGCGATCACGGGCGTCGCCGGTCCGCGGACGCCCCCGCTCGTCCTGATCCCCCGCCCCGGCCCGGCTCTCAGATCTCGGCGACGGCCAGGGAACGCGCCGGCAGGTCGAGGACGTGATCGGTCAGGCGGGCCGACTCGTCGGAGGCGAGCAGGAGGCGCGACGCGGCGAGCCGTACGGAGACCGGGTCGAAGGCGAGGTTGGCGGCGACCCGCAGCGAGCCGCGCTCGATCACCACGACCCGGCGCTCCTCGTCCACGTCGACCCGCACCCGGTCCATCCGGGGGTCGGTGAGGTCGGGATGTGACCTGCGCAGGGCGATCAGGGCGCGGTACCAGCCCAGCAGGGAGGCGTGCTCGTCCTTCGACAGCTCCTCCCAGTCGAGCTTGGACCGCAGGAAGGTGTCCTCCTCGCCCGGCTCGGGGGCCTTCCAGTCATAGCCGAAGCCCTCGAACTCCTTCCTGCGCCGCTCGCCCTCGCCCTCGGCGAGGTGCCGCTCGAAGTGGTCGGTGAAGAAGTAGAACGGCGTCGTGGCGCCCCACTCCTCGCCCATGAACAGCATCGGCGTGAACGGTGAGGTCAGCAGCAGACCGGAGGCCAGGCGGAGCTGGTCGGGCCGCATGCGGTCGCCCTCGGGCCGGTTGCCGATCTGGTCGTGGTTCTGCGCGCAGCAGACGAACCGGTGCCCCGGGATCCCGGCGGCCGGACGGCCGTGCGAGCGGCCCCGGAAGGACGAATAGGTGCCGTCATGGAAATATCCGGAGGTGAGCACCTTGGCCAGGGACGACAGCGTGCCGAAGTCGCCGTAGTAGGCGTTCGTCTCCCCGGTGACGTTCGCGTGGATGGCGTGGTGGACGTCGTCGTTCCAGCTCGCGTGCATGCCGAGGCCGCCCGCCTCGCGCGGGGTGACCATGCGGGGGTCGTTGAGGTCCGACTCGGCGACGAGCGTGAGCGGGCGGCCCACCGCGGCGGACAGCGCGTCGACCTCCACCGACAGTTCCTCCAGGAAGTGGACGGCGCGCTTGTCGTGCAGCGCGTGCACGGCGTCGACGCGCAGCCCGTCGACGTGGTAGTCGCGCAGCCACTGCAGGGCGTTCTCGATGAAGTAGCGCCGCACCCCGTCCGAGCCGTATCCGTCCAGGTTGACCGCGTCGCCCCAGTAGGACCCCTTCGCGTCGTGGAAGTACGGCCCGAACTTGGCCAGGTAGTTGCCCGACGGCCCGAGGTGGTTGTAGACGACGTCGAGGATCACGCCGAGACCGGCCCGGTGACAGGCGTTCACCAAGCTCTTCAACCCGTCCGGCCCGCCGTACTCCTCGAAGACCGCATACAGCTCCACGCCGTCGTAGCCCCAGTTGCGGGTGCCCGGGACGGGCGGGACCGGCATGAGCTCGACGAAGTCGACGCCGAGGTCCACGAGGTGGCCGAGCCGGTCGGCCACCCCCTGGAAGGTGCCCTCGGGCGAGAACGTGCCGACGTGCAGCTCGTAGATCACCCCGCCGCGCAGGTCCCGGCCGCGCCAGTCCTGGTCGGTCCAGGCGAACCTGTCCTGGTGGTAGACCCGGCTAGGGCCGTTCACGCCGTACGGCTGCCGCCGGGTCCTGGGGTCGGGGAAGGGACCCTCGCCGTCCACGTGGAAGGCGTAGTCGCGGTCGTGCTCGTCGCCGGGCGCGGTCCACCAGCCGCCCTCGCCCGGCGACATCGCGTGCCGGGCGCCCTCGTACTCGACCTCGACCCGCGCCGCCCCCGGCGCCCAGACCTCGAACATGCCTCTTCTCCCCTTACCGACCAAGCCCCTGCCGACCAGCCCTGATGATCACGCTTCGAGAATCGCGACCGGATGAGCGGACAGCAGGTCGGCCATCCGCACCTCCCCGGTGTGCTCCGCCCCGGTGAGCAGGTCGCGCCAGCGTCCCGGCGGCAGCGTGATCTTCTCACTCCCCCAGCCGCCCCGGCGCTCCAGCCCGGCCGGCAGCCGGGTCGCGACCACGGCCGCGGCCGTTCCCCGCCCGGGAACGCCCCTGGTGAACGCGACCGCGTGCTCCCCCGCCTCGATCGGCGCGTACGGAGCCTCGGGGTCGAGCCGTCCCCGCAGGCCGAGCGCGGCGGCGGTGACCCGGATCTTCTGGCCGTCCCAGCTGTCGTCGGGCTCGGCGAGCAGCCGGCGGCGGCGCTCGAAGTCCACCGGCCGCCGGTTGTCCGGGTCCACCAGCGAGAAGTCGGTGATCTCGTTGCCCTGGTAGACGTCCGGGATGCCCGGCATCAGGAGCTGGACGGCCTTCTGCCCGAGCGAGTTGACCCGGGCGTACCGGTCGACGACCTCGGTGAACGAGGCGACCGAGTAGCCGCAGGCGTCGATCGCCCGCCGGGCGAAGTCCCTGATCCCCTCCTCGTACGCCGGGTCCGGGTCGACCCAGGAGATGGCGGTCTTGGCCTCCCTGGCCGCCTTGAGCAGGTAGTCGGTGAAACGGTCCAGGCTGATCGGCCAGGCCGCCATCAGCGACTGCCAGGCGAGGTAGTCGAGCCGGGGGTCGAACGACACGGCCGCCGACCAGGAGTCGACGGCCATCGTCCACTCCTCGGGCAGCTCCGAGAGCACCGCGAGACGGGCGCGCACGTCCTCCGACCGCTTGGTGTCGTGGGTGGACAGCGTGGTCATCGTCCGCGGCGGCAGCTCGGCGCAGAACTCGTGGAACTCGGCCGGCGAGACCCCGAACCGGTCGGGCTCCCCGCCCACCTCGTTGAGGCAGGCCAGCGGATACCACCGGTAGAGCGCGGTGTCCTCCACGCCCTTGGCCATGACGGGCCCGCAGGTCTGCTGGAAGCGGGTGACCGCGTCCGGCGGGCCGTACAGGACCAGGTCGGCGGCCTTGGCCACCGCGTCGGGGTCGGCGCGGCCGGCCGCGAGCCGCGCCGCCTCCGCGACGATCGCCTGCGCGTCGGCGGACGGCCGCTCACCCGGGTTCACGTACGCCCGGTAGACGGGCATCGCGGCCAGCAGCTCCACGACGGCCTCGCGCAGCGCCGGGTCGCCGAGGTCGGTGGTCAGCCGGTCGACCTCCCCGCGGAAGAACAGGTCGATGACGTGCTTCTTGGCGTCGTGACGCACGGTCTCGTAGTCGTCGCGCACGCCGGTGTGGCGGCCGAAGGTCTCGACCAGCGCGTCGCGCCCCGCCGGGTCCACGAACAGCCGGGTGATCATGTTGAGCGCGTCGTAGCCGGTGGTGCCGTCGCACGGCCAGTCGGCGGGCAGCCTCTCGCCGTCGATCAGGATCTTCTCCACCCACAGCGGGCCCGGCACGTGCGGGCGCAGCCACCGGAGGTAGCCGCGGGGGTCGGCCAGGCCGTCGGGGTGGTCGACGCGCAGCCCGTGGATCACGCCTTCCTCGATGAGGCGGAAGGTCACAGCGTGGGTCTCCCGGAAGACCTCGGGGTCCTCCACCCGCAGGCCCATCAACGACGACACGTCGAAGAACCGCCGGTAGCCGGGGCTCTCCCGCCAGTGGGCCAGCCGGTAGTGCTGGGCCTCCAGCAGGTCCGGCAGCGGCAGGTGCCCTGTGCCGGGCCTGATCGGGAACGCGTGGTCGTGGTAGCGCAGCACCTGACCGTCCACGCCGCTTTCGACCCGGAGCGCCTCGTCGGCGTCGTCGCCGAGCAGCGGCAGGGTGACCGGCCACTGGAAGTCGAACCACCGGGAGGCCGGCGACCCCGGGCCGTCCCGCAGCGCCGCCCACAGCCGCGCGTTGTCCGACTCCGGCACCGGCACGGTCATGTGGTTGGGCACGATGTCGGACACCAGCGGCATGCCCTCGGCCGCCAGCGCCCGCAGGCCCTCCTCGCCGCCGAACTCCTCGCGTACGCGGGTGTGGTCGGTCACGTCGTAGCCGTGCAGGGACTCGCGGCACGCCTGCAGGATCGGCGAGAGGTAGAGGTGGCCGGCGCCCAGCTCCCGGAGATATCCGACGAGGCCGGCGGCCTGCGTGAAACCGAAGTCAGGCGTCAGTTGCACGCGGTAGGTAGAACTCACTGGACCGCCCTTCGAAACACGTTCCCGGCGTGGAGAACCGCCGGGCAGTGACCGTTCTTGCCCGCCTGCCCGGCGGCTCACACCATCGGCACTCTAATCGGCCGTCCTCGCTGGTCAGGCCGTTCTCGTCCAGGCCGTCACGACGTGCGGCGGACGCGGCGCAGGACCCGCACCGACCGGCCGGTGACCGGCACCGCCTCACCGGCCCGGCACATCCGCGACTCGCTCTGCCCGGGCATCGCCGTGTCCAGCTCGGTGCACCACAGCTCGCCGTAGTTCTTCGGCACGGTGAACTTGAGCATCTCGTGGTGGGCGTTGAACAGCAGGAGGAACGAGTCGTCGGCGATCCGCCTGCCCCTGCTGTCGGGCTCGGTGATCGCGTCGCCGTTGAGGAAGACCGCCAGCGCCTTGGCGTAGCCGTTCGTCCAGTCGGCGTCGGTCATCTCGGTGCCCGACGGGGTGAGCCAGGCGATGTCGCTGAGCTCGTCGTGGGAGCCGCGCACGGGACGGCCGTAGAAGAAGCGGCGGCGCCGGAAGACGGGGTGGTCGCGGCGCAGCCGGGCGAGGCGCCGGGTGAACTCGAGAAGCTGCCGCCTCTCGACCGTCCCCGCGTCCTCCTCGGCGGTGGCCCCGGCCTCCAGCACGGCGCCCCAGTCGACCCAGCTGATCTCGTTGTCCTGGCAGTAGGCGTTGTTGTTGCCCTGCTGGGTGCGGCCGATCTCGTCGCCGTGCGACAGCATCGGCACGCCCTGCGACAGGAACAGCGTGGCCAGGAAGTTGCGCTTCTGCCGCTCGCGCAGCTGCGCGACCGGGCCGGTCGCGGGGCCCTCGACGCCGCAGTTCCAGGACCTGTTGTCGTCCGCGCCGTCGCGGTTGTCCTCGCCGTTGGCCTCGTTGTGCTTGCCGTTGTAGGACACCAGGTCCTGCAGGGGGAAGCCGTCATGGCAGGTGACGAAGTTGATCGACGCGGCGGGGCGGCGGCTGTCGTCCTGGTAGAGGTCGCTCGACCCGGTCAGGCGGCTCGCGAACTCGGGCAGCGCGGCGGGCTCACCCCGCCACAGGTCGCGGATCGTGTCGCGGTAGCGGCCGTTCCACTCGGTCCAGCGGGCCGGGAAGTTGCCGACCTGGTAGCCCCCCGGGCCGACGTCCCACGGCTCGGCGATGAGCTTGACCTGCGACAGCACCGGGTCCTGCTGGACGAGGTCGAAGAACGCGCTCAGCCGGTCGACCTCGTGCAGCTCACGGGCCAGCGACGCCGCGAGGTCGAAGCGGAACCCGTCCACGTGCATGTCCCGCACCCAGTAGCGCAGCGAGTCCATGATCAGCTGGAGCGCGTGCGGGCTGCGCATGAGCAGGCTGTTGCCGGTGCCGGTGGTGTCCATGTAGTAGCGACGGTCGTCCTCGACCAGCCGGTAGTAGTTGGCGTTGTCGATGCCCCGCATGGACAGGGTCGGGCCCAGGTGGTTGCCCTCGGCGGTGTGGTTGTAGACGACGTCGAGGATCACCTCGATGCCGGCCTCGTGCAGGGCCTTCACCATCGCCTTGAACTCCAGCACCTGCCCGCCGCGCTGGCCCGAGCTCGAGTACGCGTTGTGCGGCGCGAAGAAGCCGATCGTGTTGTAGCCCCAGTAGTTGGCCAGCCCCCGCTTCTCCAGCATGTGGTCGGTCACGAACTGGTGGACCGGCATCAGCTCGATCGCGGTGACCCCGAGCGCGGTCAGGTGATCGATGATCTCCGGGTGGCCGAGCGCCGCGTACGTGCCGCGGATGCGGTCCGGGATCTTGGGATGGGTGATCGTCAGGCCGCGCACGTGCGCCTCGTACAGCACCGTGTCGTGGTACGGCGTGGCCGGGGGACGGTCGTGCCCCCACCCGAAGAACGGGTTGACGACCACCGACCGCGGCACGTACGCCGCCGAGTCGCTGTCGTCCCGGCTGTCCGGCTCGCCGAAGCGGTAGCCGTACACCGCCTGGTCCCAGTTGACCGAGCCCTCCACCGCCTTGGCGTACGGGTCGATCAGCAGCTTGTTGGGGTTGCACCGCAGGCCCTCGGCGGGTGAGTAGGGCCCGTGGACGCGGTAGCCGTACCGCTGGCCCGGGCCGACGCCCGGCAGGTAGCAGTGCCAGACGAAGCCGTCGACCTCGGCCAGCGACACGCGCTCCTCGTTGCCCTCGTCGTCGAACAGGCACAGCTCGACCCGCTCGGCCACCTCGCTGAAGAGCGCGAAGTTGGTGCCCGCGCCGTCGTACGTCGCCCCGAGAGGATAGGAATCCCCCGGCCAGATCTCCCTCACTGGACCTCCTCGCCGTCCGGCTCGGCGGTCCTGCCGGGAAGCCCCCGGAGTCCACCGGCTCTATTGTCGCGATCGTTCCTGGTCCGGTCCCGTCCGGGACGGCCGCTCACCCGATCGTGATGCTGAGTGTCGTTCACAAGACATCGTGCCTGCCCGCAAAAGGCTCCGACAGTCGCGCCACGTTAACTGCGTGTATGGCAAAGGGGTGAACCGGCCATCGGCGAGCAAAGCGCCGCCCGTTCCGGACGCCAACGCCGCTAGCTGGCCGTACTCGCCGAATGTGGGACACCTCACCCGTCCGCCGTCCGTACGGAGTCTCCCGGCCGGTCACCCACCGCAGTCGCGGGGGCCCGCACCGGCCCTGGATCGACCCGCTGATTAACGGTCCTTCCCGATGTGTCTTCCCCCTGGCGGGGTTACGGACACCGGAAACCGGCTGGTCATCGGACCGGCGAGGCGGCCGCGCCCCCTCGGGCGCGGCGCAGCAGGCCGCGGCGGGGAGCGCGGCCGTCGGTGCGCAGCCACAGGTTGACGCCGGTGCCGCCGAGCGCCGAGGGCTCGACGCGTACCCCGCCGCCCGTCGACTCCGCGAGGCGGCGGGCGATGTCGAGCCCCAGGCCGGTGGAGCCCGCCCCGCTGTTGCCCCGCCGCAGCGCCTTCTCCGGATCGGGGATGCCCGGGCCCGCGTCCGCGACGAGGACGCCCACGATCCCGCTCCCCCGGTGCAGGGTGACGCGGAAGGCGGTGCCCTGCGGGGTGTGCCGGAAGACGTTGCCGAGCAGCGCGTCGACCACCGCGCCGAGGTCGGCGGCGGCGACCGGCACGGGGGTGGTCTCGTCGGCGCCGACGAGCTGCCACGGCCGCCCCTGGTCCTCGGCGAGCGCCGACCAGAAGGCGAGCCGTTCGCACAGCACGAGCGCGGCGTCGCAGCCCGCGGGCACGGCCCGGCGGGAGGGCCGCCGGGACGCCTCGATGATCTCGTCGATCGCGTGTTCGAGCCGGTCGATCGCCAGCTTGCGCTGCTGCTCGGCCTCCGGGCCGCTGCCGCCGAGGTTGAGCCGCAGCGCGGTGAGCGGGGTGCGCAGCCGGTGCGACAGGTCGGCGGCGAGCTCACGCTCGGCCGCGAGCAGCACCGCCACCTGGTCGGCCATCGTGTTGAAGGCGTGCCCGGCGGCCACCAGCTCGGGCGGGCCGTCGGGGATGATGCGGACCGAGAGGTCGCCCGCGCCGAGCGCGGCGGCGGCCTGCCCGAGCCGCCGGGCGGCCCGGACCACCCGGGCCCCGAGCCGGTCGGCCACCACCACCGACCCCACCACCAGCGCGACGGCGACGCCGGTCAGCACGGCCCACGAGGTGGAGACCCCCTTCCTGGCGTCCGCCTCGGGCGCGTACGCCTCGATGACGGCGCTCCGGCCGCCGCCCAGCGCGACCGGCCTGAGCAGGACGTATCCCTTGGCGACCGGCACCGTCCTGGCCCGTTCCGCCGCGTTCGCCACGTCGGCGGGGCCGACCCGGGAGCGGCCGACGGTCCGCCCGCCGGACAGGTGGACGGCCAGGCGCGAGACCCCGGCCGGCGTGCTGGCCAGCGCGCGTTCGAGCGCGGCCACGTCGTCGGTGATCACCAGGGCGGGCACGATCGTGGCGGCCTGCCGTTCGGCGTCCGCCAGCGCCCGGCTCTCCGCGATCTCCATGACCCCCACGGCCAGCGGGATGAGGAAGGCCAGCGCGACCATCGCCGTCACGGCGACCGCCACCAGGGCCAGGCTCCGTCGCACCGCCTCTCCCGCCGCCGGCCCTCAGGCCTCTGCGGGAGGACTGAGACGTACGCCGACGCCCCGCACGGTGTGCAGGTAGCGGGGCCGCGAGGCGCTCTCGCCGAGCTTGCGCCGCAGCCACGACAGATGCACGTCGATCGTCTGGTCGTCCCCGTACGACTGCCGCCACACCTCGGCCAGCAGCTGCCTGCGCGAGATCACGCGGTCGGGGCGGGCGGCGAGATAGGCCAGCAGATCGA
Source organism: Microbispora sp. H10670 (assembly GCF_014161385.1). NCBI lineage: Bacteria > Bacillati > Actinomycetota > Actinomycetes > Streptosporangiales > Streptosporangiaceae > Microbispora > Microbispora sp. H10670. Next base: position 42,198 of record NZ_JABBWW010000034.1, on the reverse strand, counting down.
ACTCCCTGCGGGTGAGGTCGAGCGGCACCCCGTCGAGCCGCGCCTCCCGGCGGTCGGCGTCGACGACCAGGCCGCCGACCTTGACGACCGACGCCGGCGCCCCCGGCCTGGCGCGCCGCAGCACGGCCTCGAGCCGGGCGTTGAGGTGGTCGCCGGAGAACGGTTTGACCAGGTAGTCGTCCGCGCCGTCGCGCAGCAGGCGGACGATCTGCGCCTCGTCGTCGCGCGCGGTGGCGACGATGACCGGCACGTCGGAGATCGCCCGGAGCATCTTCAGGGCCTCGGCGCCGTCGAGGTCGGGCAGCCCCAGGTCGAGGATCACCACGTCGGGGGCGACGTGGGCGATCTCCCGCAGGGCGTCGAGCGCCCGGCCCGCGCTGCGGACGGCGTGGCTGCGCCCCGTCAGGTCGCGGATGATCGCGGAACGGACGAACTCGTCGTCCTCCACCACCAGAACGGTCGCCATGGGGCAGAAACGTACACTCTTCACCCCTGTCGCGTCCGCCGAAGAGCGATGCGGAAGATGCGGATCAAGGGAGATATGCCCCACCCTTATGTCCATTGAGATCATCCGAAATCAGTCAAGGCATGGGCTCAGGACACGAGATAGAGTGAGCGGCCACATGAGACGGGCCACCGGTTACACGATCGCCTGGTGCGGGGCCACCGCACTGGCCGTCGGCGTGTCCTGGCTGGGCGTGCGCGACGTGCTGCGCAGCGCGGTCCTGGACGACGCCCCCCTCGCCCCGGTGGTGGCCGTCGCCGCCCCGGTCACCGCCTACGCGGCGCTTCCGTCCGCCGATCCGGGGACCGATCCGGACGCGGCCCCCACACCCGGCCCGCCCTCTCCGTCCCCGTCCCTGTCACGGTCGTTGTCACCGACGCCGCGTCCGGCGCGGCGGAACGCGACCGCCACCCCGTCGCGGACGGCCCGGTCCTCTCCCACGGCCCGCGCCGGCCGTCCGGAGGATCCGGCGGGATCGGCCCCTCCTCCGCCGAGCGCCCGGCCGCGCCGCGACCCGGCGGAGGAGACCCTGCACACGTTCACCCTGAAGGGCGGGCGGGCGACGATCGCCGTCACCTCACGGGACTGCCGGGTCGTCACGGCCACGCCGAACGACGGCTACCAGGTCAAGGTCTGGGAGGAGGAGCAGTGGCTGCGCGTCGCGTTCCTCCGGGAGGTGCACGAGTCGTCGGCGTTCTGCGCGTGGAACGCCCTGCCGCCCAGGCTCGACACGTACGAGCGCTGAGCGGGGGCCCGGCCGGGCGGCCGGGGGTCACTTCAGCTTGGCGAGGTACTCCTTCAGCTCCTTGACCTCGGCGGACAGGGCCGTGGAGATGGCCGTGGCCAGCGCCTTCCCGCCGTCGAACGCGCCCTTCTTCTGCTCGACGCCGGCGATCGCGATCGCCCCGCCGTCATGCTTGATCATGAGGGTCGTGAACCGCTTGTCGAAGGCGGGGCCGCTGAGCTTGGCGAGGGCGTCGATCTCGGCCCGCGTCTGCATGCCGGGCATCTTGTGGTCGCGCGGCAGCGGCTCGGCGCCCCACATGTCGAGCCAGCCCTTCAGCGTGCGGATGTCGGTGTCGCGGGCCGAGAGGATCCGCGACGCCATGTCCCTGACCCAGGGGTCACCGGCCCGCGACTGGGCGAGCGTGGCCAGATCGACGGCCTGGAGGTGGTGCGGGATGATCCGGCCGGCGAACGCCACGTCGGCGGCGTTGTGATCGGCCGGCGCGTCCGTGGCGCCCGGCTCGGCCGGCGTGGCGGTGACGGTCGCGTCGTTCGAGGGCACGGCGGCGGCCGCCGAGGCCGGGGCGGGGGCCGGAGAGGGGGAGGCGCCGTCGGCCCCTCCGCAACCGGCGAGGAGGACCATCGCGAGCACGGCGGTCATCGTGCCCGTCAGGCCGGGGTTTACAGGGAGCGGACGGCGGGGGGCGGTCGTCACTGGAGAGCCTTTCGGGTTGGGGCTGGGGGACGGCGGGCACGGCCACCGGGACCGGGCGTGGGCTTCCGGCTCGGGTCGCCGCCGACCCTGCGCCGCACCGGCCCTGGTTCCTGGCGGAGGACCCTACCGCCATACCGCCACCGTCACCATGCTGTTACGGGCGTCCACCACCCGCTGAGCCGTCCGCTTTACGGCACATTTACTCAGATTTACGGACAAGGTGGACATACGGGGTCAAAGCGAACTTTGACTACCCCAAGCAACCCCTGTGCTCTAGCCTCCAACTATGTCAAACGGGAGCGAAACTCTACGAAAGGTTTCACACCGAGGAAACCTCTGTTGACACGAGCGAAACAGTGATACTTTCGCTTGGGAGCGCTCCCAAGCCGTGTGAACCTTCGGGCCGAGGAGACCGGATGGCCGATCTTCCCACCCTCGCAGAGGTAGCCGCCGCAGCCGGCGTCTCCCCGGCAACAGCTTCCCGGGTCTTGACCGGCTCGGTACGCGTGACCACATCGACCCGCCGGCAGGTCCATGACGCGATGTCGCGTCTGGGCTATGTCCGCCGCCGTGCCCCTCGGGGTTCGGCGGGCAGGCGGGCCGAGCAGATCATTGCCGCGGTCGTCTGCGAGCACAGTCCACGCCTATTCACCGAGCCGTTCTATGCCAGGCTCCTGTCCGCGTGCGAGGAGGTGCTGGCGACCCACGGGGTGCCGATGGTCGTGATGACCGCGACCCCCGCGACCGCCTCCATCGCCGCGCCACCGCTGGTCGCGGGCGCCGTCGACGGCGTGCTCCTCATCGGAGCGCGAGCGCGGCACCCCCTCGCGGTAACGCTGGCGGCGTCTGGCGTCCCGGTGCGCTGTGCCGGGCGGCCGCCAGACGGGATCGACCTCCCGTTCGTCGACATGGACAACCGTGACGGCGGACGGCAGGCGGCCGAGCACCTGCTGCTCAACAACCGCAAGCACATCGCCACGATCGCCGGGCCGCCGACCCTGCCGGCCGCCCGCGACCGGCTGGAGGGCTTCCGGCAGACGCTGCGCGACGCGGGGGTGCTCGACATGCCCGTGGCGTACGGCGACTTCACCCACGCCTCGGGCGCGCACGCCATGCAGTGGCTGCTGCAACGGGCGCCGCACCTCGACGCCGTCTTCGCGGCGTCGGACGTGATGGCGGCCGGGGCCATGCAGACGCTGCGCCGTGCCGGCCGCAAGGTGCCCGACGACGTGGCCGTGATCGGGTACGACGACGCGCCGGTGGCCCGGCACACGTCGCCGACTCTGACCACGGTCCGGCAGCCCGTCGAGGAAATGGCCACGCTCGCCGCACGACTGCTTCTCATGACACTCGGGGACGGGGAGAATCCCAAGGGCAATCCGGTGCTCCCCACGGAACTGGTGGTTCGTGAATCGGCCTGAGCTTCGAGAAGGCGACATCCTGACCCGTCGTTACCTGCTCCAGGAGCGGTTGGCGACGGGCGGGATGTCGGTCATCTGGCGTGCCTTCGACCAGTCACTGCAGCGCATGGTCGCGATCAAGGTGCTGGACGGCTCGCTCGACGACGAAAACCCCGGCCGGGAACTCATGCGCAGGGAGGCCAGGGCCACCGCCCGGCTGATCCATCCCGACGCGATCGAGGTCTACGACTACGGGGAGACGGTCACGAACGGCGGCAGGCTCGCGTCCTTCGTGGTCATGCGGTTGCTGGAGGGCCGGTCGCTGGCCGACCGGATCATGGAGGGTCCCCTGCCCTGGGCCGAGGCGACGCAGATCGCCGCCGGGCTGGCGCAGGTGCTGGCGGCGGCGCACGACCGGGGCATCGTCCACCGTGACGTCACCCCGGAGAACGTGCTGCTCGCCGCCGACGGGCCCAAGCTGCTCGACTTCGGGATCGCCGCGTTCATCGGCGAGGCCGACGACCAGCTGGTGGCCGACTTCGGCACGCCACCCTACGTCGCGCCCGAGCGGCTGAGAGGGACGACCGCCGATCCGGCGGTGGACGTCTACGCGCTCGGCGTGCTGCTGTTCGAGATGCTGACCGGTCACCTGCCGTATCCCGAGAAGACCTGGGAGGCGATCGAGGCGGCGCGGCGGGAGGGCCCGCCGCCGGTCCCCGAAGGGGTGCCCGGCCTGCCGCAGGAGGTCGCCGACCTGTGCCGGCGCTGCCTGTCCGGCGATCCCGTCGACCGGCCGAGCGCACGGGCGGTCGCCGCCGCCCTGGCCTCGGTGCGGAAGCCGCCGGGGCCGCGAGGCGCGGGCTGGGGCGCCGCCGCCGTCGGAGCCGCCGCTCTCGGCGGCATCCTGTGGGTCTCCCAGTCGGGCGGCCAGGGCCTCGGCGCCGCCGCCGTGCTCAACCCGGCGATCGCGCAGCCGGCGCAGGCCACCGCCACGCCGTCGGCCGCGCAGGCTGAACCCGTGACCGAACCCATGACCGAAGCCCGCCATACAGCGGGGCCGGTCGCCCGGCACACCGCGAAGCCGGTGGCCGACCCCGGGCGCCGGCACGGGCCCACTCCCTCCCCCTCCGCGACGAAGACCAGGGTCAAGAGCCGGCACGGCGGCGACTCCGCCCAGCCGCGCGCGACGGTCACCCGCAAACCCGGCGTGACCACGTTGCCCCTGGCCACTCCCGCCCCCTACCTGGCGGTCGAGACCGCGGTCCGCCGCTTCGCGCTTCTCGTGGACGGCGCAGAGGCCACCCATGACATCGACGACGACGTGGCGCTCGACCTCAAGCAGGTGCTGCGCAACGCGGTGGCGGCGGGACAGGGAGTCACCGAGGTGCGGACCAAACTGGAGGTCCGCTACGGCGAGGGACGGCTGCCGCTCCTGCTGAAGCAGGAGCTGCACCACGCGCTGGACGGCGTTGAGGCGGCCCTCGCCCGTTCTACTGGTACCTGATTTGGGAGCGCTCCCAGAACAACTTTCTGTTGCTTTCTGTCAGACCCGATAGTCGGAGCGCGTCCGAAAAACACCCCGGCTCGGACCGAAATAATCGTCTGTTCGTCCGCCGGGCGGGCCCACCGCTTCGCCCGGCCCGGCGACGACAGGGTCTATCACCCTCCCCGATCCGCGTCAAGTCCTTGAATAGCGGTGGCAAAACCGGATACCTCGTTTCCTCATGAGCGGATTCAAGAAGTTCCTGATGCGGGGCAACCTGGTGGAGCTCGCCGTCGCCGTGGTCGTGGGCGCGACGTTCAGCGGGCTGATCCAGGCTCTCGTCAAGGACCTCATCACGCCCCTGATCGCGGCGATAACCGGAGGCAAGGAGCCCGACTTCTCCGGCTACACGTTCACCGTCAACGGCGCGGAGTTCAAGTACGGCGACTTCATCAACAGCCTGTTGTCGTTCCTGATCGTCGCCGCGGTGGTCTACTGGCTGGTCGTCCTGCCGATGACCCGCTTCCTGGCGCTCTTCGAGACCAAGAAGGAGGCCACCGAGAAGCAGTGCCCCGAGTGCCTGTCGGACATCCCCCTCGACGCCCGGCGTTGCGCCTTCTGCACGGTCGAACTGTCCACGGTCGCCGCGGCGGACAAGCCCTCCGCCTGACCTTCACCGCCCTCACCGGCCCTCGATGGACCCTCCATCGGGGGCCGGCGCGTCTCCACGGCAGGAGATCTCTCGATCCTTATCCTCGCTTAACATCTATATGCCTAAAGTACTAGGCACCTAGATAAATGGAGCTATGGTGATCGAGTTCTATTTGGACGGCCGGTCCGGTGTCTCGCCCTACCTGCAGCTGGTCCAGCAGGTACGGCACGCGCTGCGGCTGGGCCTGCTACGCGAAGGCGACCGGCTTCCGACCGTCAAGGACGTCGTGGCGCGGCTGGCGCTCAACCCCAACACCGTGCTCAAGGCGTACCGGGAGCTCGAACACGAGGGCCTGGTGGCCGCACGGCCGGGGATCGGGACGTTCGTCACCAGGACGCTGACCGACGCCTCCCTGGCCGCGCACGGCCGGCTGCGCACGGACCTGCTGCGCTGGCTGGCCGCGGCCCGCCTGGCCGGCCTCGACGACGAGAGCATCGAGGCCCTGTTCATGAGCGCCTTCAGGACCTCCTCCCAGGAGGACATCGCATGATCGGGCGATCGGCCGGTCCGGCCTCGGGAGAGCCGATGACCCCCGTCCTGCGGGCCCGGGGACTCGGCAGGAGGTACGGCAGGCGGTGGGCGCTGAGAGACTGCACCCTCGACATCCCGGGCGGGCACGTCGTCGGCCTGGTGGGCCCCAACGGGGCCGGCAAGACCACGTTGCTGAAGCTGGCGGGCGGCCAGCTCGCGCCGACCGCGGGAAGCATCACCGTGCTCGGCGGCCATCCGGCGGGCGGCGCGGCGCAGCAGGCCAGGATCGGGTTCGTCGCCCAGGACACCCCCGTCTACGCGGGACTGAGCGTCGCCGACCACCTGCGGCTGGGGGCCGGGCTCAACCCCGGCTGGGACGCCGCTCTCGCCCGAGAACGCGTCGAACGGCTCGGCCTCGATCCCGCGCACCGGGCGGGCAGGCTGTCGGGGGGCCAGCGGGCCCAGCTCGCCCTCACCCTGGGCCTGGCCAAGCGGCCCGAACTGCTGATCCTGGACGAGCCGGTCGCCGCGCTGGACCCCCTGGCCCGCCGCGAGTTCCTCCAGGGCCTGATGGAGGCCGTCGCCGAGCACGAGTTCAGCGTGGTGCTGTCCTCACACCTCGTCTCCGACCTGGAACGGACATGTGACTACCTGATCGTGCTGGTCGACTCGCGCGTCCGGCTCGCGGGACAGGTGGACGACCTGCTGGCCACGCACCACCGGCTCACCGGCCCGCGACGCGACCCCGACCGGCTCCCGACCGGCCAGCACGTCGTCTCCGCCAGCCACACCGACCGGCAGAGCACGTTCGTCGTCCGCACCGAGGACCCGATCCACGACCCCGCCTGGACCGTCAGCCGGCTCACCCTGGAAGACCTCGTCCTGGCCTACATGGAGGGGCCGGCTCCCGCCCAGGGCCGCCCGGTTCTGGAGGTGCGGCGATGATCTGGCTGACCTGGCGCCAGTTCCGCGGCGCGGCCGCGACCACGGGCGCCGCACTCGTCGTGCTCGCCGTCGCCCTGGCGCTGACCGGGCCGGAACTGGCCTCCGACTACTCCGCCGGGATCACCGCCTGCGCCCGGGACGGCGGCTGCGGGCAGTTCTTCGACCGGTTCTTCGACGACTACCAGGCCCCCTTCCAGGCCGCCACCGTCATCGTGCTGCTCCTGCCGGCCCTGGCCGGTCTCTTCTGGGGCGCGCCGCTGGTCAGCCGTGAGCTGGAGGCCGGCACCCACCTGCTGGTGTGGAACCAGAGCATCACCCGCACCCGCTGGCTGGCCGTCAAACTCACCGTCGTCGGCGGCGCCGCCGTGGCCGCGGCCGGCCTGTTCAGCCTCGCGGTGACCTGGTGGTCCGCCCCTCTGGACAAGTCCGCCTCCCCGGGCTTCACGCTCATGGACCCCCTGGTGTTCGGCGCGCGCGGCGTCGTCCCCATGGCCTACGCGGCATTCGCGTTCGTTCTCGGCGCGACCGCCGGGCTGGTCGTCAGGCGAACCCTGCCCGCCATGGCCGTCACCCTGGCCGTCTTCGCGGCGATCCAGATCGTCATGCCGTTGACGGTCCGGCCCCATCTCCTCCCTCCGGTCAGCTCCGCCTTCGAGCTCGGCCCGGAGAACGTGGACTCGTTCGGCAAGTCCAGCGACAGGGAGTTTCCCGAGGTGGTCCTCGATTCGGCGATACCGGGCCACACGGGCGCCTGGGTGCTGTCCAGCCGCCTCGTCGATCCGTCCGGGCACGTGGTGGGCGGCGACGGCGTCCCCGTCACCGTCCGCGTGTCCGTGACGTCGGGGCCGTGCGCGCCGTCGCAGCAGGCTCAGGAGGAGGGACGGGGCATGGACGGCTGCATCGCCGAGATCAACCGGCTCGGCTACCGGCAGCGGGCGACCTACCAGCCGTTCGAGCGTTTCTGGGCGTTCCAATGGATCGAGACCGGGGTCTACGCGCTCCTCACCCTCGGCCTCACCGCCTTCTGCTTCCGGTGGCTCCGGAGGCGGCTGTCGTGACCGTCAGGTCCGTGGCGTCCGGGCTCGTCCTCCTGCTCACGGTCGCCTGTACGGCACAGACGCCGCCCCGCGCGGAGCCCGGCCCGACGACCGCCGGTGGATCGGCCGTGTGCGCGCCGCCCCGGGGCGCTCCCGCGCCGGAGACGCCCACCACGATCGACGTGGTCGAGCAGGCGTACTTCTGCATCCTCGCCGACTACTACGGCGGGGCCACACTGGACGCGCGTTCGCTGCTGAGCGCGGGATTCGTCGCGTTCACGCAGGAGCTCAACCGCGGCGGGCGCGACGTGCCCGAGGCCACGATGCCGGCGTTCACCGGTGACCGGAAACGCGACTGGGCCGCGTTCGAGACGGTCTACCGGCGAGTCGTCGACCGCTTGCCGGACGACGCCGGGCTCCGGGAGAAGCTCGCCGCCGCCACGCTGGAGGCCGTCGTGGCCGCCCTGGACGACGACCACGCCCGCTGGAACCACGGCCGCCGGCGTCCGCCGGACTCCTACGACGACGACCAGTACGGCCTGGGCCTGCGGGCCAGCGCCGGTCCCCAGGTGAACGTCAGCCCCGGGACCGCCCTGCCCCCGTTGTTCGTCACCGCCGTCCTGGGCGGACCGGCGAAGGCCGCGGGGCTGCGCCCGGGCGACGTCGTCGAATCGATCGACGGATCGGCGCCCTTCGTCGACGGAACGGTCACCCCTGCCGCCGTCACCGCGCTGTACCCGCAGTACCCGGAAGACCGGCCGGTCCGGCTCCGGTTGCTGCGGCAGAGCAGCGGCCGGCGCTGGACGGTGACGCTCAGGCCGGGCCTTTACCAGCCCGATCCGGCCGCCGTGCAGGTGGTGACGTCGAAGCTCCTGGGGGACGGCGTCGCCTACGTACGGCTGAGCGGCTTCGCGCCCGGCGTCGCGGACCGGTCGCTCAGAGCGATCTCCAGGATGGGCGGCGGCCGCACCCTGACCGGTGTCGCCTTGGACCTGCGCGGCAACGGCGGCGGCAGCCCCGACGAGGTGAACAGGTTGCTCGGCGCGTTCGCCCACGACAAGGTCACCGCGTACCAGTGCGCCGCGGACGGCGGGTGCGAAGCCATGAGGACCGACGACAGCGTCGCGCTGCTCGGCCTTCCGCTGGTCGTGCTCACCGACCGCGGCTGCGCGTCGGCCTGCGAGCACTTCAGCTCCGCCGTCAAGGACCTCCGTCTCGGCCGGCTGGTGGGGACGCGGACCGCGGGCGCCGTCTCCGGCCCGGCGCAGCCGTACCTCCTCGGCGACAACACCCTTCTGGCGTTCCCGTCGAGGCATCACCTGGCCCCCGGCCGCGAGGTGATCGACCGGGTCGGCGTCGCACCCGACTACCACGTGCCGCCGACCCCCGAGGACGCCGCCGCCGGGCGCGACCCCGCTCTGGACAAGGCCCTGGCCCTGCTGCACGGGTGACCCGCCCATCTCCCGCCGTGCCCCGAAAGGACGGATGCTTCATGAGTCATGCCGTCGGATCGGCGCCGGTCCCGCGCGGTGGCCTGCCGGCCGCCTCCGGACTGGTCGCCTTCTCCATGACCGCTTTCTCCCTGGCCGCTTTCTCCCTGACCGGCTGCTCCACGCCCGCCCTCCCCCGGTCCGTCCCGGCCGCCGCGTCCGCCCGTCCGCCCGCCACCGGTGTCCCGGTCATTCCCGCGCCGACCGCCGGCGGGCGGCCCGTCGGGACCACCACCCTGTATCTGAAGGACGCCTCCCGCCCCGACCCGTGGGTGCCGGAGGCGGAGGCCAGGGAGCTCATGGTCACCCTGTGGTACCCGGCGCGGGCGAGCGGGGGCCGGCGGGCCCCGTACATGACCGCGAAGGAGTCGGAGCTCACGCTGAGGGGCAAGAAGGTGACCGGCGTGCCGTACGACCTGCTGAGCAGGACGCGCACCAACGCCTACCAGGACGCGGAACCGGCGGGGCGCAGGGCGGGCCTGCCCCTGGTCGTGCTCTCCCCGGGCTTCACCATGCCCCGCGGCACGCTCACGGCGCTCGCCGAGGAGCTGGCCGCCGGTGGGTACGTGGTGGCCGGCGTCGACCATGCCTACGAGAACTACGCGACGACCTTCCCGGACGGGCGGGTCGCCGAGTGCGTCGCCTGCGACAGCGACGGCGACCCCGGTTTCGGCACGAAAGTGGTCGGGGTCAGAGCGGCCGACGTGTCCTTCGTGCTCGACCGGCTCACCGGGCGGGGCGCCAGGTGGGAGGGCTCCGCGCTGATCGACGCGTCCAGGATCGCGATGGTCGGCCACTCCATCGGCGGGGCGAGCGCCGTGGCGGCCATGCTGAAGGACCCCCGGATACGCGGCGGGATCGACATGGACGGCACCACGTACGCCCGGATCCCGAAGCGCGGCCTGTCGCGGCCGTTCATGTTCATGGGGTCGGCGGGCCACGCGCCCGGAGGCCGCGACAACTCCTGGGACCGCGACTGGAGACTCCTGACCGGATGGAAGCGCTGGGTCGTGCTCCCCGGCGCGGATCACCAGTCCTTCACCGACGTTCCGCTCCTGGCGGGCGCTCTCGGCCTCGGCGTCCCGGGGACAGTGTCCGCGGCCCGCGGCGCCGAGATCACCCGCGCGTACGTCCGCGCCTTCCTCGACCTGCACCTGCGCGGCGAGCCGCGGCCTCTCCTGGACAAGCCCTCGTCCCGCTACCCCGAGGCCGAGCTGTGCGCCCCGGAACGCAAGACCTGCGAATAGGCGGATGTGGCCCGGGTTCCGTCCCCAGCCGGAACCGCTCTCTCAAAGGGCCTCCTCCGTGATCCAGACGGCGGTGTCGCGGGGAAGCAGGTCGCCACCGAGAGTGCTGCCGTGCCGGCTCACGAGAGGGCCGCTGGCCAGCACCACCGAGCCCCGGACCGGGAACGGCACCGGCTCCGCGCCGAAGTTCACCACGCAGACCAGGCCGGAGTCGCGACGGAAGGCGATCACGTCGTTCCCGGCCGGCAGCCAGGTCATCGTGCCGTCCCCGAGCAGCTCACGCCGCAGGTGCAGGGCGGAGCGGTACAGGCACAGCATGGAGCCGGGGTCGCGCTGCTGGGCCTCGACGGTGAGGTCGCGCCATCCGGCCGGCTGGGGCAGCCACGGCTCGCCCGTGCCGTATCCGAACGGAGGTTCGGTGCCCGACCACGGCAGCGGGACGCGGCATCCGTCGCGTCCCGGGTCGGTGTGACCCGACCGGGCCCAGATCGGGTCCTCGCGCAGGTCGTCCGGAATATCCTCGACCTCCCACAGGCCGAGCTCCTCCCCCTGGTAGACGTAGACGCTGCCCGGCAGGGCCATGGCCAGCAGGGCCGCCGCCCGCGCCCGCCGCCTGCCCAGCTCCGGGTCGGAGGGCGTGCCGTGCTTGCGGTCGGCGTGGTCGAACGAGGTGTCCCGCCTGCCGTACCGCGTGACCGGGCGGGTCACGTCGTGGTTGGAGAGCACCCACGTCGCGGGAGCGCCGATCGGCACGTGCGTGGCCAGCGTCAGGTCGATGCTGCGGCGCAGGGCGGCCGGCTCCCAGGGGCACGAGAGGAAGTCGAAGTTGAACGCCGTGTGCATCTCGTCCGGGCGCAGGTAGAGGGCGAAACGCTCCTGGTCGGGCAGCCACACCTCCCCGATCAGGACCCGGCCGCCGTACGCGTCGCTGAGCCGCCGCCACTCGCGGTAGATCTCGTGGACGTCGTCGTGGTCGGTGTACGACTCCTCCACGCTGTCGAGGTCCTTGACCAGGACGGCCGCCGAGTCGATGCGGACGCCGTCCACGCCCCGGTCGAACCAGAAGCGCAGCACGTCGAGGAACTCCTGACGCACGTCCGGGTTGTTCCAGTTGAAGTCGGGCTGCTCGGGGGCGAACAGGTGGAGATACCACTCGCCGTCCGGCACCCGGGTCCAGGCCGGGCCGCCGAAGATCGACTGCCAGCCGTTCGGCGGGCCGTCGCCGACGCCGGGACGGAACCAGAACCGCTCCCGGGCCGCCGAACCGGGACCGGCCGCCAGGGCCTCCCGGAACCAGGCGTGCCGGTCGGAGGCGTGGTTGGGGACGACGTCCACGATCGTGCGGATGCCCAGGTCGTGGGCTTCCGCGATGAGCTTCTCCGCCTCGGCGAGGGTGCCGAAGACCGGCTCGATGGCCCTGTAGTCGGCGACGTCGTAGCCGCCGTCGGCCATCGGCGAGGGATACCACGGATTCAGCCAGACGGCGTCGACGCCGAGGTCGGCGAGGTAGGGCAGGCGTGACCGCAGCCCCGCCAGGTCGCCGGTGCCGTCGCCGTTCCCGTCGGCGAAGCTGCGCAGGTAGACCTGGTAGATCGCGGCCCCGCGCCACCATTCGGGGGTCGAGGTGTTACCGGGCATGCTGGATACAACTCCTTGTGGATGACGGCGATAGGAGGCCTGCTCAGCCCTTGAGGCCGCCGGCGGTGAGACCGGCCATGATGTGCCGCTGGAACAGGAAGAAGACGACGATGGTGGGCAGGCTCGCGATCACCAGGGAGGCCGTGAGCGCGTTCTGCGGCATGGTCTGCGACAGCGAGTTGATCGCCACGCTGATCGTCGTCTTCTCGGTGTCGGGCAGCGCCAGGAGCGGCCAGACGAAGTCCCGCCAGACGTTGACCACCGTGAAGATCGACACCACGCCGAGGATCGGCCGGGAGATCGGCAGGACGATCGACCAGAGGATCCGCGCCGGGGAGGCGCCGTCCATCTCCGCGGCCTCCAGAAGCTCACGGGGGATCGAGTCGAAGAACCGTTTGAGCAGGAAGACGTTGAATCCGTTAGCGGCGGCCGGCAGCCAGATCGCCCACGGCGTGTTCAGCAGGTTGACGTGCAGGATCGGCAGGTCGAGCACGGTGACGTAGGTCGGCAGCAGCAGCACCATCGGAGGGATCATGAGCGTGGCCAGCATGCCGCCGAGGATCACCCGGCCGAGCACGGGCCGCAGCTTCGACAGCGCGTAGGCCGCGGTGACGTCCACCGCCATCGTGAAGATCCAGGCTCCCGCGGCGTACAGGACCGTGTTCCCGAGCAGCCTGCCGAGGTCGAGAAGCTCCCACGCCTCCCGGTACGCGTCCCAGTTGAGGCCGTCCGCCGGGAAGAGCGTCGGCGGGATCTGGTCGAGCTCCTGCGGCGACTTCAGCGCGCCGGTGATCATCCAGTACAACGGGAAGACGAACACCAGCGTGAACGTGACCAGCGTCGCGGCCAGGACGGTCCAGTAGAGCACCCGGCCGCGCCCCCTGCTCAGCCGGTGCGGGGAGACGAGTGTGCGGACCTGGGGGGTGGCGTCGGGCATCAGGGACGGTCCTCCCGGGCGACGCGCAGGTAGACGACCGAGAACACCATCAAGACGATCATCAGCATCAGCCCGAGCGCGCCGCCCCCGCCGAAGTTCCCGAAGTTGAAGGCGTACTGGTACATCAGGTAGGCGACGGTCACGGTGGCGTTCTCCGGGCCGCCCCCGGTGAGCATGAACGGCTCGATGAACACCTGCATGGTCGCGATGACCTGCAACAGCAGCATGACGAGCAGGATGAGCCGGGTCTGCGGGATCGTGACGTGCCACAGGCGCCGGAGGATCCCCGCGCCGTCGAGCTCGGCCGCCTCGTACAGCTCGCCGGGGATCGTCTGCAGCGCGGCGAGGTAGATCAGCGTGCCGCTGCCGAGGTTCATCCAGGTCGACACGATGACCAGGGACACCAGGGCCGTGCCGGACGAGTCGAGCCAGCTCAGCGGCGGGACGCCGAAGAACCCGAGGATCTGGTTGAACAGTCCGGCGCCGGGATCGTAGAACCACTTGAACAGTAAGACCGACACGGCCGGCGGCAGCATGACCGGCAGGTAGACCACGAACCGCAGGTACGCGCGGGCGTGCCGGAGCTCGTTGAGCACGATCGCGGACGCGAACGGCACGAGGTAGCCGATCACCAGCGCGAGCAGGGTGAACACGGCGGTGTTGCGCCAGGCCGGCCAGAACGCCGAATCGGCGAAGACGGCCCTGAAGTTGTCGAACCCCACCCAGATCGGGTCGCTGACGAAGTTGTTCTTCTGGAAGCTGAGGAAGACCTCCCGGATCATGGGATACCAGGAGAAGAACGCGAAGCAGATCAACGCTCCGCACAGGAAGCCGTACGCGGTCAGATTTCGCTGTACGTCACGCTTCGTGGCGACGTTCATGTGGTGTCTCTTTCGGGTCTCTCCCGGTCGGGGGGTGGACGTGGGAGACGGGGGTGCCGGTGGGGTCCCGGCACCCCGGACGGTCAGCCCGCCCTGGCGAGCAGGTCGTTCACCTTCTTCTCCGCGTCCGCGAGGAGCTCGTCGACGTTCGCGTCCTGCCGGGTGAGCACCGCCGACATGGGCGTGTCGAGGATCTGGTAGATCTGCTGGGTCATCGGGGGCTCCAGCTTGAGCGGGATGGCCCCCGATCCTTCCGCGTACGCGCCGTAGTTCGCCAGCGGCAGCGTGGCGTACCGCTTACGCAGGTCGAGCAGCGTGCGTCCCGAGGGGCTGTCTCCCCAGGGGTTGTTGTCGGGGAGGCCGACGGCCCGGCCCCTGGCCTTCTGCCGCTCGTAGTCGAACTGGCCCCGGCCCGGCGCCAGCATGTAGTAGTCAAGCCACGCGATGCCGGCTCTGATCTGCTCGGGCGTGTCCTTGACGTTGAACATGTAGCCGTCACCGCCGCCCAGGGTCGCCTTGGCCTCGGGGAACGCCGCGAGGCCGAAGTCCTCGTACTTGGCGTGCCGGTTGTCGTGCAACTCGGTGATGACGTCGGGGGCGCCGAGGATCATGCCCATCTTGCCGGCGCCCATCAGGCGCATGAGGTCGTCCCACTGGTAGAGCTGCTTGGTGCCCATACTGTCGTCGGTCCAGCGCATGTCCTTGAGGTTCTGCAGGACCGCCCTGCCCTCCGGGGTGTTGAACGCGGCCCGCCTGCCGTCGGGACTCACCACGTCGCCGCCGCGGCCGTAGATCTCCTGGGTGAAGTGCCAGCCGCCGGTGTTGCCCGCGCTGTACTCGCCGTACCCGACGTAGCCGGGCCCGAGCGCGGCGATCTTCCTGGCCGCCTCGCGGATCTCGGCCCAGGTCGTCGGCGGGTTGTCCGGGTCGAGGCCCGCCCGGGTGAACAGCGTGCGGTTGTAGACGAGCCCGACCTTGTACGTCGTCCTGGGCAGGCCGTAGATCCGGCCGTTCACCGTGAAGGCCCGCATGACGCTGGGGTCGATGTCCTTGAACGTCTTGACGTCCTTGACGTAGTCGGTGATGTCGGCGGCCTGACCCGCCTTGATCGCCGGCTGCACGTCGCCGACGTACCCGTAGAAGACGTCCTCCATCTGGCCACCCGCGAGCTTGGCGTCGTACGTCTTCACGTCGTGGCAGGGGAAGCCGTCCTTGCTGTCGATCGTGATGCCGGGGTGCAGCTTCTGGAACGCCGCGACGTCCTCGTTCCACTCGTCCCGCTGCACGGGGTTGGTCTTCGGCGGCTGACAGCCCACCGAGATCGTCACCTTCGCTCCGCCGGGCGCCCCGCCGGCCTTGTCACCACTGTCGCCGTCGCCGGAGCCGCACGCGGCGGCCGCCGCCAGGGCGAGTCCCGAGACCAGCAGTGTCGAGAGCTTCTGGGATTTCATCCTCGTTCCCTTCTGGAACCGCGCGCCACGACCCGTCGGAGCACACGGCTCGGGGCCGACTGGAGCGCCCCGATCCGCTCGGTTGCGAGAAACATACAGAGACGTGCAGAACTGAGCAATAGTCAGTAATTAACACTGCAAAAAAGTGACATTGATCCCTAGAGTGGTCGTACGGGCGCCGTGGAGGCCCGCACGACCAGCTCGGGCTCGAACAGCAGCTCGTCGCCCGGCACCACGGCCGCGTCGATCTGGGCCACCAGCAGCTCGACGGCGGCCCGGCCCATCGCGTCGATGGGCTGGCGGACGGTGGTCAGTGGCGGGTCCACGCAGCTCATCAGCGCCGAGTCGTCGTATCCGATGACGGAGACGTCACCGGGCACCGACAGACCGGCCCGGCGGGCCGCCCTGATCGCGCCGAGGGCGAGCACGTCGCTGGCGCAGACGATCCCGGTCACGCCGCGGGCGACCATACGCGCCGCCGCGGCGTGCCCGCCTTCCAGCGAGAACATCGTGTGCTCGACGTGGTCCGCGTCGAGTTCGAGGCCGGCCTCGGCGGCATGCGCCCGGAACGCGGCCAGCTTGCGCCGGGACGGCACGTGGTCGGGCGGGCCGAGGAGCATGGCGACCCGCCGGTGGCCGAGCGCCGTGAGATGGGCCAGCGCGATCCGCGCCGCGGCGACGTCGTCGCACGAGACCTGGGGGAACCCGAGGTGGTCGACCGCCGCGTTGACGAGCACGGCGGGCAGCTTCCGTTCCAGCACTCTGCGGTAGTGGCGGTGCGAGGCGTCCGCCTGCGCGTACGAGCCTCCCGCGAAGACCATTCCGGACACGTGCTGCTGGAGGAGGAGGTCGACGTAGTCGGCCTCGGAGACGCCGCCGACGGTTCTGGTGCACAGCACCGAGGTGAACCCCTGCTGGGCCAGCGCACCCCCGACGACCTCGGCGAACGCCGGGAAGATGGGATTCTGCAGCTCGGGCAGGACCAGGCCGACCAACCGGCCGCGCTCCCCGCGCAACTGCGTCGGCCGCTCGTATCCCAGCACGTCGAGCGCCGTCAGCACCGCCTCCCGGGTGGCCTCCGACACCCCGGCCTTGCCGTTCAGGACGCGACTCACGGTCGCCTCGCTCACGCCCACCTTCTTGGCAACTTCCGCAAGCCGTCGTGTCATGAACGCAACTGTACGACAATGTACGCAAGATTTTGCGGGCGGCTTGCCCTCAGGCGACGGGCACGCCGGCCCGTCCGGTGGAGGAGCGGACGACCAGCTCCGGCTCGAACAGCAGCTCTCCGGTCGCGACGGCGGTGCCCTCGATCTGGCTCACCAGCAGCTCCACCGCCGCCCGGCCCATCGCCTCGATCGGCTGACGCACCGTCGTCAGCGGCGGGTCGACGCAGGTCATCAGGGCGGAGTCGTCGTATCCGACGACGGACACGTCCTCCGGCACGCGCCTGCCCGAGCGCCGGGCGGCGCGGATCGCGCCGAGAGCCAGCGGGTCGCTGCCGCAGACGATGCCGGTGACCTCCTGCCGCACCAGCTTCAGGGCCGCCGCGTGGCCGCCCTCCAGTGAGTGCATCGTGTGCTCGACCAACTCGCCGCCCAGGGCGCGGTACGCCTCCAGCTTGCGCGCGGACGGCATGTGGTCGGCGGGGCCGACGATCAGGCCGATGCGGCGGTGGCCGAGGGCGCGCAGGTGACCGAGCGCCTGCTCCACCGCGATCGCGTCGTCGCAGGAGACGCGGGGGAAGTCCCAGTGCTCGGCGGCGGCGTTGACCAGCACGGTGGGCAGCCGGCGTTCGACGAGCCGCAGGTAGTGCTCGTGGACGACGCCGGTCTGCGTGTAGAGGCCTCCGGCGAACACGACCCCCGACACGTGCTGTTGCAGCAGCAGGTCGACGTAGTCGGCCTCGGAGATCCCGCCGACGGTTCTGGTGCACAGCACCGGGGTGAACCCCTGCTGGGCCAGCGCACCCCCGACGACCTCGGCGAACGCCGGGAAGATGGGGTTCTGCAGCTCGGGCAGGACCAGGCCGACCAACCGGCCGCGCTCCCCGCGCAACTGCGTCGGCCGCTCGTATCCCAGCACGTCGAGCGCCGTCAGCACCGCCTCCCGGGTGGCCTCCGACACCCCGGCCTTGCCGTTCAGGACGCGACTCACCGTGGCCTCGCTGACCCCGACCTTCTTCGCAACCTCCGCAAGCCGCCGCGTCATGGCGGCAAGCATACGACGCGCACCTGCGCTGCAAGCGGCTTGAAAGCGGAGCGAAAGGGGGCGTCCGTAGTGTCCGGGGCGTTGCAGATCACTCAGGAAGGCGTCATGAACATCCTCAGGAACAGCCTCGCCGTCGTCGCGGCGTCCGCCCTTCTCAGCCTGACCGCCGCTTGCGGCGGCGGCCAGACGGCCGTCTGCGAGGAGGCGACCAAGGCGTTCACCGACTACAGCACCAAGGCCGCCGCCGCGGCCGGCGACATCAAGGGCCTCAACACCGCGACCGGCGACCTGGCCGCCCAGCTCAAGGACCTGTCCGGCAAGGCCGACGGCGACCTGAAGGTGGCGCTCGCCGGCATGGCCGACTCGTGGGGCTCTTTCAAGATCGACCTGTCGGACCCGGCGGCCGCGGCCAAGCTGAGCGAGTTCGGTAAGAAGGCCACCCAGGCGACCCAGGAACTCGCGAGCGCCTGCTCCTGAACCCGGCTCACGGGTCACCCACGAACTCCCGGCCGGTCCCGGCGATCCGGGCGAGGCACGCGCGGTGTGGCGCACCACCGCCGCCCTCCCCGTCGCCGCGGGCCGGCCGGGCCTCATCCGTCAGTATTCGAGTCCCCAGTCGTGCGCGCCGAGGAGGTAGGCGTCCCCCTTGGGGACCAGCCTGCCGCCCTCGACCAGGGTGTCGAGGCACCGCCGTACGTCGTCCTCGCCGAGCGCGGTCATCTCGGCGACCTCCGAGACGGTCGCGGAACGCTCGTCCACGTTCAGCGCGGCGACGGCCTCGTAGACCGTCAGCTCGGTCCCCGACATCTCCTGGGCGTCGCCCAGGCTCTCCTCGTCCTCACGCACTGCGCTGCCTCGCCCCCTCCCGCAGCCGCTCCGGATCGACCTGCCGGTCCGGGTAGCGTTCGAGGTACTCACCCTCCAGCTCCTGCGTCCGGGAGGTGTGGCGCTCCAGTGCGTCGTCCGACCCGTGGAAGAACGTCTCGCTGCGGGTCTCGTGCAGATGGCGCAGTTCGCGGAGCAGATCCTCGTCGCCCAGGTCCCGGGGGTCGACACCCATCGTCATCACCGTTCTCCTCACACCTCTGTCGGTTTGTCCCAGCGCTCGTCCGGCTTTCCGTCGTCCGGCTTGGCGTTCGGCGGATCCGTCTCCGACGGCATCCACTCGCCTGCGATGTCCGGCTCGTCCGCGTCGATATCGATATAGCGACCGTCTTCTCTTCGCATGCCAGGTCTCCTGCCCGGTGAGACGAGCCCCATACCGGCCCGCCCGCAAAGGCCGCGACCGGGATGACGATCTCCATGGACGTCTCCGGCCGGCATCCGCCCCTCTTCCCCCGCGCCGCGCTCCCCCTTATCTCACGAAAGGAGACCATGCAATCGCATTCGCCATATTGCGGAGCCGAATTGCAAAGTGCAGGATGAACGCAGTCTTACATCGGCCTCGATTCCCCGACGGCAGGCGGGTGCACAGGGAGCTATCACGGGATGACAATTCTCAACCTCTCGGGGAGAATCGCGATCTCACGCCCCTTCTCGGGAGACCCGTCCCAGGTGCGGGCCGCCCGGCGGTTCGTGGCCGCCCGCCTCGGCGACGGCCACCCCTGCCGGGACGACGCGGTGCAGCTGATCGGCGAGCTGATCGCCGAGTCCCTGCGGCACGCCGACTCGTGCGGCCGGCCTCCGGGCTACGGCGTGTCCGTCCTGGCCACTCCCGGAGCCGCCCGGGTCACGCTGTCCACCCAGGGCTGCGGCTGCTGGACGTCTCCCAACCTCACGCCGGGGCGCGGCGTCCACCTGGTGGACCTGTTCACCAGGCACTGGGGCGTGTCGGCCAGCCGCGCCGGAGTCTGCGTGTGGTTCGAACTCGGGCACGACGGCGTGGTCCCGCCGCCCGGAGGCGTGGGGAGTGAAGGCGCCCGGACGGTCTGACGTGAATTTCCGGCCCGATATCGGGTAGTCGGCCGCCATATCTTCCGAAGAAGGGGACGATATGGCGCAGATTAGTACCGACATTCCCGCGCGGCTGGATCGGCTCCCCTGGGCTCGCTGGCACTGGCTGGTGCTCATCGGCCTCGGCACCGTCTGGATTCTCGACGGGCTCGAAGTGACCATCGTCGGGGTCATCGGCCCGCGCATCACCGACCCGGGCAGCGGGCTGGGACTCACCGACAGCGAGGTCGGCGTCGCCGCCGGCGTGTACGTCGCGGGAGCCTGCCTGGGCGCTCTCTTCTTCGGCCACCTGACGGACCGGTTCGGGCGCAAGAAGCTCTTCCTGGTGACGCTCGCCGTCTACCTCGCCGCCACCGTGGCCACCGCGTTCGCCCACGACGCCTGGTACTTCTACCTGTGCCGGTTCTTCACCGGCGCCGGCATCGGAGGCGAGTACGCCGCGATCAACTCGGCGATCGACGAACTCATCCCGGCCCGCGTGCGCGGCACGGTCGACCTGGTGGTGAACGGCTCCTTCTGGCTGGGCACGGCGCTCGGCGCCCTCATCGCGATCCCGGCGCTCGACACGGGCCTGCTGCCGGCGGACCTCGGCTGGCGTCTGCTGTTCGGGCTGGGCGCCATCCTCGGTGTGGCCATCCTGCTGGTCCGCCGTACGGTGCCGGAGAGTCCGCGCTGGCTGTTCATCCACGGCCGGGAACGGGAGGCCGAGGAGATCGTCCGCGAGATCGAGACGAAGGTCCGCGACGAGAGCGGCAAGACGCTCGAACCCGCGCACGGGGAGATCAGGATCACCCAGCGGGAGCACACCCCCCTGACGGAGGTGGCGGCGACACTGCTGCGGCGCTACCCCAAGCGCACGGTCGTCGGCCTGTCGCTGTTCGTCGGCCAGGCGTTCCTCTACAACTCGATCTTCTTCACGTACGCGCTGGTGCTCTCGACCTTCTTCAAGGTGCCGGACGGCAGCACGCCGTGGTACCTCATCCCGATCGCGATCGGGAACTTCCTCGGCCCGGTCCTGCTCGGCCGGTTCTTCGACACGATCGGCCGCCGCACGATGATCGCGGGCAGCTACGTGGTGTCCGGCCTGCTCCTGCTCGGCACCGCCGCGCTGTTCAACGCGCAGGTGCTCTCGCCGGTGACCCTCACGATCTGCTGGATGGTGGTGTTCTTCTTCGCCTCCGCCGGGGCGAGCAGCGCCTACCTGACGGTCTCGGAGATCTTCCCGATGGAGACCAGGGCCCTCGCCATCGCCCTGTTCTACGCGGTCGGCACCGGGCTCGGCGGCATCATCGGGCCGGTGCTGTTCGGCCGCCTGGTGGAAAGCGAGAGCGTGGGCAACGTCGTCGTCGGCTACGTCATCGGCGCCGTACTGATGATCGCGGCGGGGCTGGTGCAGTGGTTCATGGGCGTGGAGGCCGCCCGGCGCTCGCTGGAGGACATCGCCGCCCCCCTCAGCGCCGAGCAGCACCAGATGGCCTGACCGTACGGAGGCACGCTCCGGCTCTCCGGCACAGGCACCTGTCTCACGGCAGGTGCCTGTGCCCGTCCGCGCCTCCCTCGTCCTGGATACTTGGAAGGCCGTGGAGCCGATCTCGCACACTGGAGGGCCGCCCGTGAGGCTTGGAGTCGTCTTCGACCGCGACCTCCCGCCGGAGTCGCTCCCCCGGTTCGCCCGGGAACTCGACGGCACCGCGGTCTCCGACCTGTGGGTGGTGGAGGACCTCGGCTGGACGGGCGCGATCTCCTCGGCGGCCACGGCGCTGGCCGCGACCACACGCCTGCGTGTGGGCATCGGCATCACCCCGGCGCCCCTGCGCAATCCCATGCTGCTGGCGATGGAGCTGGCCAATTTGGCCCGCCTCCATCCCGGGCGGCTGGCCGCCGGGATCGGGCACGGAGTGCAGGCGTGGATGCGTCAGGCAGGCGCCGCCGCCTCGTCACCGCTGTCGCTGCTGGAGGAGACGATCACGTCCGTACGGGCGCTGCTGCGCGGCGAGACCGTCACCCTGCACGGACGCGAGGTGAGCCTGGACGGCGTCCGCCTCGTCCACCCGCCGGCCGAGCCGCCGCCCGTCCTCGCCGGAGTGGTGAGCCCCCGCTCGCTGGCCCTGTCGGGGCGGGTGGCCGAGGGCACGATCCTCCCAGAGGGGCTGGGCCCGGAGCGGCTGCGTTCGGTCATCGAGCGCGTCGGCGCGACCGGTGATCACGAAGTGGTGGCGTTCGTCTACCTCTGCGTCGGCGACGACGCACGCGAGGTCATGCGGCCCGCGGCGGAGTGGCAGGCGGCGTTCCTGCGGGTCGCGCCGGAGGAGGTCGCCATGGCGGTGGGCTCCCCGCAGGAGGCGTCCGCGCACGTCAGGGCGTTGTGGCAGGCGGGCGTGACCACGGTCGCCGTCCGCCCCGTGGGCGCCGACCCGCTCTCCCACGTCCGCGAGCTCCTGTCGGCCCTCTGACCCAGGAGTGACCCCCTCACCCGCGGCTCCGCACGGGCGGCATGGGCGGATGCCCGGGAGGTCGGCGGATCGGGCAGAGTTGAGGCGTGGACGTCCCGACCCTCCGACCCCCTCGGCACCGCGTGAGCCGCACCGCCATCTGGTACTGGGCCGCGCGGGCCGCTCTGGGCTGGCTCATCCTTCTTGCGGCCCAGGTGATCTGGCTGGTGGCCGACGATGCGGGCGTGCCGCTCTCCGCGCACGTCATCGGCCTCGCCGCGACCGCCGTCGTCGCGGCGGCGCACGTCACGCTCATGCCGCTGTGGCGTTACCGGGTGCACCGCTGGGAGGCCACCCCGGCGGCGGTGTTCACCCAGTCGGGGTGGTTCCGGCAGGAGTGGCGCATCGCCCCCGTCTCCCGCATCCAGACGGTGGACAGCGAGCGCGGCCCGCTGGAGCAGCTCTTCCGCCTCGCCAACGTCACCGTCACCACGGCCTCGGCCGCCGGTCCCATCAAGGTCGGCGGTCTCGACCGGGACACGGCCCAGCGCCTGGTCGCCGAGCTCACCGCCAACGCGCAGGCGACGGCGGGCGACGCGACATGAGCGGCTCGGTGAGCAGCTCGATGACCGGTCCCGTAAGCGGCCCGGCCCCGACCGACTGGCGGCGGCTCAGCCCGCGGATGCTGCTGGTCCACCCGGTCCAGGAGGTCGTACGGGCCGCCCCGGCGCTGCTCGGCCTGCTGGTGGCGGGAACGAGCAGCGGCGGGAAGGGCCACCTGTGGACCCTCGCGGGCGTCGGCCTGACGGTCCTGTTCGGCATGCTCCGCTGGTTCACCACGACGTACCGGATCTCCCCCGAGCACGTGCAGGTCAGGCGCGGGTTGTTGAACCGGAAGGTGCTGACCGTGCCCCGCGACCGGGTCCGCACCGTCGACGTCACCTCCCACGTGCTGCACCGCGTGCTCGGCCTGGCCCGGGTGGAGGTGGGGACGGGCACCTCCGACCGCAGGCACGACAGCCGGCTCAAGCTCGACGCGCTGAGCGCCGCCGAGGCCGCCAACCTGCGCGTGGAACTGCTGCACCGCTCCCCCGCCGCCCAGCCCGCGGCGGCCCGGTCCTCCGCGACCCAGTCCTCCGCGGCGTCGCCGGTGCCGCCGCCCGCCGGGAGCACGCCGGAGACCGAGCTCGCGCGGATGCGTCCCGGGTGGGTCAGGTTCGGGCCGTTCACCATGTCCGGGCTGGTCACCGTGGGCGTCGTCGGCGGCTTCGTGTCCCGCCTGGTCTCGGAGGGGAACATCGACCTCGACCGGGTTGGGCCGGTCCGGGAGACCTGGCGGTGGTTCAGCGCGATGTCGCTCGCGCTGGAGATCGCGACGGTGGTGCTCGTGCTCGTGGTGTTCGTGGGCGTCGCGTCCACGCTCGGCTACGTCCTGGCGTACGGGAACTTCCGGCTGACCCGGCACGCCGAGGGCACCCTGCACGTGACCCGGGGCCTGCTGACCCGGCGGGCCACCACCATCGAGGAACGGCGGCTGCGGGGCGTCGAGGTCGACGAGCCCCTGCTGCTGCGGGCCGTACGCGGAGCCCGCTTGTCCGCGGTGACGACCGGCCTGCGCTCGGGGCAGGGCGGCCAGCGCGGCGGCTCGATGCTGCTGCCGCCCGCGCCCCGCGCGGAGGCCGCCGCGGTGGCCCGGCTCGTGCTGTCCCACGCGCCCGGCGCCACCGGCCCGGCACCCCTGACCGAGCCCTTCACCGAGCCCTTCACCGAGCCCCTGACCGCGCCCCTCATCCCGCACGGGCCCGCAGCGCTGCGCCGCCGGTTCACCCGCGCGTTCGGCGTGCACGTGCCGATCCTGGCCGCGCTGCTCCTGTTGTGGGCGCTGGGCGAGCCGCCCCTGTGGCCCTGGCTCACCGCCGCCGCCCTGCTGCCGGTGACGGCGCTCCTCGCCGCCGACCGCTACCGATCCCTCGGACACGCCCTGACCTCGGGATATCTGGTGACCCGATGGGGCTCGCTCGTCCGCCGCCGGGTCGTGCTGCGGTGCGACGGCGTCATCGGCTGGACCGTCGAGCGGTCGTTCTTCCAGCGGCGGGCGGGCCTCGCCACGCTGACGGCGACCACCGCGGCGGGCGGGCAGAGCTACCAGGTGCGCGACGTCGAACTCGCCGAGGCGCTGCGCCTGGCCACCGCGGGCACCCCCGGCCTGCTCGACCCGTTCCTGCAACATGCCGGTTCTGTCAGCCAATAGCATGTGATGTCCGATAAGACCGATTGACTGCCAGGAGTGGGATGAGCCGCTACGGCCAGATGTTCGGCCCCGACATCACCTTCCTCGGGGTCGAGCGCTGCGACCTCGACGACCCGGCCGGTTACGCGGGAGCCGACGTCGTGATCCTGGGCGCGCCCTTCGACGGCGGCACCTCGCACCGCCCGGGGGCCCGCTTCGGCCCGAACGCCATCCGCCAGACGTGCTATCTCCCCCACGACGGCTCCCGCCCCAGCCTGGCGCTGCGCGTGGACGCCCTCAAGGACCTGCGTGTGCTGGACGCCGGGGACGTGGAGACCTACGCCGGCGACATCGAGGGCAGCCTGCGCGCGATCGAGGACGCCGTCGCCCGCATCGCGGCCTCCGGGGCCGTCCCCGTCGTCCTCGGCGGCGACCACACGATCGCCCTGCCCGACGCGACCGGCGTGGCGCGGCACCACGGCTTCGGCCGCGTCTCCATGATCCACTTCGACGCGCACGCGGACACCGGCGACATCGAGTTCGGCCACCTGCACGGCCACGGGCAGCCGATGCGGCGGCTGATCGAGTCGGGCGCGATCCGGGGCGACCGCTTCCTGCAGATCGGCCTGCGCGGCTACTGGCCCGGCCCCGAGATCCTCGACTGGATGGCCGGTCAGCGGATGCGGTCGTACGAGATGGCGGAGATCGTCGCCAGGGGGCTCGACGAGTGCCTCACCGAGGCGTACGCGATCGCGCTCGACGACTGCGACGGGGTCTACCTGTCGGTCGACGTGGACGTCTGCGACCCCGGCCACGCGCCGGGCACCGGCACGCCCGAGCCGGGCGGCCTGTCGGCCCGCCAGCTTCTCGACGCCGTCCGCAGGACCTGTTACGAACTGCCGGTCGTCGGGCTGGAGATCGTCGAGGTGGCCCCGCCGTACGACCACGCGGACATCACGGCCTACCTCGGCAATCGGGTCGTCCTGGAGGCGCTGTCGGCCATCGCCCGGCGCCGCAGGGACGCCGCCGAGGGCACCCGCTGGGACCCCAGGCGTCCCCTCCTCGACGGACGCTGACCCGCTCCATCTGATAGTCATGGCCGGGTGACGCGATCGAGAACCGCCGCACCCACGGCCGCATCGACTGCCTTGGCCGTCGTGCTCACGGCGCTCCTGACGGCCTGCTCGGCGAACGGCACCCCCGCGGCCGCCACCGCCGCGACCACCGCGAAGCCGGCGCCCCAGGCGGCCGCGCGAGCAGCCGTGCGGTCGTCGGCGAAACCGGTGCGGGTACCGGCCGGAGTCACGGCGGGATACTCGATGGTGGACCTGGCGACCGGCAGGACCGTCGCGCAGCATCTGGCGCACCACCGGTTCCGGTCGGCGTCGGTGGTCAAGATCCTCATCGCGACCGACTACCTGGAGCGGCACCGGGGCGCGATCCCCGCCAGGGACAGGGCGCTGCTGACGCCCATGCTCCGCGGCAGCGACGACGACGCCGCCACCGCCCTGTGGCGGCGCGGGGGGCAGGGCGAGATCGTCCGGCGGATGGCGCGCCGGATCGGCCTGTCCGAAACCTCCCCGCCGCCCGCGGCCAAACCCGGCTTCTGGGGCTACACCGCCATCAGCGCGGCCGACATCGCGCTCGTCTACCGATATCTGCTGAAGCGGGCCGAACCCCGCGTCCGCGACTTCGTCCTGGGCAACCTGCGCCAGGCCTGGCGGTGCGCGAGCGACGGCTTCGACCAGTACTTCGGCATTCCCCGCGCCGTCCCCCGACCCTGGGCGATCAAGCAGGGATGGTCCGGGTACGGCTCGGTGCCCCCGGTCCGGTGCGCCCGCGCGAAGGCCGCGTCATACCGTATCGGGCCGGTCACGATGGGCCGCGAACCGGTTGATTTCGGCCGTCCGGTGCTCCACACTACAGGCGTGATCAGCGACCGGCTGATCATGGTCGTGCTCACCCTGCAGCCCTCGGGGGCGTCCTTCGCGAAGTCGGCCGAACGGGTGACGAAGCTGGCGAGAGACCTCTATCTCAGCGTCACCTAGCGGCCCGCTTTCGTGCGGATGTGTTCTGTTTCAGAGGCGGGGGCGGCGGGCAGCGATCACGCGTGCTCTCCCTCCTCTCTGAAAGCTGGTCGCCGATGGGTTTCCCGTGGGGATTGCTCGGCCGGGACATGGCGGTCGACCTCGGTACGGCCAACACGCTGGTGTACGTGCGCAAGAAGGGCGTCGTCCTGGACGAGCCCTCGGTCGTGGCGATCAACCTGCACAGCGACCGGATCGTGGCCGTCGGGACCGCCGCGAAGGAGATGATCGGGCGGACCCCGCCCCACATCGCGACTCTGCGCCCGCTCAAGGACGGCGTGATCGCCGACCTCGACGCCGCCGAGCGCATGCTGCGGCACTTCATCCAGCTCGCGCACCGGAACCGCTACCTGGCCAAGCCCCGCGTCGTCGTCGCCGTGCCGAGCGGCACCACCAGCGTCGAGCAGCGCGCGGTCCGCGAGGCGGCGTACGAGGCGGGCGCCCGGCGCGTCCACATCATCGAGGAGCCCATGGCCGCGGCGATCGGCGCGGGCCTCAACGTGGGCGACACGACCGGCAACATGGTCGTGGACATCGGCGGCGGGACCACCGAGGTCGCGATCGTCTCGCTCGGCGGGGTGGTCGTGTCGAAGTCGGTGCGGGTCGGCGGCGACGAACTCGACGAGGCGATCGTCAACTACGTCAAGAAGGAACACTCCCTCCTGCTCGGCGAGCGCACGGCCGAGCACATCAAGATCACCATGGGCAGCGCGCGGCCGGGCGGCGACGACACGACGACGCGGCCGATCCGGGGCCGCGACCTGGTCACCGGCCTGCCCAAGACGGCGACGATCACCAGGGGCCAGGTCAGGGAGGCCATCG
Source organism: Microbispora sp. H10670 (assembly GCF_014161385.1). NCBI lineage: Bacteria > Bacillati > Actinomycetota > Actinomycetes > Streptosporangiales > Streptosporangiaceae > Microbispora > Microbispora sp. H10670. The sequence goes on along the minus strand of NZ_JABBWW010000034.1, from coordinate 14,825 downwards.
AGGACCAGGTCCAGACGATCGTCGACGCCGTCCAGACCACGCTGGACCAGTGCCCGGCCGAGCTCGCGGGCGATCTGCTCGACAACGGGATCGTGCTGACCGGGGGCGGGGCGCTGCTCGAAGGCCTCGCCGGGCGGCTCGAAGAGGCGGTCGGCATGCCGATCCACCTCGTCGACCAGCCGCTCCAGTCGGTCGTGCTGGGCGCGGGCCGCTGCACCGAGCGATTCGACGACATGCGGGACGTGTTCCTCCCCGAAACCCGCAGATGAGGACGGCAGGTCACCCAGGCCGCCCCGGTCGCAGGGTGCCCGTGCTGCTGGTGCTCGCCGCCGTCGCGCTGATCGCGGCGGACACGGTGATCCCGCTGGACCCCCTGCGGGTGTTCGGGTCGGCCGTCTACGGCGGGCTGGAGGACGCGGCGTCCTCCGGCGTCCGCTGGGCGTCGGGCGCGGGCCGCCTGGAGGACCTCGAACGGGAGAACGCCCGGCTGCGCGCCGAACTGCTCGCCGCCCGCCGGGCCACCCCGCCCCCGGCCGAGGGGAACGGCTATCAGGTCGTCTCGGCCCACGCCGTCGGCTTCGGCCGGGACGGCACCGTCACGATCGACGCCGGCGCCGACGCCGGGGTGACCCCCGACATGACGGTCTTCGACGCCGACGGGCTGGTCGGCCGGGTCCTGCGGACCGGCCCGGGGACGGCGACGGTGCAGCTCGCCACCGCCTCCGGCGCCTCCGTCGGCGCCCGCCTGGAGGGCTCGCGGGAGGTCGGCCTGGTGACCGGCGTCCCCGAGCACGGCCTGCTGCGGCTGGGCCTGCTCAATCCTTCGGCCGACGTGAAGCCGGGCGACCGGGTGGTGACGCTGGGCTCGCGCGACCTGCGGCCCTTCGTGCCGGACGTGCCGATCGGCACCGTCGTCACGGTCGAGCCGGCGGCGGACGCCCTGACCAGGACCGCGCTCGTGCGCCCCTTCGCACGGTTCACCGCGCTGGAGAACGTCACGGTGGTCCTCGGGCCGCTGCCGGACGCCCCGGCCGTCACGGACACTTCCACGAAGGAGCCCGAGAAGAAGTCCGAGAAGACCAACAAGTCCAAGAAGTCGAAGAAAAAGAAGAAGGCGAAGAAGAAGGACACGTCCGGGCACGCGGAGGGGGCTCGATGAGGGCGGTCATCCTCTCCGTGCTCCTCGTCCTCGCCGCGCCGGTTCTCCAGGTCACCGTGGTCAACGGGTGGGCGCTTCCCGGGGGAGTGCCCGACATCGTGCTGATCTGCGTCATCGCACTCGTGCCGCTGCTGCGGGCCAGGGCTGTCGCGGGCGCGGGGCCGGGCACCGGGGCCGGAGCGCTCCTGGGGTTCGCCGCGGGCCTGGCCGCCGACGTCGCCCCGCCCGCCGACCACACCATCGGACGGCTCGCGCTGGTGCTGTGCCTGGCCGGCTGGGCGGCCACGCGGATCCCCGCCGACGACGGGGCCGCGCGCCGTGTCGCGGGCGCCGCCCTCGTGGCCCTCGGCGCGTCACTCGCCGAGGGCGTGCTCGCGGCCCTGCTGGACGGGACCCCCTGGGCCGCCGCGCTCGCCCCCGGCGCGATCGCCTGGACCACCGGCGGCGCCGCTCTCGTGACGGCCGGGCTCGCCCTCCTCCCCCGGCGCCGGTCCTTCGGACGGGTGCCGGCCTCCCGCCCCCTGTACCCGCGCGGGGGACGGCGTGCGTAGCGGCGCCCCCGGCGGCATCCGGGGAAACGCCAACCGGGGGCGCCTCACGGTGGTGTTCGTCGTGGTCACCACGCTCATGCTGACTCTGCTCGGCCGCCTGTGGTACCTGCAGGTCGTCACCGGCTCGTCGTATTCGAGGGCCGCGACGGAGTCGCGGGTGCGCTCGGTGGTCCTGCCGCCCGTGCGCGGGCAGATCCTCGACGTGCGCGGCCGGCCGCTCGTGGCCAACGAGACCCGGCCGCAGGTGTCGGTGGACTACATGGCCCTCCTCCACCAGCCCGACGGCGGGACGGACGTGCTGACCAGGCTGGCGCGGGCCCTGGGCCGGCCGTACCAGGAGCTCGCCGACCGGGCCCGGCTGTGCGGCAGGGACGTGCCGCGGCCGTGCTGGCCCGGCTCGCCGTACCAGCCGATCGTCGTCGCCGACGACGTCAGCGTCCGCACGGCGCTGTGGATCGCGGAGCGGCAGAACGAGTTCCCCGGCGTCAGCACGGCGCTGCGGCCGGTCCGGACCTATCCGCTCGGCCCCGCCGCGGCGCACGTCCTCGGCTACCTGCAGCCGCCCTCCCCCGACGACCCCGAAGGGGGTCCGGAGCTGATCGGCCGCGACGGCCTCGAAGCGCGGTACGACCGCGACCTGGCCGGCCGGACCGGGATCAGGGAGGTGGCGGTGGACAGCACCGGCAAGGTCACCGGCCTGATCCGCGAGGAGGCCGCCGTACCCGGCGAGACGCTGGTGACCAGCATCGACGCGCGCGTCCAGGAGGTCGCCGAGCGGGCGCTGGCCCGGGCGGTGACCGGCGCGCGCCGGCGCGGCGAGCCCGCCGACAGCGGCGCGGCGGTCGTGCTGGAGGCGAGGACCGGGCGGGTGACGGCGATCGCCGACTACCCCAGCTACGACCCCGGCGTGTGGACCGGCGGCATCTCCCAGCGCGCCTACGAGGACCTGCCGCTGATCAGCGCCGCCGTGCAGGGGCAGTGGGCCCCGGGGTCGACGTGGAAGGTCACCTCGACGGCCGCGGCGGCGAAGGCGGGCTACGGGCTGCGGGACTCCTACGACTGCCCGGGCGGCTACAAGATCGGTGGCCGGGTGTTCCACAACTTCGAGAGCGCCGAACTGGGCCGGATGGACATGCGGCGGGCCCTGGTGGTCTCCTGCGACACGATCTTCTACCGCTTCGCGGAGCGGATGTGGAAGCGCGACGGCGGGCTGACGCCCGTGAAGCGGCCCAAGGACCCGATGCAGGAGATGGCGAAGGAGTTCGGGTTCGGCACGCCGACCGGGATCGACCTGCCGCACGAGGCGGCCGGGAGGGTGCCCGACCGGGCCTGGAAGAAGGCCAACTGGGAGCGGACCCGGGCCGACTCCTGCCGCCGCGCCAAGAGCGGCTACCCGGAGGAGTCCGACCGCGGGCGGGCGGCCTACCTCAAGGCGCTCGCGGCCGACAACTGCCGCTCCGGCGGGGTCTGGTGGGCCGGCGACGCGGCCAACTTCTCCATCGGCCAGGGCGACGTGCTGGTGACGCCGCTCCAGCTCGCCCGGGGCTACGCCGCGCTCGCCAACGGCGGCACGGTCTTCAGCCCGAGGATCGGCAAGCGGATCGAGCGTCCCGACGGCACGGTGGTCCGCACCATCGCCCCGCCCGTCGTGGGCAGGATCGACGTCTCCCGGAAGACGTTGCGCTTCATCCGCGACTCGCTGGCCGGCGTGCCGCGCGAGGGAACCGCCGCCGCCGCGTTCGCGGGGTTCCCGCTCAAGCGCTTCCCGGTGGCCGGCAAGACCGGTACCGCCGAGGCGTACGGCAGGCAGGACACCTCGTGGTTCGCCTCCTTCGCCCCCGCCAAGGACCCCAGGTACGTCGTGGTGGTCGTGGTGTCGCAGGGCGGCACGGGCGGGACCACGGCGGCCCCCGCGGCCAGGGAGATCTGGGAGGGCATCGACGCGCTCACCCACCACAAGAAGCACCCCAAGAAGCACAAAAAGGGTGGTGGGCGATGACGACGCTGGGTCCCCTGTCCGTACGGCTGCCGCCGGCCCGCTCGACCCGCCGGCGGGCCTCGGCGGGCGTCACCCTCCCCGCCCTGGGACTGGTGCTGCCCGCCGCCGCACTGTCGGCGATCGGGCTGCTGCTGGTGTGGTCGGCCACCCGCGGCCGGCCGGGCTCCACGCTGCCGGAACGGCAGGCCATCAGCGTGGGCATCGGCTTCGCGCTGATGTGGGCCGTCTCACGGATCGACCTGCGGCTGCTGCGGGCCTACGTGCCGCTGCTCTACCTGCTCGGGCTCGCCGGGCTGGTCGCCGTGCTGACCCCGCTCGGCCGCACGATCAACGGCTCGCACGCCTGGATCGTCCTCGGGAACGGCCTCCAGTTCCAGCCGTCCGAGTTCGCCAAGGCGGCCACGCTGCTCGCGCTCGCGACGATCCTCGGTGAGCTGCGCGACGGGGAGCGGAGGCCGGGCGCGGGGGCGGTGCTGCTCGCGCTGGGAGTGGCCGCGGTGCCGGTCGGCCTGATCGCGCTGCAGCCCGACCACGGCACCGCCCTGGTCTTCCTGGTCCTCACCTTCGGGATGATCGCCGTCTCCGGCGCGCCCAAGAGGTGGTTCGCGGCGTTCGCCGCGGCCGGCGCCGCCGGGGTGCTGCTGGTGTGGCGGCTCGACCTCATCCGGCCCTACCAGCTCCAGCGACTGATGGTGCTGGCCGACCCCGACGCCGACCCGATGGGCGTCGGCTACAACGCCACGCAGGCGAGGATCGCGATCGGCTCGGGCGGGCTGCTCGGCAAGGGCCTGTTCCACGGCGAGCAGACGGCCGGCCACTTCGTGCCCGAACAGCACACCGACTTCATCTTCACGGTGGCCGGCGAGGAACTCGGCTTCCTCGGCGGCGCCTGCGTGATCCTGCTGATGCTCGCCCTGCTGTGGCGGGGTCTGTGGATCGCGGCCAGGAGCCCCTCCCCGTTCGGCACGGTCCTGGCCGGCGGGGTGGTGTGCTGGCTGGCGTTCCAGACGTTCGTCAACGTGGGGATGACGATGGGCCTGCTGCCCATCGCCGGGCTGCCGCTGCCGTTCGTCTCGTACGGCGGGTCGGCCACGATCTCCAGCCTGGCGGCCGTGGGGCTGCTCGCCGCCGTGAACCGCCGCACCCGCACGCCCCGCATACGGCAATCTAGGAGGAGTGCGTAGCAAGCTCGGCGGACGGGTGGCCCAGGCGGCGGAGATCGCCCTGGCCAACCGCAGATACGTGACCCCCATCGACGTCCTCACCGGCCTGCGCTGGCTGCACGACCGCCATGTGCAGACCTGGCGGCAGGGCCGCGTGGACAGCCTGGAACGGCTGGCCGCCGTGGACGCGGACCGGATGGAGGAGGCCCTGTCGCATCTGCGGGAGTGGGCCCGGTCGCGGAACCTCCTGGAGAGCGAGGCGGCGTACACGGCCGGGACCCGCGACCGGCGGCCCCTGCGCTTCACCGCCGTGGGCGGCGAGGAGACGGAGCGCGCCTTCCGGATCCACTGGCTGTCGCCCGACCTGAGCGAGGCCCGGCGGCGGCAGATCGAGGACCGGCAGGGCCGGGCCCCCGACCTCGTGGTCGTCGCACCGTCGGAGGCGTGGACCTGCGCCGGCTGCGCGGAGAGCGGGCCGTACCTGATCATGGAGGACGACGCGCCGCACTGTCTGACGTGCGCCGACATGGACCATCTGTGCCTGCTGCCCGCGGGGAACGCCGCGCTGAGCCGCCGCGCCAAGAAGGAGAGCGGGCTGTCGGCCGTCGTGGTCCGCTTCAACCGGCGGCGCAAGAGGTACGAGCGGCTCGGCGTCCTCGTGGAGGAGGAGGCGCTGGCGCGGGCCGAGGAGCAGTGCCTGGCCGACGAGGAGGTGCGGCTGCGCCGCCGGGAGCGCGACCGCGAGCGCCGGGCGGACGAGGACGCCGGGTTCCGGGACCGGATGGCCGCGGAGATCCGCCGGCTGTTCCCCGGCTGTCCCGCCGGGCGGGCCGAGGCCATCGCCGGGCACGCCGCCGTACGCGGCAGCGGGCGGGTCGGCCGCACCGCCGCCGCCCGCGCGCTGGACGAGGGCGCCGTCACGCTCGCCGTGGTCGCGAGCGTGCGTCACCTGGACACCGACTACGACGTGCTGCTCATGTCGGGGGTGCCGCGGATGGCCGCCCGCGAGCGGATCCGCTCCCGCGTCGACGAGGTGCTCACCGCCTGGCGGGCCTGAGCGGCTCTCGGTGCGTCAGCGGACGCGGCCGATCATCTGGGCGTACATGCGCCCCGGGCTGGGCACCGACGACGGGTTGAGGAAGCCGGGCAGCGGGGGCAGGTCCACCGCGAACGGCTGCAGCCGCTCGAACAGGGTGTACGCGTCGGACGGGCGCCGGTCCGGGTCCTTCTCCAGCAGTTCGGCGATCAGGTGGTCGAGCGCGGCGGGGACCCCCGGCACGCGGGGCGGCCGCTCCTTCACCTGCTTGTCGAACACGGCGTACTCGGTGGGCCCGGTGAACAGCTGGTTGCCCGTCAGCATCTCGTGCAGCACGCAGCCGAGGGAGTACAGGTCGCTCTTCGGCCCGGCCACCCCGCGCTGGATCTGCTCGGGCGACATGTACGCCGGGGTGCCGAGGATCTGCCCGATCCGGGTGAACTGGGCCGCCACCCCCGCGCGGTCTGGCTCGCGGAGCATCGCGAGCCCGAAGTCGAGCAGTTTCACGCTGCCGTCCGGGCAGAGCATGAGGTTGGTCGGCTTGAGGTCCCGGTGGCAGATCGACAGCTTGTGCGCGGCGGTCAGCACGGCGCAGGCCTGGGCGGCGACGGCCGCCGCCCAGGGCACCGGCAGCGGGCCGTGCTCGCTCAGCAGGTCGGCCACGGTCACGCCCTCGATGAACTGCATGACCTGGAAGAGCCGCTGCTCGTAGGTGCCGAAGTCGTACAGGACGGGCGCCCCGGGATGGTCGAGCTTCGCCAGGATGCGCGCCTCGCGGATGAACCGGCGCTGCAGCTCCTCGTCGGGGCCGTCGGGCAGGCGCAGGAACTTCACCGCCACCTTGCGGTCGAGCCGCCGGTCGTGGCCGCCGTAAACGGCGCCCATTCCTCCCTGGCCCAGGGGAAGGTCGTCCAGCTCATACCGGTCGCCGATGACCATGCGCCCCTCCCGTCGACCTTTCGGGGAAAAAGCTACACCGTTACCCGCGCGGGCGAAGACGTCCGCCGACCAGCCCTTCGACGCCGAGGCGGGCGAGCGCCTCCCCGGCGGCGGCCACCTCCCGCAGGCCGTCCTCCAGCGCGAGCAGCCGGCGGAAGGCCGCGCCGTACTCCCGCTGGACGGTCAGGGGAAGCTGAGGGACCCGGGCCCGGCGGGCCTCCACCCGGCCGCTGCCCGGGTGCGGACGGCCCCCGCCCGCCGCGTACCGCAGGAACCCGGCGAGGAACTCGGGGTCCACCTTGCCGGGATCGACCCGGAACAGGCTGAGGTACGGGCCGAGCACCGCACCGTCCGCCGTGACCACACGCGCGGTCAGCGCGGACGCCACGACGTCCCCGGGCCGTACGGCGACCAGGCCGGGGGCGAGGGGAATCCGCCGCGCCGGCGCGGCCCCCGTCACCCCAGCGGCACCCGTCGCCCCGGCCGCCAGGTCGTCGGCCGTCAGCACGGGCACGCCGTCCTCGCCGTCCTCGGGGGCGTCGCCGTCCGGGAGGGCTCTCAGCGGCGAATGCCGGATGGCGACCAGCCCGGACCTGGCCATCTCCGCCACGGTCGACCAGGAGACGTCCCAGCCCGCCCCACCCCCGGTGAGCACCTCCAGGTCCGGCAGGCCGTCGGCCAGGGCCGCCGACACCTCCCGGAAGCGGTCCCGCGCGGCGGGGAAGCCACGGGTGTCGACGCGCGGAGACAGGTGCCGCGCCGGGCTCACGTCCACCTCGTCGTCGAGGATGTCGATGATCCGGACGACGCGGCCGCCGCGCGGCGGTTCGGTCTCGGTGAGGTGGGCCCGCCAGCACCGCTCGACGGACTCCGGGTCGTCGCCCGCGTCGCCCACGACGATCGTGGCGGGCCCCCGCTCGCCCGGCTCCGGCCTGCGCAGCAGCCACAGGTCGGGCCCTCCCGCGGCCAGCGTGAAGACGGCGCGCAGCGCGCCCGCCCGCAGCAGGTTCGCGCGGATCCGCCGGCCCGGGCGGCGGCTCGCCGCGGCGGCCGGCATCAGGATCGCCACCAGCCCGCCGGGCCGCACGTGGGCGAGGCAGTGCTGCACCCAGGCCAGCTCCGACTCGCCCCGCGGCGGCATGCCGTGCTGCCAGCGCGGGTCGCCGACGAGGTCCTCGTGTCCCCAGGCCCGCTCGTTGAACGGCGGGTCGCACACGACCGCGTCGACCGGCCGCTCCGGCGGGAAGGCGTCGTGGCGCAGCGCGTCCCCGGGCACGATCCGCGCGTCCCGCCCGCGCAGCAGCAGCCGCAGCGCGGCCAGCGCCGCCGCCGTCTCGTTGACGTCCTGGCCGAGGAGCCGTACGCCGTCCGCCTCCCCTGCCGGGCCGGTCATGATCTCGGCGGCGCCGAGCAGGAGCGTTCCCATGCCGCAGGCGGGGTCGAGCACGGTCCGCGCCTCCGCGCAGGCCAGCCGGGTCATGAGGGCGGCCACGTCGGGCCGGGTCAGGGCGAGCCTGCGGCTGTGCGCCTCGGCGTACCGCTCGCACAGAAACTCGAACGTCGCGGCCGCGCCGTGCCGCTCGGCCATGGCCGCGACCAGGCGGAGCAGCCCCGGTTCCACACTCGACGCGTCCCCCGGGAACAGGTCGCCGGTCGCCTCGGCCACGGCACGCGGGAGCCGTACGGCGAGGTCGGCGGACCTGGCGAGCCGCTTCCAGCCGCCGGGGTCGCGCTGGACGTAGAGCAGGAAGGCTCCCGCCTCGCGGATCACCTCGCCCAGCCGCAGGTCGTCGGCCGAGGCGCGCAGCCGCTGCCAGACGCGGTCGCCCTGGGACACCTCGAACGACTTGCCGTTCCTGCGCAGCCACGCCTCGACCTCGGGCAGCGAGAAGAGCGGGCTGGACGCGGTTCCGCCGACGGGCTGGGGGAAGTCGTCGTACCTGCGTCGCCAGTTGCTGACCGCGGCCCTGCCCACGTCGGCCAGCCGGGCGATGTCACCCGCGTTCACGGTCGCTTCGACGCCGGCGTCCGCCGGGGCCTCGTGATCCATGAACATGAGCCTAGCACCATGCTTGTGAAGTGACTCAACCAATGGTTTACTCAAAACCATGACGCACAGCCGCATTCGGTATGCCGCGGGGTCGGACGTGGGACGCTCGCGTGCCAAGAACGAGGACTCGGTGCACGCGGGCGAGCGCCTGCTCGCCATCGCCGACGGAATGGGCGGTCACGGACACGGCGAGGTCGCCAGCGCCGCCGTCATCTCCGAACTGGCCCGCCTGGAGGACGATCCCGCCCCCGGCGACCCGGTCGCCGCCCTGGCGGACGCCGTGCGCGAGGCCGGGCAGCGCCTGGGCGATCTCGCCGCGCAGGACCCCACGCTCGAACGGATGGGCACGACCGTCACGGCCATGCTGTGGGACGGCGAGGGGAGGTTCGCCCTGGCCCACGTCGGCGACTCCCGGGCGTACATGCTGCGGGACGGCGCCCTCTACCAGATCACGCGGGACCACACCCTGGTGCAGTCGCTGGTGGACGACGGGCGGATGAGCCCCGACCAGGCCGCCCGTCACCCCCGGCGGTCCCTGCTGCTGCGGGCGCTGGAGACGAGCGGCCTGGCCGAGCCCGACCTGTCGCTGCGGGAGGCGTATCCGGGCGACCGTTACCTGCTGTGCTCCGACGGCCTGACCGCCGTCCTCGAGGCGGAGGCGCTGCACAACGTCCTCAGCACGGTCGCCGACCCCCGTGAGGCGGTCGACCGGCTGATCGAACTGGCCAACGAGGGCGGCGGTCCCGACAACATCTCCTGCGTGGTCGCCGACGTCGAGCCCGCCGAGGCCTGAGGCCGTCCGGACGCCGCTCGCGACGTCCGTCAGACGGTCCAGCCGCCGTCGACGTCGATCGTCGCGCCGGTGACGTACCGGCCGCCGTCGCCCGCGAGGTGGGCCACCATCTCGGCGATCTCCGCCGGCGCCGCGTAGCGGCCGAGGGCCGTCAGCCCCCGGATCGTGTCCGCCATCGGGCCGTCCGCCGGGTTCAGGGCGGTGTCGGTCGGGCCAGGGTTGACGAGGTTGACCGTGATGCCCCGCGGCCCGAGGTCGCGCGCGAGCCCCTTGGTCATCCCGATCAGCGCCGTCTTGCTCAGCGCGTACAGGGCGAACCCGGGGAAGGGCGTCCGCTCGGCGACGTTGCTCCCGATGCTGACGATACGGCCGCCCTCGGTCATGTGGCCCGCCGCCGCCCGCGCGGCCAGGAACGGCCCCCGCACGTTGACCGCGAGCGTACGGTCGACCTCCTCCGGCCCGAGGTCCTCGATCGGCGCGACGGGGAAGACCGCCGCGTTGTTGACGAGGACGTCGAGCCTGCCGAACGCCGCGGCGGCCTCGTCCACCGCCGCTCCGACGGCCGCCGCGTCGCCGCCGTCGGCCCTGATGGCCAGCGCCCGCCGGCCCATCCCCCTGACCTTCTCGGCCACCCGCGCCGCGCTGTCCTCGTCACGCTCATAGGTCAGCGCCACGTCGGCGCCGCGCTCGGCCAGCTTCAGCACGACCGCCGCGCCGATGCCCCGCCCACCCCCGGTGACCAGGGCCGCCCTGCCGTTCATGTCGTCGATGTGGTTCGTCTCGTTCATGGCGTCGAGCCTGCCGGAAGGGCGGCGGGCGGGTCCGGCGGCGATCGGACCTGTCACTAGGACCTGTCACTCGGTGCTGTCACTCGGGCCCGTCACCAGGGCGTCAGGCGCCCCGGGCGCGGAATGCGGCGGTCTTGACCCGGTTCTGGCAGGCGGTCGAGCAGAAGCGGCGGGTGCCGTTGCGGGAGGTGTCCACGTACACGCGGTCGCAGTGAGGCGCGGTGCACACGCCCAGCCGGTCGTGCAGCTCGCTGCCCAGCACGACGGCGAGGCCCGTCGCGCAGCCGGCCGCGTAGTTGCCCGCGAGAGTGCCGCCCGCGCCGTGGAAGTGCAGGTGCCAGGGCTCGCCGTCGTGCCGGTCGAGGTGCGGCCGGGCGTCGGTCTCGGCCAGCAGGCGGTTGACCGTGAGCGCCGCCGTGTCGACGTCCCCGCGCGACACCGCCTCGAACACGCCGCGCAGCGCCCGCGCGGTCTCCGCCAGCGCACCGGCCTCCGCCTCGCCGATCTTGACTGCCCCGCCGCGCCCGGCGTCGAGGATCTCGGCGACGACCTCGGCCCGCGCCCCGTCCGCGGGCGGCTCGTACGGACGCCCTCGCGCCTCGCCCGCCGTCAGCGCGTTCACCAGACCGACGGCGATGACCACCACGGCGTCGGTGTGACTGTTGAAGTTCACGGTTACGCCTTCACATTCCAGTACGTGACTGGCTAAATCCTACATGACAGTTACAAAAGACCCGGCACGGTCCACGGCTTGTCCAATCGCAATATTTCGATAAAAATCCGAAACATTCGGCCTTCGGCTCGCGGCGTCGCCGCACCTGGTCATGGCTCAGGATCCCAGAGGAAGGACGTACCACCGTGAAACGTCCCAGTGTCCTGGCACCATCAGCGGCCCCCGGCGTGCGCCGCGCGCTCGTCGCGGGCGTGGTCGCGGCGCTCTCCTTGGGTATCGCGGTCGCGGGGACGACCGGCGCGAACGCCGCCGGTTCGGCGCCCGTCGCGAGCCCCAGCCCGGCTCCGCCCCCCGGCACGACCCTGGGCACGGCGGCGGCCCGCAGCGGGCGTTACTTCGGCACCGCGATCAGTGCGAGCAAGCTCGGCGATTCGGCCTACACCACGATCGCCGGCCGCGAGTTCGACATGGTGACGCCCGAGAACGAGATGAAGCTCGACGCCACCGAGCCCCGGCAGGGCCAGTTCGTCTTCACCGCCGCCGACCGGATCTTCGACTGGGCCGTGCAGAACGGCAAGCGGGTCCGCGGCCACACCCTGGTGTGGCACGCGGCGGAGCCCTCGTGGTTGCAGAGCCTCACCGGCAGCGCGCTCCGCCAGGCGATGATCGACCACATCAACGGAGTGATGTCCCACTACAAGGGCAAGATCTACGCCTGGGACGTGGTCAACGAGGCCTTCTCCGACAGCACCGGCGGGCGGCGCGACTCCAACTGGCAGCGGACCGGCGACGACTGGATCGAGGTGGCGTTCCGCACCGCGCGGGCCGCCGACCCGGCCGCCAAGCTCTGCTACAACGACTACAACATCGAGAACTGGTCCTGGGCGAAGACGCAGGGCGTCTACAACATGGTCAAGGACTTCACGTCCCGCGGCGTGCCCATCGACTGCGTCGGCTTCCAGGCCCACTTCAACAGCCTCACCCCGTACAGCGCCGACTTCCGCACCACGCTGCGGAACTTCGCCGCGCTCGGCGTCGACGTCCAGATCACCGAGCTGGACATCCAGGGCGCCCCGGCCACGACGTACGCCAACGTGGTGAACGACTGCCTGGCGATCCCCCGCTGCGCCGGCATCACCGTGTGGGGCGTCCGCGACCCCGACTCCTGGCGGTCGAGTGACACCCCGCTGCTCTTCGACGGCAGCGGCGGCAAGAAGCCCGCGTACACCGCCGTGCTGGACGCCCTCAACGCCGCCGGCACCGACCCGTCGCCGAGCCCCACCCCGCCGGTGAGCCCGAGCCCGACGCCGCCCGCCGGGAGTTGCACCGCGGCCCTCAAGGCGGGTCCGAAGTGGTTCGACCGGTACGACCTCGTCGTCACCGTCACAGGTTCGGACGACTGGATCGTGACCATGACCCTGCCGTACCCGGAGAGGTTCGTCTCGGCCTGGAACGCCGCCACCACCGTGAACTCCGCCCGGAGTGTCATGACGGCCCGGCCCGACGGTCACGGCGACACGTGGGGCGTGTCGATCAGGCACAACGGAAACCGGACCTGGCCCACGGTCACCTGCCGGCCGGCCTGACGTGTTTGCGGGGCGGGACGCCGGGGAGACGGATCGCCATGACACCGGTCGTGCTCACGGTCAACGCCGGCTCCTCCAGCCTCCAGCTGCACCTCGTGCGGGAGGGCCGGGTGCTGCGCGGCGAGCACAGCGAACAGAGTCCCGACCCCGCCGCCGCGGAGCGCACGCTGTCGGACTTCCTGTCCGGCGCCCTGTCCGGCACCGGTGCGGAGGTCACCGCGGTCGGTCATCGGCTCGTGCACGGCGGGGAGGCCGTGCGCGCGCCCACGATCGCCGACGACGCGGTGGTGGAGGCGGTGCGCGGCTACGCCGACCTCGCGCCGCTGCACGTGCCGCCCGCGCTCGCCCTGGCCGAGGCGGCCCGGCGGGTGCTGCCGTCCGTGCCCCACGTGCTCTGCCCCGACACCGCCTTCCACGCGGAACTGCCCGACGCCGCCGCCACCTACGCGCTGCCCGCCGAGTGGCGGCGCCGCTGGGGCCTGCGCCGGTACGGCTTCCACGGGCTGTCGTACGCCTGGGCGACCCGGCGGGCGGCGGAGCTGCTCGGGCGCGAGGACATGCGGCTCGTCGTCACGCATCTCGGCGGCGGATGCTCGGTGTCCGCCGTACGGGCCGGGCGGAGCGTGGACACCTCCATGGGGTTCACGCCCCTGGAGGGGGTGCCGATGAGCAAACGGTCGGGCAGCGTCGATCCCGGCATGCTCCTGTGGCTGCTGTCCGGATCGCGGCTCACGCTGGAGGAGCTGCGCGACGGGCTGGAGCACTCGTCCGGGCTGCTCGGGCTCTCCGACGGCCTGTCCGGGGACACCCGCGACCTCGTCGCGTCGGGCGCTCCGGCCGCCGCGCTGGCGCTCGACGTGTTCGCCCACCGGGTGAGCCGCGAGATCGCCGCCTCGACCGCCGCCCTGGACCGGCTCGACGCGCTCGTGTTCACCGGCGAGATCGGCTGGGACCAGCCCGAGGTGCGTGAGGCGGTGTGCCGGAGGCTGTCGCCGCTCGGCGTGGCGCCTCCCGCCGTCGGCGCCGTGGACCGGGACGGCGTCGTCAGCCCGGAGGGCGCCCGGGTGCCGGTCCTCGTCGTACGGCCGCGCGAGGAGCTTCAGGTCGCCCGGGAGACCCTCGCCGCCCTCGGCCACCCCACCTGACCGCCTGATCGCGCGGGGCGACCGTAGAATCAGCCGGCATGCGCGTCTTCACCGTTGACTCCTTCACCGACCGGCCGTTCCGGGGCAACCCGGCGGCGGTCTGCCTCCTCGACGACACCGTGCCGGACGAGTGGATGCAGGCCGTCGCCGCCGAGATGCGCCACTCTGAGACGGCCTTCGTACTGCCGCAGGACGACGGGCCGCGCTCGCTGCGCTGGTTCACCCCGGCCGTCGAGGTCGCGCTGTGCGGGCACGCGACCCTGGCGGCCGCGCACGTCCTGTACTCCCTTGGCGAGTCCGGGCGACTGGAGTTCGCCACGAGGAGCGGGGTGCTCGCCACCGAGCAGACCGGTGACGGCCTGATCGCGATGGACTTCCCGGCGAAGCCGGCCACGCCCGGCCCGCCGCCGGAGGGCCTCGTCGAGGCCCTCGGCGTCACTCCGGTGTGGACCGGGCGCAGCGAGTTCGACCTCCTGGTCGAGGTCGGGTCCGTCGCGGACGTGCGGGCCGTGCACCCGGACATGGAGCGACTGATCGGGGTGGAGGCCCGCGGCGTCATCGTTACGGCCTCCGGCGAGGGCACCTCCGCCGACTACGTGTCACGGTTCTTCGCCCCCCGGGCGGGCGTGCCGGAGGATCCCGTCACCGGCTCGGCCCACTGCGTGCTCGCGCCGTACTGGTCGGCCAGGCTGGGCCGGGACGCGCTCGTCGGCGAGCAGGTGTCGGAGCGCGGCGGGACCGTGCGCACGACCCCGCAGGGTGACCGCGTCGAACTCGCCGGCCACGCCGTGACCATCTGGTCGGGCGAACTGGAGGTCTAGAAGATCACTGAAAATCTTGCGTTCTGGCCTCGCTTGGGACAGCACGGGGCCAGACTTCGTCGGCATGCAGGGTGAGTGGACCGGGGAGCCGGTCGGACCGGATGTGTGGGTGACCTGCCGGG
>NZ_JABBWW010000033.1:0-62865 GCF_014161385.1 Microbispora sp. H10670 | reverse complement strand
GACTCCGCCACCGAGATCGGCACCTCCAAGGTCAACGCCGACCTCGCCCTGCGCACCCCCGTCGACGTCGCCGCCGGCGAATACCACTCCACCCTCACCCTCTCCCTCTTCAACCAGTCCTGACCCATCCGGGAACATCCCGACCGGAGGCAGGAACGGACCGCCCCAGTGCAAACGTCCGGAACGTGTGCGAGTCTGACTCAACGTTCCGGACGTCCGCATTGAGACAGGAGACACCTCTGTGACCAAGAGCCGTTCGCGGGGCGCCATCGCCCTCCTGGCCGTGCTTCACGCTGTCGGCGCGACCGTCTTGGTCGCCCTGGTGGGATTCGCCACCCCGGCGAGCGCCGACACCACCTGGTCGGTCGTGCCGGCCGACACCAAAGGCCCCGACGGCCGCAGCGTCATCGACATCGACCTCGCCGGCGGACAGCAGGTGACCGAGCACATCGCGGTCATCAACCGCTCCACCCAGCCGGTCGACTTCGCCATCGACGCCAACGACGGTTATCTGACCGCCAAGGGCTACTTCGACATGCGGCCGTCGGACGCCAAGCCGACCGACGGCGGTTCGTGGATCGAGATCCCCGACAAGGTGACCATCGAGGGCGGAGCCACCGCCGTCGTGCCCGTCAAGGTCTCGATCCCCCAGAACGCGACGCCGGGAGACCACCCCGCGGGGGTCACCGCGTCCATCGACACCATCTCCGGCCAGGTGCGGGTCCAGAACCGGGTGGGCGTCCGGCTGAACATCCGGGTGACCGGCAACTACGTGGCCAAGGTCGCCGTGACCGATCTGCGGGCCGACTACCACTGGTCGTGGAACCCCTTCGCCCCGGGTACGGTCGACGTGAGCTACACCCTCGCCAACGTCGGCAACGTCCGGCTGGCGCCGGACGCCCGGGTCCTGACGTCCACGCTCGTGGGCGAGAGCAGCTGGGACGACAAGTCCGAGGCCAAGGCCAGGGAGATCATGCCGGGCGGCAGCCGCACGTTCAGCGCACGGGTGACCGGCGCCTGGCCGATGGGATCGATCGACACGACGATCATGGCGATCCCCGCTCCCGCGGGTAAGCCGCTCCCGGGCATCACCGCCGAACGGGTGGCGAGCGGCACCTCGCTGTGGGCGCTGCCGTGGCCACAGCTCGCCCTCCTCGTCTTCCTCCTCCTTGTCGTGCTCGCCGTCCGGATATCGGCTGTCCTGCGCCGCAGGCGCATCCAGAAGCTGCTCCTCCTCAACGGCACGCCGCTCAAGGCGTGAGCGCCCGGCGCGTCCACGGCCTCTCCCCGACCCCGACCACGACCAGACCACGACCAGACCACGACCACGACCACGACCCGAAACGACTTCGAGACGACCCCTGAGACAACCTGAAGGGCAGCACCACTCGTGAACAAGACACTGCGCCACGCCGTGACCCTGCTGCTGGCCGGGCTCGTGCTGGTGCTCGGCGCATCGGCGGCCGCCGCCGACAACGGACCGATCAAGCTGGAGGTGATCGGTGACGGCGGCCACAACGTCAACGTGCTGGCCACCTGGAAGAAGAACGGCCAGCCCGTCGAGGAGGTCGTCGAGGCGACGCTGACCGCCACGTCGGCCGACGGCCGTTCCTTCGGGCCCGTGCAACTCAGGTCCGCGTCCGAGGGCCAGAACGTCTACCAGCCCGCGGAGCCGCTGCCGAACGGCGAGTGGAACGTCACCGTCACGGCGACCAAGCCTTCCAAGGCACGCGCGACGACGAAGGTGACGGCGAAGGACCTCGCGGCCTCGCCGATGGCCGCGGCCGAGGCGCTCACCCGCGACAGGGCGGCCGTGGCGGACAGCGGCGACTCGACGGACTCCCTGCTCAAGATCGGGGTCATCGTCCTGGTGGCGGTCCTCGCCCTCGGTGCCTTCGCCGTGATCATGCGTCGCAGGGGGCTGTACGCCCGGCGCTGACCTCGGCTGAGACGGCCCTGTCGTCGAGCCCTCCCCTGTGCCCGGCACCACGTTCGGAGGGCCGTGGTTCCGGGCAGGAAGGGCATCGACGAGCGGCCGAAGGACTGGGGCATGGACGATTTCCGCATCGAGCACGACTCCATGGGCGAGGTGCGGGTGCCCGCCCGTGCGAGGTGGCGGGCGCAGACGCAACGCGCGGTGGAGAACTTCCCCGTGTCGGGCCGGGGCCTGGAGCCCGCCCACATCGCGGCGCTGGCCCGCATCAAGGCCGCCTGCGCGAAGGTCAACGCCGAGTACGGCGTGATCGACGAGGACATGGCGCGGGCCGTCCGGGACGCGGCCGCGGAGGTCGCCGAGGGCCGCTGGGACGACCAGTTCCCCGTGGACGTCTTCCAGACCGGGTCGGGCACCTCCTCCAACATGAACATGAACGAGGTCGTCGCCACGCTCGCACAGGAGCGGCTGGGCCGTCCCGTCCACCCGAACGACCACGTCAACGCCGCCCAGTCGTCGAACGACGTCTTCCCGTCCTCCATCCACGTCGCGGCGGCGTACGCGGTGGTGCACGAGCTCACGCCGGCGCTGGAGCACCTGGCCACGGCGCTGGAGGAGAAGGCGGCGGAGTTCGCCGACGTGGTGAAGTCGGGCCGCACGCACCTGATGGACGCGACGCCGGTCACGCTCGGCCAGGAGTTCGGCGGCTACTCCACCCAGATCGAGCTGGCCCTCGAACGGCTGCAGGCCGCGCTGCCGCGCCTGGCCGAGCTGCCGCTGGGCGGCACGGCGGTGGGCACCGGGGTGAACGTGCCGGGCCCCGGGTGGGCGCAGGCGGTGATCGGCGAGCTGAGCCGGGAGACCGGACTGCCGTTCACCGAGGCCAGGGACCACTTCGAGGCGCAGGGCGCGCGGGACGGCCTGGTCGAGCTGTCGGGCGTGCTCAAGGTGATCGCCGTCTCTCTCAACAAGATCGCCAATGACCTGAGGTGGATGGGGTCGGGCCCCCGGGCCGGGCTCGCCGAGATCAATCTCCCCGACCTCCAGCCGGGATCGTCGATCATGCCGGGGAAGGTCAACCCGGTGATCCCCGAGGCCGTCACGATGGTGGCCGCCCAGGTCGTGGGCAACGACGCGGCGGTCACGATGGCCGGGGCCTCGGGCGCGTTCGAGCTGAACGTCATGCTGCCCGTGATGGCGCGCAACGTGCTGGAGTCGATCCGGCTGCTGGCGAACGTCTCCCGGCTGCTCGCCGACCGCTGCGTCAGCGGGATCACCGCCAACGTGGACCGCCTCCGCGAGTACGCCGAGTCGTCGCCGTCCATCGTCACCCCGCTCAACCGGTACGTCGGGTACGAGGAGGCCGCGAAGATCGCCAAGCAGGCGCTCAGAGAGCGCCGGACGATCCGGGAGGTCGTCATCGAGCGCGGCCACGTGGCGAGCGGCGCGCTGACCGAGCAGCAACTCGACGAGGCCCTCGACGTCCTCTCGATGACCCGGCCCACATAGGAGGCCGGAGATCTATGTCGCCGGCCGCCATGTGCCTCGCCCGATGTGGTTCCTATCGTGAGGCAGCATGAGCCTTGAAGGCCGTACGGCCCTGGTCACCGGCGCGGGGAGCGGCATCGGCCGGGCGTGTGCCCGCCGCCTGGCCGCCGAGGGCGCGCACGTCGTCGTCGCGGACGTCAACGCCGAGGCCGCGGGCAAGGTGGCCGCCGAGATCGGCGGGACGCCGGTGACCGTCGACCTCTCCGATCCGGAGTTCCTGGTGGCCTGGCGGGGTCAGCTGCCGCCGTCGCCGGACACCCGCCTGCGGGCCGACATCGTGGTGAACAACGCGGGGTTTCAGCATGTGGCCCCGATCGAGGAGTTCCCGCCCGAGATCTTCAGCGCGATCATGCGGGTGATGGTCGAGGCGCCGTTCCTGCTCGCCCGGGCCGTGCTGCCGGGCATGTACGAGCGCGGCTGGGGCCGGATCGTCAACATCTCCTCCGTCCACGGCCTGCGGGCCTCGCCGTACAAGGCGGCGTACGTGACGGCCAAGCACGCGCTGGAGGGCCTGTCGAAGGTGATCGCCCTGGAAGGGGCGGCCCACGGGGTGACCTCCAACTGCGTCAACCCCGCCTACGTGCGCACGCCACTGGTGGAGAACCAGATCGCCGACCAGGCGCGTACGCACGGGATCGGCCCGGACGAGGTCGTGGAGCAGATCATGCTCGCCCCGGCGGCGATCAAGCGGCTGATCGAGCCGGACGAGGTCGCCGAGATGGTCGCCTACCTGTGCGGGCCGGCGGGGTCGTTCGTCACCGGCGCGTCCATCCCCATCGACGGCGGATGGAGCGCCCGCTGACCACTCCGGCCCCGGCGTCCGCGGAGGGCGCCCGCGCGTACCTCGACCTGCTCGCGCGGGAGGCGTCGGCGCTCGAGTTCGAGGGCCCGATCCTCCAGGCCCGGGCGGCCGGCGCCGACGCGGCCACGCTGGAGGAGCTGGAGCAGGCCAAGGTCGCCGCGCTGAAGGTGCGGGCGATGCTGCGCCGGCGGGCCCGGCGGGAGGCCGAGCTGTCGGCGCTGTTCGACACCGCGGGCGACCTGGCCGGGCTGCGCGACCTCGACGCCGTGCTGGAGGCGATCGTCCACCGGGCCAGGCAGCTGCTCGGCACCGACATCGCGTACATGACGCTGAACGACCCCGAGCGCGGCGACACCTACATGCGGGTGACCGACGGGTCCATCTCGGCCGACTTCCGGCGTCTGCGCCTGGCGATGGGCGCCGGGCTCGGCGGGCTGGTGGCCCAGACGGGCACGCCGTACAACACGGCCGACTACTTCGCCGACCCGCGCTTCCGGCACACGACGACCATCGACGGCGCGGTCCAGGAGGAGGGACTGGTCGCGATCCTCGGGGTGCCGCTGCGGCTCGGCCCCCAGGTGATCGGGGTGCTGTTCGCGGCCAACCGCAGCGCCCGGCCGTTCGCCCAGGAGGAGGTCGCGCTGCTGTGCTCGCTGGCGGCGCACGCGGCCGTCGCCATCGACACCGCCCGGCTGCTGCAGGAGACCCGCGCCGCGCTCGCCGAGCTGAGCGGGGCGAACGCGGTGATCAGCGCGCACAGTCAGGCGATCGAGCGGGCCGCCGACGCGCACGACCGGATGACCGGGCTGGTGCTGCGCGGCGGCGGCGTGGAGGACGTCGCCGCGGTGGTCACGGAGGTGCTGGGCGGACGCCTGACCGTGCTGGACGACGAGGGCCGCCCGCTGGTCGGCGAGGCCCGCGAGCTCGACGCGGGCGTCTTCGACGCCGCCCAGTCGTCCCGCGCGCTCGGCCGCACGGTCAAGCGCGGCGACGCGTACGTCGCCTCCGTGGACGTCGGGGCGGCGCCGCTGTGCACGCTGGTGCTGCGGACGGACCGGCCGGTGTCCGACACCGACCAGCGCATCCTGGAGCGCGCCGCGCTCGTCACCGCCCTGCTGCTGCTGTTCCGGCGCAGCGTGGCCGAGGCCGAGGGGCGGGTGCGCGGGGAGCTGCTCGACGACCTGGTCTCCCGGCCCGAGCTGCGCGGGCTGCGCGACCGGGCGCGGCGGCTCGGCGTCGACCTCGACGCGCCGCACGTGCTGGTCGTGGCCCGGCACGACGGACAGCGGGAGCGGGCCGCCTTCTGGGCCTCGTCGCAGGCGACGCTCGCCCACGGCCTGGCCGCGGCGCGGGGCGACGAGGTGGTGCTGCTGCTGCCCGGCGACCGGCCGGGTGCGCTGGCCCGGCGCGTCGCGGCCGAGCTGACCGCCTCGCTCGGGCGGCCGGCGACGGCCGGGGCCGCCCCCGCCGCCGGCCCGGGTGCCGACTCGGTTGCCGGTCAGACCGGTGAGGCCGGTGGCAGGCCGGTGACGTCGGTCGCCGCGGCCTACGCCGAGGCGCGGCGCTGCGCCGGCGCGCTCGTGGCGCTGGGCCGTACGGGTGACGGCGCGAGCGCCGAGGAGCTGGGCTTCGTGGGCCTCCTGGTCGGCGAGCGGCGCGAGGTGGCGGGTTTCCTCTCCGGAGTGCTCGGGCCGGTCCTCGACTACGACGCGCGGCGGGGCACCGCCCTGGTGACGACGCTGACCGCCTACTTCGGCACCGGCGGCTCGCTGTCGCGCACGGCCGAGGCGCTGCACATCCACGTCAACACGGTCACCCAGCGGCTCGACCGGGTGGGGCAGCTGCTGGGCGTGGACTGGCAGGAGCCCGACCACGCGCTGGAGATCCAGCTCGCCCTGCGGCTGCACCGGCTCAGGACCCACATGCCCGACGCGTGAGGTGTGTGGAACCACCCCATAGGAGTGACCCCGGTCACTGCGTACCGTGGCGGCACCCCCCATCGGAGGAGTTCCCATGGCACACACCCCACCTGCCCGGATCGGCAAGGTCGTCGGGGCCAGCCTGGTCGGCACCACGATCGAGTGGTACGACTTCTTCCTCTACGGCTCCGCCGCGGCCCTGGTCTTCAACAAACTGTTCTTCCCCACCTACGACGAGCGGGTCGGCACGCTTCTCGCGTTCCTCACCTACGCCGTCGGCTTCGTCGCCCGGCCCCTCGGCGGGCTCGTCTTCGGCCACTACGGCGACCGGCTCGGCCGCAAGCGGCTGCTCGTCATCAGCCTGCTGATGATGGGCGGCGCGACGTTCCTGATCGGCCTGCTGCCGACGTACGCCACCCTGGGCGTGGCCGCGCCCCTGCTGCTGACCCTCCTCCGCCTGGTGCAGGGCTTCGCCCTCGGCGGCGAGTGGGGCGGCGCGGTGCTGCTGGTCTCCGAGCACGGCGACCCCCGCAACCGCGGCTTCTGGGCGTCCTGGCCGCAGGCCGGCGCTCCCGGCGGCAACCTGATCGCCGTCGGCGTGCTGGCGCTGCTGGCCGCGGTGCAGCCGGACGACGCGTTCCTCGCCTGGGGCTGGCGGATCGCGTTCCTGCTGTCCGGCGTGCTCGTGCTGATCGGCCTGTGGATCAGGATCACGGTCACCGAGTCGCCGGTGTTCCAGGAGGCGCTGGCCCGTCAGGAGCCCGCGCCCTCCGCGCCCATCCTCGGGGTGCTGCGCCACCACTGGCGCGACGTGCTGGTGGCGATGGGCGCCCGGATGGCCGAGAACGTCTCCTACTACATCATCACCGCGTTCGTGCTCGTGTACGGCACCACCACCGCGGGCCTGCCCAAGGGCACCGTGCTCAACGCCGTGCTGATCGGCTCGGCGATCCACTTCGTCACGATCCCGCTGTGGGGCGCGCTGTCCGACCGGCTCGGCCGCCGGCCGGTCTACCTGCTCGGCGCCGTAGGTGTGGGCCTGTGGGCCTTCGCGTTCTTCCCGCTGATCGACACCAAGAACTTCGCGTTGGTCACCGTGGCCGTGACGGTCGGCCTGGTGCTGCACGGCGCGATGTACGGCCCGCAGGCGGCGTTCTTCTCGGAGCTGTTCGCCACGCGGATGCGTTACTCGGGCGTGTCGATCGGCTACCAGCTCGCCTCGATCGCGGCCGGCGGTGTGGCCCCGCTGATCGCGGTGGCGCTGCTCGACGCGTACGGATCGAGCGTGCCGGTCTCGGTCTACGTGGTCGTGGCGGCGGTGCTCACCGTGGTCGCGGTGGTCGCCTCCAGGGAGACCCGCGACCGCGACCTGTCGGCGATCGAACCGGCCTCCGGCGCCGCCCGGGCCGCTGTCATCACGAAAGAGGCCTGATGCGAGGGAAAGACATGATGTGGCGCGGGCGTCTCGCCGGCCTGGCCGCGCTGACGGCGGCCCTGCCCCTCGTGGCCGCCGCCCTTCCCGCCCGGGCCACGCCGCCCGGGACGTGCCCGGCGGTGACCGTGCCGGGCGCGGAGAAGCAGGTGACCGCCTGCCTGGCCGACCTCACCACGAAGGGCACCCTGGCCTCCGGCCACACCGACCAGGCGGACTGGTCGGGGCTCAACTCGGCCGGGGCCGTCAACCCCTCCGGCGTCCCCGGCACGCAGATCGACGGCTACTTCCCCGACACCTCGAAGGGGAACACCAACCACGGCTGGAACCACGACGCGCAGTTCGTGATCCGGCTGCCCGAGCGGTGGAACGGCGGCCTGGTGGTCGCCGGGTCGCCCGGCAACCGGGAGACCTACGCCAACGACTTCACGATCTCCGACTGGGCGCTGGCGAAGGGCTACGCGTACGCCGCGACCGACAAGGGCAACACCGGCCCGACGTTCTACCGCGACGGCGTACGGCCCGGGGACGCGGTGGCCGAGTGGAACCGCAGGGTCGGCGAACTGGCCGTCGCCGCGAAGGCCGTCGTCCGGCAGCGGTACGGCAGGCCGGCCCGCACGACGATCGCGGCCGGCCAGTCGAACGGCGGCTACCTGGTCCGCTGGCAGATCGAGAACCGCCCCGACCTGTTCGACGGCGGCGTCGACTGGGAGGGCACGCTCTTCACCCCCGAAGGCCCCAACCTGCTGACGTTCCTGCCGTCCGCGCTGCGCGCGTACGCGAAGGGCGACACCGCCGGGATCGCGGCGGCGGGCTTCGCCCCCGAGTCCGACTTCCTCTGGCCGTTCCATTACCAGTACTACTGGGACTTCACCCAGCGCGTCTTCCGCGAGGAGTTCGACCCCGCCTACGACGGCGACACCGAGGCGGGCACGCCGTTCTGCGCCTCCGGCACGCCCGGCTGCGACACCGACTACGACTACGCCTCCCGGCCCGCGGCCGTGAAGCAGGCGATGGCGCGGGTGAGCCTCACCGGGAAGATCAAGAAGCCGCTGGTCATCGTGCACGGCACCCTGGACGCGCTGCTGCCGATCCGCGTGGATTCCGACGTCTACGCCAAGATGATCGCCGACCGGCACCGCGACCGGCTGCTCCGCTACTACCGGGTCGAGGACGGCACCCACGTCGACAGCCTCTACCCCGCCTTCCCCGACCGGCTGCGGCCTCTGCTGCCCTGCTTCCGCAGCGCGTTCACCGCGCTGGAGGCGTGGATCGGCAGGGGCACGACACCGCCTCCGAGCGCCACCCTGCCCCGCCCGGCCACGGGCGATCTCGAGAACACCTGCACACTGGGAGCAACACCATGACCCTGCCCGTCACGGCCGAGCGGATCCGCACGGACCGTCTCACCCTGAACGTCCTGTCCGTACCCGGGACGTCGGGCGAGCCGGTGCTGTTCGTGCACGGCAACGTCTCCTGCAGCGCGTTCTGGCGGTCCACGATGACCTCGCTCGGCGAGGGGTTCCGGCCGTACGCGGTGGACCTGCGGGGGTTCGGCGGCTCCGATCCCGAGCCGGTGGACGCGAGCCGGGGCGTGCGCGACTACTCCGACGACGTGCTCGCGCTGCTCGACCGGCTCGGGCCCGTGCACCTCGTCGGATGGAGCCTCGGCGGCGGGGTGGTCATGCAGGTCCTGCGCGACCGGCCGGCGGCGGTCCGCAGCCTGACGCTGGTCAACCCCGTCTCGCCGTACGGCTTCGGCGGCACGACGGGCGTGGACGGCACGCTCAACTCGCCCGACGGCGTGGGCTCGGGCGGCGGCGGGGCCAACCCCGAGTTCGTGCGGCTGCTGCGGGAGGGTGACCGCTCGGACGGCTCCCCGCTCTCGCCCCGGTCGGTGCTGCGCGCCACGTACGTCGCGCCCGGCACCGACCTCGGCGAGGAGGAGGACGCGTTCGTCGAGTCGATGCTGTCCACCCGGGTGGGCGACGACCACTACCCCGGCGACTTCCTGCCCTCCGACGTCTGGCCGAACCTCGCGCCCGGCAAGCGCGGCGTGCTCAACTCGATCGCGCCGACGAACTTCCGGATCGACGACCTGCACGAGATCGACCCCAAGCCGCCGATCCTGTGGATCAGGGGCGACCAGGACGTGATCGTGTCGGACACCTCGCTGTTCGACCTCGCGCATCTCGGCGCGATCGGGGCCGTGCCCGGCTGGGACGGCACGCCCGCCCAGCCGATGGTCGCCCAGACGCGGGCCGTCCTGGAGCGCTACGGCGCCTACCGCGAGGTGGTCATCGAGGGCGCGGGCCACGGCCCGCACCTGGACCGGCCCGCCGAGTTCCGCGCGGCCCTGCTCGCCCACCTGCGGGGCTGATCCCCTTTTGGTCCCCGGCCGGTCCGTTCAGCGGCGGTCGCGCAGCACCCGTACGGCGAGGCGGCGCAGCGGCGAGGGCGCCCGCGGCGGGGTTCCGGCGGGCAGGACGGACGCCTGCCCGCCGCGGCGGATCGTCAGCCCGAACAGCAGGTCGACGTCCTTCTGCCCGATTCGCAGGGCGGGCCGCCAGAGGCCGGGGCCGAGGCAGTCGTCGCCGCCGAGCCGGCTCACCGGCACCCGCGCGACGAGCTGCCCGGCCACCCGGCCGGGAATCCCCGGCTCGACCAGCGCGGGCACGACCATGCTGCGCCCGCGCCCGTCCTGCTCGCGCAGCACCAGCTCGGCCGGCGGGCCGCCGCTCGGCGGCACGTACGGCACGGGTACGACGACGAAGACGTGCCCCTCCTGCCGGGCCACGGTGGCCCGGGACGAGACCAGCGCGATCGACTCGGGGAACGACCTCGGCTCCACGCACACGCCCAGCTCGCCGCGTTCCGACCAGCACGGCACGACCAGCCGCCCGGGCTCCCCGGCGAGGGCGCCCGCGCAGCTCATCGGATGCGTGGGGCGGACGATCCGGGCCCGGCCCCCCGGCAGGCCCCGCAGCCGCACGTGGATCTCCCACAGCCCGGCGGGCAACGACCGGCCGAGAGCCGCCGAGCCGACGTCGAGGCGCGCCTGGCCGTTCACCCAGACCCGCGCCTGCCCCTCACCGGCCGCCCGCCCCCGGCCGCCCGCCGCCTGATCCGCCGCCGTTCCCTCGCCCACCGTCCCTTGGCCCACCGTCGCCTCGCCCACCGTCGCCTGGCCGACCGAGCAGTCGACCGGCAGGGCGTATGTCACCCCGGTCTCCGCATGCCGTACGCAGACCTCCACCCGCGCCCGGCGCACCGCCTCGGTCATGTCGGCCTCCTCGTCGCCGAGCAGCCCGTCGAGCAGTCCCTCCAGGGCCGCCGGCGGCGTCCACAGCAGCCGGTCGCCGCGCTGGCGCAGCCAGAGCGGGCTCCCGCCCGGCCGCAGCACCTCGACGCTCAGGTCGAGCAGGAGCGCGCCCCGGTCCCAGCGGAGCCCGCGCAGTTCCGCGCTGATCCCGGTGCCCCGCGACGCCTCGGCGAGGGCGAGCAGCGCGTCGAGCCGGTCCTGCCGCAGCAGCGCCGTACGGGCGCGCAGGTGCGCGGGCAAGTGGACGTCGAGCTCCGGGGGAAACCGGTCGAGCGTGAACCGGCGCAGGAAGGAGAACAGGACCATCCGCTCCTCGGGCTCCGCGGCGAGGAAGCGCGGCCCCGCGAGACGGCGCAGCCCGAGCGCCCGGTACCAGTGGGCGTGGATCCGCCGGCGCTGGGATCCCGGCTCGGTGCAGGCGTCCACCACGTCGAAGACCGCGTTCAGCCCGTCGAAGAGCGCCTCGGCGTCGAGCCGCTCCTCCCCCGCCGTGCCCGGCGCGGCCGGGCCGAGATGGCAGCAGATCTCATCGGACAGCACCGCGACCACCTTCGCGGCGAGGTACGCCCGGGTCACGAAGGCCTGCTCCGACAGCGGCCGGTCGGCGAAGCGGAGCTGACAGGTCTCCAGGAACTCCCGGCTGAACAGCTTGTGCGCGGTGGGCAGCGCGAGGAGGTGGTCGCGCAGCACGTCCGCCCGGTCGTGGTCGCCCGCGAACGCGGCCGGGGGCGGTCCGCCGTCGGCCAGCCTGCCGATCAGGACGTCGGCGTCGGTCTCCACGGCCCGGTCGTACATCCGCTCCAGCGCGTGCGGCTCCAGCCTGTCGTACTGGCCGAGCAGGTAGACGTACTCGCCGCGGGCCACGGACAGGCCGACGTTGCGCCCGCGCGCGGGCGAACCGGTGTGGTCGAGGTGCAGGACCCGCACGTTGCCGCGCTGCCCGGCGATGGCGTCGAGCCGCCTGCGGGTCCCGTCCGTCGACCCGTCGTCGGCGAAGACGACCTCGTACTCGTCCGGCGGCAGCGACTGCTCCAGCACCGAACGCACGGCGGCACCGAAGTCGTCGTTCGAGAGCCCGGGGTTGGACACGGGCATAACCACGCTGACCTTCACACCCATGAGGCCAAGGGTGCAGCGCGGGCGCCGCCGGACGCGCGGGCTTGCCGAAGGATCGACCAACCCTGACCAGAGTTTCGCGGAGCCGCCCGGTGGCTCAGTACCAGCCGGTGGACTGGGAGTGGGCCCAGGCGCCGCAGGGCGTCTTGTAGCGGCCGGCGATGTAGCCGAGCCCCCACTTGATCTGGGTGGCGGGGTTGGTCTGCCAGTCGGCGCCCGCGCTCGCCATCTTGCTGCCGGGGAGCGACTGGGGGATGCCGTACGCGCCGCTGTAGCGGTTCATGGCCCGCTCGTTCCAGTGGCTCTCCCTGTCCCACAGCTTCTCCAGGCAGCCCCACTCGCCGCCCCAGCCGCGCGCCTCGGCCATCTGCTTGCCGAGGGCCTTGTTGCTGCCGGGGTCGGGGGTCGAACCGGGCGGGAAGTTCGCGGGCGGCAGGCCGGCGCCGCCGGGGGCCTTCTCCACGATGTCGACGGGGTCGAGGACCTTCGAACGGTCGCGGGCCTTCTCCAGCCGGTCCTTGCGCAGGGCCTG
Source organism: Microbispora sp. H10670 (assembly GCF_014161385.1). NCBI lineage: Bacteria > Bacillati > Actinomycetota > Actinomycetes > Streptosporangiales > Streptosporangiaceae > Microbispora > Microbispora sp. H10670. Next base: position 50,261 of record NZ_JABBWW010000033.1, on the reverse strand, counting down.
GACCGCGTTCTCCTTCAGCGTGTCGGCCTCGGGGTCGGGCTTGGCGGGGTCGAGGGCCAGGAAGTCGCCCGGCTCCAGGGGCTTTACGGGCGCGTTGGCGTGGTCGACGGCCGTACGAACCGTGTAGAACGTCCCCCCCGCGAGCACGGCCACCGAGACGCCGAGGATCGCGATCCGCTTGGGTGTCAGCCAGCCGGGGCCGGAACGGCCGTTTCCGCCCCGTCGGGACCGGGAGGCGCGGGGGCGATCCTTCAACTGCTGACCAGAGCTCACGGCCAATGAGCTTGCCCTGTCCCGGGGGGTGGTCCGCAACCGAATCGTGGTACCTGTTTGGTGACGTCTTGACCCCACCACCGATCACATGCGCTTTCCCCGCCGGTGTGATTTTGGTCACACCTCGTCTCGTGACAACCCGGCATCGATATTGGGACGAATAGGGGAATCATTGTGTACGTCGCATAATGACCAGGTGGCAGGCATTCTCCTGGTCGAAGACGACCCTTCGGTCCGCACCGGGCTCGAACTCGCGCTCACCCGGCAGGGCCACGCGGTGACCGCGTACGCCACGGGCGAGGAGGCGCTCGACCACATACGCACCCGGCGTCCCGAGATCGCGATCCTCGACGTCATGCTGCCGGGCATCGACGGCGTGGAGGTGTGCCGCCGCATCCGCAGGCTCGACCCCCTGCCGATCATCCTGCTCACCGCCCGGGGCGACGACCTCGACGTGGTGGTCGGGCTGGAGGCCGGCGCGGACGACTACGTGGTCAAGCCGGTCGAGCCCCGCGTGCTGGACGCCCGCATCCGGGCCATCCTGCGCCGGCTGGAGTCGGCCTCGCCCGACCGGCTCGTCTTCGGCGACCTGGTGATCGACCGCGGCGCGCTGAAGGTGAGCCTGGCCGGCCGGGAGATCCACCTCACCCCGACCGAACTGCGCCTGCTGCTCGAACTCGTCCGCCGTCCCGGCCAGGTCCTCACCCGCCGCTATCTCCTGCGCGCCGTCTGGGACCACACACACGTGGCCGACTCCCGGCTGGTCGACGCCTGCGTGCAGCGCATCCGCGCCAAGGTCGAACCGGTGCCCGCCGACCCCGTCTACATCCACACCGTGCGCGGCTTCGGATACCGCTTCAGTCCGCCATGACCTGGCTGCCCTCGGGGTTGCGGGGGCGGCTGGTGATCACCTTCCTGCTGGTGGCGGTCACCGCCTCCGCCGTCGTCACCGGCCTCGGATACCAGATCGTCCGCCGCGGCCTGCTGGACCGCGCCGAGCGGGGCGCGGTCGCCGACGTGCGCGAGACGCTGTCCAGGACCACCCTGCCGATCGGAGTGAGCGACGTGGTCTGGCCGAGCGACACCACCGTCACCGAGGACGACCTCGGCCAGGTCGTGCACGCGCTGGAGGCGCCGGAACGCACCGTGATCGTGACGTACGGCCGGCTCCTGCGGACCAGTTCCGGCTTCGAGTTCACCATCGCCGACGTGCCCCGCCGGCTGCGCGAGCAGGCGGCCGGGCGGCTGGTCCACCAGCGGGTGCTCCTCAGGCGCCGGCCGTGGCTGATCGTGGCCACGCAGATCCAGCGGGAGACCGGCCAGGGGGTGGTGCGGCCGACCGGCCTGACGGCGTACGTGTTCGTCCCCCTGTCGGAGGAGGACGCCGTCCTCTCCCGCCTGCGGACGGCCCTCGCGCAGGCCGGGGGGATCACCCTCGTCCTGGCGCTGACCCTGGCCCTGCTGTCGGCCCGGCGCGTGCTGCTGCCGGTGCGCCGGCTCGGCGCCGCCGCCCGCGCGCTCGGCTCGGGCGACCTCCACGTCCGGCTGCCCGTACGCGGCAGGGACGAACTGGCGGAGCTGACCGCGACGTTCAACGAGACGGCGGCGGCGCTGGAGGAGACGGTCGGCGAGCTGCGGACGCTGGAGTCGATGTCGCGCCGGTTCGTCGCCGACGTCTCCCACGAGCTGCGCACCCCGCTGACGGCGATGACGGCGGTCACCGACATGCTCTCCGAGGACGCCGAGAACCTGCCGGACGACGCCGGGGAGGCCGTCCGGATCGTCGTCCGCGAGATCGGCCGCCTCCGGGTGCTGGTCGAGCACCTCATCGAGATCAGCAGGCTGGACGCGGGCGCCGCCAGGCTCCACCGGGAGACCGTCGACGTGGGCGACGCCCTGGCGGACTGCCTGGAGGTGCGGGGCTGGGCCGACAAGGTGAAGCTCACCGTGCCCGTCGGCCTCACCTTCTCGCTGGACATCCGGAGGTTCGACGTGATCGTGGCCAACCTCGTCGGCAACGCGCTCAACCACGGCGCGCCGCCGGTCGTGGTCACCGCCCGGGTGCGCGTCCGCCCCGACGCGTCGAGGGGCCTGGAGGTGACCGTGCGCGACCACGGGAAGGGCATCCCCGAGCACGCCCTCCCGCACGTCTTCGAGCGCTTCTACAAGGCGGGCGCCGACCGTGCTCGGAGCGTGGGCAGCGGCCTCGGCCTGGCCATCGCCAGGGCCAACGCCGAGTTGCACGACGGCTCGGTCACGGCGGAGCGCCGCGAGCCCGGCATCCTCTTCCGGCTGTGGATCCCCACGCCATGACCGGTATCGGACACGGCCGGGGACGGCGGGCCGGGGCGGCGGGCCTGCGCACAACCCTGCGCACGACCATGCTCACCACCCTGATCACGGCCCTGCTGGCGGCCTCCGCGGCCTGCGGGGTCGGGCCGAGCGAGGTGGTCGACGCCGGCCCGGCGCCGGCCATCAGCGGCACCCCGACCCTCGTCACGATCTACCTGCTGCGGGACGGCAAGCTGCGGCCCGCCCGCGTCGCGGCGCGGTCCGCGCACGTCAACGACGTCCTCGACGCGTTGTTCAAGGCGAGCGGACGGCCCGCGAACCGCCTGTCCACCGCGCTGACCGGGCTTTCGCCGGCCCAGACGCAGCTCGTGAGGTACTCGCCGTACGAGGGCAGCCGCAACGACCCGGACAGCACGCTGAGCCTGCGCGTGCGCCTGTTCGTCAGCGGATGGAAGATCTCCAGGGCGGCCATGGCCCAGATCACCTGTACGGCCCGGCTGAGCCCGGAGGTCTGGGCCGTGGAGATCGCCCACGTGGCTCCCGGCAGGAACGGGCGGCTGAAGGCCCACACCTGCCGGGAGTACTGGGACCTGGCCCCCGAGGACGGCCAGCTCCCACCCTGACGGGGATCAGAGCGTGATGTTCTCCAGCATCTCGGTCACCAGGGCCGCGATCGGCGACCGCTCGGACCGGGTCAGCGTGATGTGGGCGAACAGCGGGTGGCCCTTCAGCTTCTCCACCACCGCGAGCACGCCGTCGTGCCGGCCCACCCGCAGGTTGTCGCGCTGGGCGATGTCGTGGGTGAGCACGACCCGGGAGTTGGCCCCGATGCGGGACAGCACGGTCAGCAGCACGCCGCGCTCCAGCGACTGCGCCTCGTCCACGATCACGAACGCGTCGTGGAGGGAACGGCCGCGGATGTGGGTCAGCGGCAGGACCTCCAGCATGCCCCGGTCGATGACCTCCTCGATGACCTCCGGAGTCGTCACCGCGCCCAGCGTGTCGTAGACCGCCTGGGCCCAGGGGCCCATCTTGTCGTTCTCCGTGCCGGGGAGGTAGCCGAGCTCCTGGCCGCCCACGGCGTACAGGGGACGGAAGACGATGATCTTGCGGTGCTGGCGGCGCTCCAGCACCGCCTCCAGGCCCGCGCACAGTGCGAGCGCCGACTTGCCGGTGCCCGCGCGGCCGCCCATCGAGACGATGCCGACGTCGGGGTCCATCAGCAGGTCGAGCGCGATCCGCTGCTCGGCGGACCGGCCGTGCAGCCCGAAGACCTCCCGGTCGCCCCGGACCAGCCGTACCGACTTGTCCGGCATGACGCGGCCGAGCGCCGAGCCGCGGCTCGACAGCAGCCGCAGACCGGTGTGGCACGGCAGGTCGCGCGCCTCGTCGATGTCGGCGGTGCCCGCGTCGAAGAGCGTGTCCATCTCCTCGGTGGTGACCTGGAGTTCCGCCATGCCGGTCCAGCCCGACTCGACCACCATGCCCGCGCGGTACTCCTCCGCGCAGAGGCCGATGGACGCGGCCTTGACCCGCATCGGCAGGTCCTTCGACACCAGCACCACGTCCGCGCCCTCGGCCGCGAGGTTCTGGGCGACGGTCAGGATGCGGGTGTCGTTGTCACCCAGGCGGAACCCCGCCGGGAGGCAGGATGGATCACTATGGTTCAACTCGACCCGGATGGTCCCGTCGCCGATCGGCATGGGCTCATCCAGCCGTCCATGCCGCACTCTGAGGTCATCGAGGAAGCGGAGCGCCTCCCGGGCGAAGTAGCCGAGCTCCGGGTGGTGACGCTTGGCCTCCAGTTCCGTGATGACGACGATCGGGACGACGACCTCGTGCTCGGCGAAGCGGCTCAGCGCCGCCGGGTCGGCGAGCAGGACGGAGGTGTCCAGAACGTAGGTGCGGGATGTGGACGGGTTGCTCGAGGACACTGCCACGCGTTCTCCCCCGGGCGCCTGAGGCCGGCGCCCTGCCTTGACTGGTGGTGACCGGACCGGGCCCGTGACCTGCGAAGGCAGACCGGGTCTCCGGCCCTCCCCGCATGGTGGTCGCGCAAGGACGGGCCCTCTCCCGAGGTGGTGACCGCCGATCCTCTCGACGGCCGCTCAGCTACCACGGTACGTAACGAAAGTCCCCAGCCCAATAGGTTTAGGCAGGTTAAAAGGCGCTGGTCACGTACCGTCTCAGGAGCCGTACCGACGGTGTCGCGCGGCGTACGAGCGGAGCGCCCGCAGGAAGTCGACTCTGCGGAAGTCAGGCCAGTAGGCCTCGCAGAAGTAGAACTCGGAGTGGGCGCTCTGCCAGAGCAGGAATCCGGAGAGTCGCTGCTCTCCCGAGGTCCGGATGACGAGGTCGGGGTCGGGCAGGCCGCGCGTGTAGAGATGCTCCGCGATGTGCTCCACGTCGAGGACCTCGACGAGGTCCTCGATGCTCGCGCCCTTGCTGGCGTGCTCCTGGAGGAGGGAGCGCACCGCATCAGCGATCTCACGCCTTCCTCCATACCCAACGGCAACGTTCACAATCAGGCCGGGGCGATGCGATGTGGTTTCTTTCGCGTGTTTGAGGACACGAGCCGTGTGATCGGGCAGAAGGTCCAGCGATCCCATCGGGTTGACGTGCCAGCCCTGGTCCACGAGATCCTGCACGAGGTTCTCGATGACCTGGAGCAACGGCCCCAGCTCGGCCTTGTCCCTGGAGAGGTTGTCGGTGGACAGCAGCCACAGCGTGACGTAGCCGACCCCGGCCTCCCGGCACCACCCGAGCAGCTCGGAGATCTTGTCGGCGCCCTTCTGGTGGCCCCGGCTGACGTCGTGCAGGCCCATGGCCCGCGCCCACCTGCGGTTGCCGTCGACGATGACGCCGACGTGCCGGGGAATCCGAGCGGAGGACAGCTTCCCTTCGAGCCTGCGCTCGTACAGCTTGTACACGAGATCGCGCATGCTCATGCGACCCTCTTCCTCACGACCGGTGGGGGGTTCGGTCACCAATTATCGCGGGCGGCGCGGCGTGCCCCGCCCGCTCTCCTCCGGCTTCCCCGGCGCGCGGGCCGTACGCGGGAGTCAGCCGAGCCGCTCGACCAGGGCGTGGTACTCGTCCCACAGCTCCTTTGGCATGTGGTCGCCGAACGTCTCGAAGTGGGGCGGGATCAGCGCGGCCTCCTCACGCCACACCTCGGGGTCGACGCCGAGCAGAAGCTCCATGTCCCCGGGCGCGATGCCGAGGCCCTCGGTGTCGATCGCGTCCGGCACGTTGCCGATCGGCGTGGGCACGGCGCCGGCCACGCCGTTCAGCCGCTCGACGATCCACTTGAGCACCCGGCTGTTCTCGCCGAAGCCGGGCCACAGGAAGCGGCCGTCCGCGTCCTTGCGGAACCAGTTCACGTAGTAGATCCTGGGCAGCTTCTCCGGGTCGGCCGACTCGCCGACGCCGATCCAGTGCGCGAAGTAGTCGCCCATGTTGTAGCCGCAGAACGGCAGCATCGCGAACGGGTCGCGGCGCAGCTCGCCGACCCTGCCCTCGGCCGCCGCGGTCTTCTCCGACGCCACGTTGGCGCCCAGGAAGACCCCGTGCCGCCAGCTCAGCGACTCGGTCACCAGCGGCACGGCGGTCGCCCTGCGCCCGCCGAACAGGATGGCCGAGATCGGCACGCCGGCCGGGTCCTGCCACTCGGGGGCGATCGTCGGGCACTGCTCGGCCGGGGTGGTGAACCGGGCGTTCGGGTGGGCGGCGGGCTCGCCCGACCCGGGCGTCCAGTCGCGGCCCTTCCAGTCGGTGAGGTGCGCGGGCGGCTCGTCGGTGAGGCCCTCCCACCAGACGTCGCCGTCGTCGGTCAGCGCGACGTTCGTGAAGACGCTGTTGCCCCACAGCGTCTCGATCGCGTTGGCGTTCGTCGTCTGTCCGGTCCCGGGCGCGACGCCGAAGAAGCCGGCCTCCGGGTTGATCGCGTACAGCCGGCCGTCGGCGCCGAAGCGCATCCAGGCGATGTCGTCGCCGATCGTCTCGACCTTCCAGCCCGGGATCGTGGGCTGGAGCATGGCGAGGTTGGTCTTGCCGCAGGCCGACGGGAAGGCGGCCGCGATGTACCGCGCCTCGCCCTCCGGCGGAGTGAGCTTGAGGATCAGCATGTGCTCGGCCAGCCAGCCCTCGTCGCGGGCCATCACGCTGGCGATCCGCAGCGCGTAGCACTTCTTGCCCAGCAGCGCGTTGCCGCCGTAGCCCGAGCCGTACGACCAGATCTCGCGGGTCTCCGGGAAGTGGCTGATGTACTTGGTCCGGCTGCACGGCCACGGCACGTCGGCCTGACCGGGCTCCAGCGGCGCCCCCACCGAATGCACCGCCCTGACGAAGTCGCTGTGCTCATGGTCGCGCTTGCCGCGGCCCTCGTTGGCTCGTGCCTCGCTCTCTCGGGCCTTTCGCGCCGCTCCACGCTCCTCGATGAGGCGCAGCGCCTCCTCGCCCATCCTCGTCATGATCCGCATCGACACCACGACGTACGGCGAGTCGGTGATCTCGACGCCGAGCTGGGAGAGGTCGCCGCCCAGGGGGCCCATGCAGAACGGCACGACGTACATCGTCCGGCCCCGCATGCAGCCCCGGAACAGCGTGGCGAACGTCTCGCGCATCTCGTCCGGCGCGATCCAGTTGTTGGTCGGGCCCGCGTCCTCCTCGCGCTCCGAGCAGATGAACGTGCGGTCCTCCACCCGGGCGACGTCGCCCGGGTCCGAGGCCGCGTAGAAGCTGTTGGGACGCTTGGCGAGCCGCCGGAAGGTGCCCTGGTCGACCAGAAGGTTGGTCAGGCGCGTCCACTCGGCCTCCGAGCCGTCGCACCATTCGACGCGGTCCGGCTGGGTCAGCTCCGCGATCCGGCTCACCCAGGCCGCCAGATCGCTGTGAGTGGTGGGCGTCGGCACATCTACTGAAATGGACACGGGGGCGGCTCCTTAATCTCTCAGGGCCAGAGCGTCATTCGCGGCGAACGGCCCCCGAAGCCGATTGGAGTAGACCATCGCGTTTCCACTCCCGTGCAATTCGGTGCCATTCTCCATCACGGCCCCCGACGGTATCCGCCCAGGCAGGGGCCGTGATGTTGTGCGACCTTACCCACTCGGGCCCTGTCGAAAAAACGTCTTTCCCCTCCTTACCCGCCTCACCGGCGTTACACATTGGTATAGACCGATCGCAATGGTTTAGACCTCTGCGCAAATTGGTTCAGTCCAATCCGCCGGGACCCTCCGCCCTGACCCGGTCGACGTGCTGGAGGGCATCGCGCAGGTCAGCGAGCCAGTTGTCGGTGTGCTTCCCGACCAGCCGGACACACCAGGCCAGCGCGTCGCTGCGGCTGCGCGCCACACCCGCGGCGACCAGGGTGTCCAGCACCTGCCGCTCCGGCTGGCGCAGGCGGGTCATGACCGGCACGGAAAGAGTGGTGAACATCACTGTCTCGCCACCGGCGACGACCCCCCAGGACACCTTGCGCCGGAAGCGGTGCTCGGCCTCCCGGGCGATCTCGATCCTGCGCTCGCGGGTCTCCTCGCGGAACCGTTCGACGTATCCCTCGACGGCCGCGGCCCGTTCGAGGTCGGGCAGCCCTTCGGCCACCGACAGCGGCGGCAGGGTCCCGAGCACGGTGATCTCCTCACGGTCCACCACGACCTCCGGCCGGCCGGCGAACCACGTCTCCGGCAGGCGGCCGGCGAACCACGCCTTCAGTTGTTCTTCTGCATCCATGTAATCAAGATTACAACGCTGCTCAGTCTAAGATCTGGATTGACAGATACTAGTTTTTGACAGTTACTATCAATTCATGGCATCTCTCACTTCTCGCTGGTGGGCGCTCGGCGCCCTCGTGCTGAGCGTCCTGGTCATAGGGATGGACGCGACGGTGCTCAACGTGGCACTGCCGACGCTGGCGGCCGACCTGGGCGCCACGACCGGCGACCTGCAGTGGATCGTGGACGCGTACCTGGTTCCGTTCGCCGCGCTGATGCTTCCTGCGGGGGCGCTCGGCGACCGCTTCGGCCGCAGGCGGCTGCTACTGGCCGGGCTCGCGGCCTTCGGGGTCGCGTCGGTGTTCGCGACGTACGCGAACGGCACCGGCGCGCTGATCGCGGCCCGCGCGCTCATGGGCGCGGGCGGCGCGCTGATCATGCCGCTGTCGACCTCGATCCTGCCGGTGGTCTTCGGCCCGCGTGAGCGGGGCCGCGCGATCGCCGTCTTCACCGCCGCCCTGGCCCTCGGCCTGCCCCTCGGCCCCATCGTGGGCGGCTACCTGCTCGACCGCTTCTGGTGGGGCTCGATCTTCCTCGTCAACATCCCGGTGGTCGTCGTGGCGGCGGTCGCGGCGGCCGTGTTCATCCCCGAGTCCCGTGACCCCGCCGCGCCCCGGACCGACGTTCCCGGCGCGCTGCTGTCGGTGACGGGCCTGGCGGCACTGGTGTACGGCGTCATCGAGGCGCCGGCCCGCGGGTGGGGCGACGTCCGCGTCCTCGCCGGCCTGGCGGCCGGGGTGGTGCTGCTGGCGGCGCTCGTCCGGGTCGAGGCCCGCGTCCGCAGGCCGATGCTGGACGTCGGGCTGTTCCGCAGCCGGGTCTTCGTGTGGGGCGCGGCCGGCGCCACGTTCGTCAGCCTCGGCATGTCGGGCGTGCTGTTCGTCGTCCCCCAGCACCTGCAGGCCGTGCTCGGCCACGACGCCTTCGGCACCGGCGTACGGGTGATCCCCATGGTGGCGGGGCTCATGCTCGGCGGCCTGGCCGGTGAGCGGCTCACCGCCCCCCTCGGCCTGCGCGTGGTGATGCCGGCGGGCCTGGTCGTGCTCGCCGCCGGCTTCGTCCTGGGCGCGACGACCTCGGTGTCCTCCGGGTACGGGTTCGTCGCGGCCTGGCTGGCCGTCCTCGGCGCGGGGGTGGGCCTGGCCATGGTCCCCGCCATGGACGGCGTGCTCGCCCTGCTGCCGCAGGAGCGCTCGGGCTCGGGCTCGGCGACCCTGCAGACCGTCCGGCAGGTCGGCGGCGCGCTGGGCGTGGCCGGCCTGGGCAGCGTGCTCTCCGCGGCGTACGCCTCCGGGCTGCCCGCCGGGGTCCCGCGGGCGGCGGACGACTCGATCACCGCCGCCGTGGCCCTGGCCGCCCGTACGGGCGACGCGGCGCTGCTGTGGGCCGCCCGCGAGGCGTTCGTCGACGGCATGGACCTGGTCCTGCTGCTGTGCGGGGGCGCGTCCGCGGCCGCCGCCGTCCTGGTGGCCGTCTTCCTGCCGGGGAACACGGCCAGGAGCGGAAAGACGGCAGAATCGGGGCATGAGCTCACCACAGCGCGCTGACCGGAACTCCGCCGCCTCCGCCAGCGCTGTCACGAGCCTGCGCGAGCGCAAGAAGGCCAAGACCCGCCGGACCATCCAGGAGGAGGCCCTGCGGCTGTTCGCCGAACAGGGCTACGAGGCCACGACGGTCGAGCAGATCGCGGAGGCCGCGGAGGTCTCCCCCAGTACGTTCTTCCGGTACTTCCCCACCAAGGAAGACGTGGTCATCCAGGACGACTACGACCCGATGCTGCTGGAGGCCATCAGGGCCCAGCCGCCGGACCTGCCCCCGCTGACCGCCCTGCGCGCCGCGTTCCGCACCGCCTTCGAGTCGATCGGCCCGGAGGAGCTGGACCAGATGCTCGCCCGGATCAAGCTCACCACCTCCGTGCCCGCCCTGCGGGCGCGGACCGTGGAGGGACTGTTCGCCACGATCGAGCTGCTCGCGGCCGCCATGGCGGAACGCTCCGGCCGCGATCCACGCGGCCCCGCCGTACGGACGCTCGCTGGGGCGGTCCTGGGAGTCATCCTCACGGCCCTGTTCGGCTGGGTGGAGCAGGACGGCAGGACGCCGCTGCTCGTCCTGATCGACGAGGCGCTCGGCTACCTGGAGGCCGGTCTGCCGGTCTGATCGGGCGCCACCCGCAGGACGATCTTCCCCTGGATGTGCCCGCGCTCCGCCCGTTCGTGCGCCTTCGCGGCCTCGGCGAGCGGGAAGACCGAGTCGACGCCCACGCGCAGCCGGCCCTCTTCCAGCAGTCGTGCCAGCTCGGCCAGCTGCCCGCCGTCCGAGTGGACCTGGCCGCGCCGGAAGGAGATGCCCAGATCGGCCACCCGCTTCCGGTGGTACTCGGCGTGGAAGATCGGGCTGATCACGCCTCCGCGCCGCAGCACCGGCAGGAACCGGTGGGCGTCCGGCCCGCCCACGGTGTCGATGAGGACGTCCACGTCCCGCACCTCGTCCTCCACCCGCGTGGTGGTGTAGTCGAGGAACTCGTCCACCCCCAGCTCGCGCAGGAACGTCTCGTGCCGTCCCGAGGCGACCCCGATCACGTACGCGCCCTTGATCCTGGCGAGCTGGACCGCGAAGTGGCCGACCCCGCCGGCGGCGCCGTTGACCAGCACCCTGCGGCCCTCGTCGAGCTTGATGTGATCGACGATGAACTGGTAGGCGGTGAGGCCCGCCATCGGCACGCCGGCCGCCTCGACGTGGCCGAGCGAGGCCGGCTTGCGGGCCAGGTGCGACGCGGGCGAGGTCGTGTACTCGGCATAGCCCTTCCCCCCGTTCTCCAGGGAGGGGAAGCGCACGAGGCCGAACACCTCGTCGCCCTCCCGCCACTCGGTGACGCCGTGGCCCACGGCGGCGACCGTCCCGGAGACGTCCGAGCCCGGCGTGTACGGCAGAGGGAGCGTGGGCCGTATGTCCTCGGGGATGCCGGCGAAGCCCCGGCGGGCGTACCAGTCGGGCGGGTTCACGCCGGCCGCGTGGACGCGGACGAGCACGTCTCCGGGCCCCGGCTCGGGGCGGGGAAGCTCCTCCACCGTCAGAACGCCGGGTTCGCCGGTCCGGTGCATGCGGACGGCCTTCATCGCGGGCATCGATCCTCCTGGAGGGACGATTCGGAGCGGTGCTCCAGATAATAAGCGGAGCACCGCTCCGCATGTCAACGCCCCAGATACCGGGGTGCGAGGATCGACGCATGACGGACCGGCAGCAGCGCGCGGACGCGCGGCGCAACCACGGGCGCATCCTGGAGGTCGCCAGGATCGTCGTGGAGGAGCAGGGGACGCAGGCGTCGCTGCGCGACATCGCGCGCCGTGCCGAGGTCGGCATGGGCACCCTCTACCGGCACTTCCCCACCAGGGAGGCCCTCCTGGAGGCGTTGCTGCGGCAGCGGTTCGACCACCTCGCGGCCAGGGCGGGAGAACTGGCCGGCGGCGGCGACCCGCACGCGGCACTGCTGGAGTGGCTGCGGGAGTTCGTCGACGGAGCGGCCGCCTACCGCGGCCTGTCCGCCTCGATGATGACCACGATCGGCGACGAGAGCTCTCCCCTGCACGCGTCGTGCGCGGCGATGCGGGAGGCCGCGGGACGGCTGTTGCGGCGCGCCCAGGACGACGGCCGCATCCGGCCGGACGTGACGAGGATCGACCTGTTCGCCCTGGTGAACGCCGTCGGCTGGATCGCCGAGCAGGCGCCGTCCCTCGCCGCCCGGCGGGATCACCTGTTCTCGCTCGTGATGGACGGCCTCGCGGCCGACGGGGTCAGCGGACCCGGGCGGAGACCTGAGGACTGACCCGGACGACTCCGGCGAGGTTCTTCGTGTAGACGTCCGCGATCTTCACGACGTCGCCGGTGTGCGGGGCGTGCAGCATCTTCCCGTTGCCCCAGTAGATGGCGACGTGCGAGATGTAGCCGGGGTTGGTCGGATCGTTGCGCCAGAACAGCAGGTCGCCCGGCTGCGCCTGCGACAGCGGCACCTGCGGCCCGGTGACCCACTGCTGGTACGTCACCCGCGGCATCCGCACGCCCGCCTGCGCGTACGCCCACTGCACGAGCCCGGAGCAGTCGAAGCTGTCGGGGCCCTCGGCGCCCCAGACGTACGGCCGGCCGAGCTTGCCGACGGCCGCCTCCAGCGCCACCTTGAGCTGGTCGGCGGACATGAACGCGGTCGACGGCCACACGGTGCGCCCCTTGGGCGTGACCACCACCGGGTTGATCGTGGCGACCTGGCTGCCCTTGGGCAGGATCTTCAGCAGGCTCCGGCGGAGCTTGGCCGAGTCGACCTTCGGCGCGCTCACGACGAGGGCGTTGCCGTCCGGGACGCCCAGCGCCGCCGCCGTGTTCTTCGAGACGATCGCGGCGATCGAGCCCATGCCGACCGTGGCGTACGCGCCGATGCGCAGGCGCCTGCCGCCGCCCTCGACGACGGACCCGAGCTTGACCCCGCCGTCGTGGCCGAGTTCGAACGAGACCGCCATGTCCCCGGCCGCGATGTTGCGCCACAGCCCGTCGGTGGCGGCCGTCACCTTCGGCGTGTACGCGCGGAAGGTGGACGGGTCGACGCCCATCGTCTGCACGCGCTTGCCGTCCACGGTCACGTCGGCGGCGCCGGTCACCTCGGCGTCCGCGACGCCCTTGACCCGGCGCACCCTCTCGACCAGTTCGGCGGGCAGCGGCTGGTCGGCCACCACGAACAGGTGCGGGCGGATCAGGCGCCCCAGCGGCGCCACCTGCGCCGACGGACTCTCCGACGGGCCCGCCGCCGGGTTCTGGGCCGTTCCGGGGGCCGTCCCGGCGTGGTCCTGCCGCGCCGCCGCCACGTAGCCGTGGGCCGTACGCCGCTGGGAGACCCCCGCGGTCGCATCGGGGTTCGCGGTGCCGGACGTGAGTTCGCCGAGCGCGAGGACGTCGGCCGCCAGCACGCACACGAGCAGCACGGCGATGAAGGGGACCGTCCTGCGCAGCCCGGCGGCCCGCCGTCCGAGGTTGTGCCGTCCGAGGTTGTGCCGGGGAAGCCGCGGCCGGTACGCCAGGTCCTGACGCGCCTCGAAGACCGCTACGGCGAGTTTCCTGCGGACACGGGTGGATAAGCGCGCTCGGCGTTCGAGCACGATCTCACCCCTTCCGCAGCGAATGCTTCGTTCCACGACGAGACTGCCGTACGGCCGGGAATAGCGCAATCGATTGCAGAATTCCCGGCCGGGGCGAAAAGGGACAAGACCCCTGGGTCGCGGCCCCTAGTTGCCGACGTACGGCACGGCCTCGAGGATCTCGACGGTGTTCTGCCTGCCGTTGGGCATCGTGTAGGTCGCCTGCTCGCCGACCTTCTTGCCGTTGATGGCGGACCCGAGGGGAGAGTTCGGCGAGTAGACGTCGATCGGAGCGCCGCTCTCCTCGCGGGAGGCCAGCAGGAAGGTGACCTCCTCGTCGTCGCCGTCGAAGCGGACCGTCACGGTCATGCCGGGTCCGACGATGCCTTCGGCGCGGGGAGCCTCACCGACCCTGGCGCTGTCCAGGATCTGCCGGAGGTGGAAGATGCGGGCCTCCATCTTGCCCTGCTCGTCCTTGGCGGCGTGGTAGCCACCGTTCTCCCTGAGGTCACCCTCTTCCCGGGCGGCTTCGATCTTCTTGGCGATGTCCGTGCGACCCGGGCCCGAAAGGTACTCGTACTCCTCCTTGAGGCGGTCGTACGCCTCTTGCGTCAGCCAGGTGACGTTGTCGTTCTGGGAGACGGCCACGGGCTCTCCTTGTTTCCGTAAGTGACTCGAAAGGCTAACGAGTTAACGCCTTCGAACGCTTCCCCAAAGATTCCACTATACGAGATCGCAGTAGTCGACATGTACCGCTGTGGCCTGCGCGCTCGTCCTCACCCGCTCGGTGAACTCCAGGTCCGACCGGCCCTGCGGAACGTCCACCTCGCGGCTGCCGACCTCCAGGTGCCTGGTGTCGAGCGCCTGGATCCGGCACGTCGCCGCCCGGCCCGTGGGCTTGTGCACGGTGAACGTTATTACGGCGGAGTCCGGAGCGCTCGCGTCGAATGTGATCACCTGGGCGCTGACGGCCGGGTTCCCGTTCGCGCGGAGCATGACGTAGCCCCAGCCGCCCGCGATCAGCGCCACGACCAGCGCCATCACGACGTACGGCACCAGCCGGCCGGGCCGCGCCGGGCGTGGCGCGAAGTCGTCCGGCGTGCCGAGCACCGGGCGTGTCCCCCCGCCGCCGGCCTCATCGGTGGGCATCGCGGAATCTCCCTGAGGTTTGTCGGTGTTGTGCGAGACGATCGTCCGCACAGGGGACCGTGCCGGCGCGGGCCATGCCGGTCCGGTGCGCACGGTCACTTAGAAGCTAACCTCTTTGACAGCCAGAGGACACCATGAGGAGAGCCGTGAGCGCACCGTTGAGGCTGATGGCCGTGCACGCGCACCCCGACGACGAGTCGAGCAAGGGTGCCGCCACGATGGCCCGCTACGTCGCGGAGGGCGCGGAGGTCCTCGTCGTCACCTGTACGGGCGGTGAACGCGGCTCGATCCTCAACCCCAAGATGGACCGGCCCGACATCCTCGAGAACATGGGCGAGGTGCGCCGGCAGGAGATGGAGAAGGCCCGCGAGATCCTCGGCGTGCGGCAGCGCTTCCTCGGGTTCGTGGACTCCGGGCTGCCGGAGGACGAGAACGAGCCGCTGCCGGAGGGCTGCTTCGCGCTGCAGTCGCTGGAGGCGGCCTCGGCGCCACTCGTCGCCGCCGTGCGGGAGTTCCGGCCGCACGTGATCCTCACGTACGACGACAACGGCGGCTACCCGCACCCGGACCACATCATGACCAACCGGGTGTCGGTCGAGGCGTTCGAGGCGGCGGGCGACCCCGACCGCTACCCGGGCACCGGGGAGCCGTGGCAGCCGCTGAAGCTCTACTACCACATGGGCTTCACCAGGGAGCGGTTCGAGGCGCTGCACAACGCGATGACCGAGCGCGGCATCGGCTCGCCGTACGCCGACTGGATCGCCCGGTGGGAGGACCGCCCGGAGAAGTGGGAGGTCACGACCAGGGTTCCGTGCGGGGAGTACTTCGAGCTTCGCGACCTCGCCCTGCTCGCGCACGCCACCCAGGTCGACCCCGACGGCTTCTGGTTCGTCTGCCCGAGGGATCTCCAGGAGGAGATCTGGCCGACCGAGGACTACCACCTCGCGCGGTCGCTGGTGGACACCACGCTGCCGGAGGACGACCTGTTCACGGGGATCCACGCGGAGGCCGCCCCTGCCCGCTCGTAAGCTGGACGGGTGGACGCAAACACCTACGGGCCTGGTCTCCTGGGCTTCCTCGTCGTCGCCGCGATCGCCGTCGCCCTGTTCCTCCTGCTGAAGAACATGAACAAGCAGATGAGGAAGATCCAGGTGCCGGACGACCGCCGCGAGGACGACCGCCACGGGAACGGACCGGACGCGTGAGCGCGGCCGTCGAGGTCGTCGCCGACCCGGCCGCGTCGCGCTACGAGATCCTCGTCGACGGCGTGGTCGCCGGGTTCGCGCAGTACCGGATGCGGGACGGGGCGATGGTCTTCACGCACACCGAGGTCCGCGGCGAGTACGAGGGCCGGGGGCTGGGCGGCCATCTGGTGGGCGCCGCCCTCGACGGCGCGCGTACGGCGGGGCTGCGCGTCGTGCCCCTGTGCTCGTTCGTGGCCTGGTACATCCAGCGGAATCCGGAGTACCGCGACCTGGTGGACGACGACTACCGGAACTAGTGCCGTCAGTCCGGCAGGGCGGGGCCGGAGGACCAGGCGCGCTCCAGCGCCTTGGGCAGGCCCCACCAGCCGAGCGGGGTCAGCACCTCCGCCCGGTCCACGATGCCGAGGTGCGCCCACAGCGGGGTGACCGCCGTGAACAGCATCTCCGTCGCCTCCAGGTCCTCCGGCTCGTCCGGGTCGACGTCGACGTCCTCGGAGTCGGCGATGAACCGGGCGATCCGCTCGGGTGAGGCGAGCACGCCGGGGCCGTACCGGACCAGGGTGATCACCGAGGCGAGCCAGTCGGCGTGGTGGATGGCGCACAGCGAGGCCAGTATCGAGTCCTCGTGGCTGAGATCGCCCTCCATGTCGAAGAACCGGGCCGCGTCCTCCTCGTCCGGGAGGTCGGAGATCGGCGCGGCGATCCCGGCGGCGACCGTGAGCCACAGGTCCTCGTCCCGTTCCGGCAGGTCGCCCTCCTCCAGGCCGGCGCACGCGCGCAGCACGTTGCCGGGGTAGCCGGGCCGGCCCAGCGTGACGCGCAACCGGCGGGCGGCCATGCGGAGGTCGGCCTCGGGGAAGGGCGGCTCGGGCAGGTCGTCGAGCACCCGCCGCAGCTCGCTCAGCGCGAAGGCCTCCTCCTCGTCCCAGGCGGCGTACAGCTCCTTGTCCTGCTCGTCGTTGACCACGACGTTGGGCACCCGGCCGTCGGGGAGCGGCGTGCCGAGCCAGCGTTCCTGGAGTTCCTCGTAGGCGTGGCGGGCCCCGGCGTCCCCGCAGGCCAGCGCGTCCGCGTCGATCTCCCCCGCCGCAAGGCGCTCCTCCAGGAACTCGACCAGCCGCTCGTACATCTCGGTGGCCACCGGGCCGCGCTCGCTCTCCTCTGGCCAGAGGAAGTAGCTGCGGGTGAGCATGATCGGCTCGGTGCCGCTGGACTCCAGCCAGCGCTGCACCTCGCCCACCGTGGCCACGCCCGACTCGATGCTGGTCAGCACCGCCTTGGCGGACTCCCAGAACGTGACCGACAGCGGATTGCCCACGGCGAGCAGCTGCCGCCGCAGGTCGGGAAGGGCGACCAGGGCCTGCCCCGACGGCACGGCCAGCAGCACCCGGGCGACGTCCCGCCGCGTCATGGCGGCCGCCGGGCGCCCCGAGTGCCTGACCGCGAAGTCCAGATCCAAGCCCACGTCCTGTGAGCCTACGCCCGGACGCGCCCGAACACATCCCCACGTTCTCCCCGCGCGTTCCCACCGGGCCCTTCCCCCGGACGCGGGGAACGCCCCGGGAGCCCGTCTGCCCTGGCCGGAAGACGAGGGAGCGCGCATCTGAGCGTGTGAGAGGCTGGCCGTATGAACCGGCTGGGCGGCGAGACCTCTCCTTATCTCCTGCAACACGTGGACAACCCGGTGGACTGGTTTCCGTGGGGCGAGGAGGCGTTCGCGGAGGCGCGCAGGCGCGACGTCCCCCTGCTGATCAGCGTCGGCTACTCGGCGTGTCACTGGTGCCATGTCATGGCCCACGAGTCGTTCGAGGACGAGGCCACCGCGCGGCAGATGAACGACCTGTTCGTCAACGTGAAGGTCGACCGCGAGGAACGTCCCGACGTGGACGCCGTCTACATGGGCGCCGTCCAGGCGATGACCGGGCAGGGCGGCTGGCCGATGACGGTGTTCGCCACGCCGGAGGGCCATCCGTTCTACGCCGGGACCTACTTTCCCCGGCCGCACCTCCACCGGTTGCTGCAGGCCGTCTCGGAGGCCTGGCGGCAGGACCGGGAGGGCGTGCTGACCCAGGGCGCGAAGGTGGTGGAGGCGCTCGGCGAGCGGACCGGGGTGCCGTCGGGCCCGCTGCCGGACGCCGGCACGCTCGCCCTCGCCGTACGGAATCTCGCGGAGGGCTTCGACGAGCGGCGGGGCGGCTTCGGCGGGGCGCCGAAGTTCCCGCCGTCCATGGCCCTGGAGTTCCTGCTGCGGCACGGCACGCCCGAGGCGGTGTCCATGGCCGAGGCGACCATGGAGGCCATGGCCAGGGGCGGCATGTACGACCAGATCGGCGGGGGTTTCGCCCGCTACTCCGTCGACGCCGACTGGGTCGTGCCGCACTTCGAGAAGATGCTCTACGACAACGCGCTGCTGCTGCGGGTCTACGCCCACTGGTGGCGCGCGACGGGCTCGGTCCTCGCCAGGCGGGTGGCCCTGGAGACCGCCGAATGGCTGCTGCGGGAGATGCGCACCCCGGAGGGCGGTTTCGCCTCGGCCCTCGACGCCGACAGCGAGGGACCGGACGGCACCCACGGCGAGGGCCTGTTCTACGTCTGGACTCCCGAGCAGCTTCGCGAGGTCCTCGGGGAGGACGACGGCGCCTGGGCGGCCTCGGTGTTCGAGGTCACGGGCACGTTCGAGCACGGCACGTCCGTGCTCCAGCTTCTGGCCGACCCCGACGACCCGGAGCGGTTCGACCGAATCCGTACGGCCTTGCGGGCCGCGCGGGAACGGCGCCCGCGGCCGGGCCGGGACGACAAGATCGTGGCCTCGTGGAACGGGCTGGTGATCGCCGCCCTGGCCGAGGCGGGCGCGCTGTTCGAGCGGCCCGTGCTGGTGGACGCCGCGCGGGAGGCGGCCGTGCTGCTCGACGACCTGCACACGGTGGCCCGCGGCCCGGCCCGGCTGCTGCGCACCTCACGCGACGGCCGGGCGGGGACCAACGCCGGCATGCTGGAGGACTACGCGAACACGGCGGAAGGGTTCATCGCCCTCTATGGCGTCACCGGCGAGAGCCGCTGGTTCCACCGGGCCGGCGACCTGCTGGAGACCGTCCTGACCCGGTTCCCCGACGGCTCCGGAGGGTTCTACGACGCCCCGGACGACGGCGAACGGCTGTTCCAGCGACCCGCCGACCCCACCGACAACGCCACGCCGTCCGGGCGCTTCGCGGCGGCGGGCGCGCTGCTGTCGTACGCGGCGCTGACCGGTTCGGCCCGGCATCGGGAGGCGGCCGAGGCGGCGCTCGGCGCGGTCTCCACGCTGGCCGGGCGGTACGCCCGCTTCGCGGGATGGGGTCTCGCCGTGGCCGAGGCGGCCCTGCGCGGGCCGGTGGAGGTGGCGATCGTCGGCCCGTCCGGCGACCCCCGCACCCGCGCGCTGCACCGGGCGGCCCTCCTGTCCGGCGCGCCGGGCCTGGTGGTGGCGCTCGGCGACGGATCCGCCGGCAGCGGATCAGTGGACGGCGGAGCCGTGGATGACGAAGCTGTGGGTGACGGAGCTGTGGACGTGCCGCTGCTGGAGGGACGCGGCATGATCGGCGGTTCGCCCGCCGCCTACGTGTGCCGCCGCTTCACCTGCCGGGCGCCGGTGACCACCCCCGCCGAACTGCGGGCCGAGCTGGCGAACTGACGTGGGGCCGACCCCCGGCTATCGTCTCCGTCGCGTCGCCCGGCGCGGCACCTCGCGGCGTCGCCTCACCCCGGGGGTCGTCGGGGGGTCGTCTTCGCCCGTATCCGGACATCGCTCCGTCCGGGCAGATCTTCCGGCGGTTACGGCAGCAGGCGTGCCGGGGCGTCACCGGCGTTCCTTCTTCCGCCCGTGCCGGTGCCCCCGACGCCCGTGCCCCCGACGCCCGTGCCCGCGCGGTCCGTGCCCGTGCGGTCGGCGCCGCCGGAGGCGGGGGCGTTCCGCCCGGTGACGGGCCCGCCCGGCGCGGCCCCCGCGTCGTCGGACCGGCCCGGATCGCTGGGATCGAAACCGTTCGGGCGAAGGTCCGGGGCGAAGTTGTCGGCGCCGCCCCGCGGGCCGCCGCCCTCCTGGCCCGTGCCCTCCTGGCCGGCGCCGCCGGGCCGCTCCACGTCTCCGGGCGCTCCGGGAGGCAGCCCCGGCGCCCCCGGCGCGTACGGCGGGAAGGTGCCCGAAGGGTCCACCGAAATGACGTTGGGATCGCCGCTCGGCCGGGGCGTGGCCCTGCCGTAGTCCCAGGAGTAGTAGGGATTCCACGTGACCGGCTCGGGGAACTCCTTCACCGGCTTGCCTTCCATCGCGGTGCCCACGAAGGTCTTCCAGATCTCCGCCGGAAGCGTGCCGCCGTACAACTCGCCGTATCCGGGGACGGTCACCGGCTTGTTGTCGTCGCGGAACATGTCGACGGCGACCGCCAGTTGCGGGACGTACCCGGAGAACCAGACGGCGGCCGACTCGTCCGTCGTGCCGGTCTTGCCCGCGACCGGCCGGTCCCACAGCCGCGCGGCCGTGCCGGTGCCGTTGAGCACGACCTGCTCCAGCGCGTACGTCGTGTCGGCGGCCGTGTTCTCGCTGAAGGCCCGGGCGCCGGGCCGCGAGAACGTCCGGACGAGCCCGGTGCCGTCGGTGACGGACCTGATCACGTGGGCCTCGCGGTGGATCCCCCCGGCGGCGAAGGTGGCGAACCCCGAGGCCTGCTGCACGGCGCTCACCGACGCCACGCCGAGCGGGAGAGTGGCGGCCCCCGAGTGCGGGGCGAGTTGCGCTTCGGGGATGCCGGCCGCCCGGGCCGCCGCGACGACCTTGTCGAGGCCGATCCGCTGCCCGAGGTCGACGAAGGCGGTGTTGACCGAATACTGCGTGGCCTGGACCAGCGGGATCGCCGGGCCGTAGGACCTGCCGCCGGAGTTGGGGATGCTCGCGGCTCCGATGGTGACGGGCGAGTTGCCGTTCACCAGCGTGTCGAGCCCGTAGCCGGCTTCGAGCGCCGCGGCCAGCGTGTAGGGCTTGAAGGTCGACCCGGCCTGGACCTTGGCGGAGAAGGCGTTGTCGTACTGGTTGGTCTCGTAGCGCCCGCCGTAGAAGGCGACGACCTCCCCGGTGCCGGGATCGACGGCCGCGAGGCCGGTGCGCACCTTCTTGGGGGTGCCTTCGGGCAGCACCGACCTGACCGCCTCGGCGGCGAGGGACATGAGCTTCTTGTCGAACGTCGTGGTGACCTTCAGGCCGCCGTGGTTGATGTCCTCGTCGGTGAAGCCCAGCCGGTTCAGTTCGGCCCGCACCTGCGCGAGCATGTAGCCGTTCTGGCCGCCCAGGGACAGCGGCGGCCGCTGCCGGGCGAGCGTCGGGAACGTCTGCGACCCGGCCTCCTCGCGGCCGATCGCGCCGATCTCGCGCATGCCCTGGATCACCGACGCCCACCTCGCCCGGACCGCGTCGAGCGCGGGGCCGGTGGGATCGGCGAACCGGGTGGGCTGCTGGATCACGGCCGCGAGATAGGCCCCCTCGGCCACCGTGAGGTTCTGCACGTCCTTGTCGAAGTAGGCGCGGGCGGCGGCCTGGATGCCGTACGCCCCGCGGCCGAAGTAGATCGTGTTGAGGTAGCGCTCCAGCACCCAGTCCTTCGGCTTGGAGCGATCCACCTTGAGCGCGATCATGATCTCCTTGAGCTTGCGCCCGACGGAGCGTTCCTGGCCGAGGCCGCTGTAGTAGTTGCGGACCATCTGCTGGGTGATCGTGGAGCCGCCCTGAAGCTGGCGTCCGGTGACCGTCGACCAGAGGGCGCGCGCCGTGCCCGACATGGAGACGCCCTGGTCCCGGTAGAAGGTGCGGTTCTCGGCGGCGATCACGGCGTCCCTGACCGCCTTGGGAACCCGGGCGAGCGGCACGTTCTTGCGGTTCACGCCCTCGGTGGCGAGGACCGTCCTGCCGTCCCGGTAGTAGATCACCGACCCCTGGGCCGTCGCCAGCTCCTGGGTGCCGCCCGGGATCGGGGTCAGCGCCCACACGACGGCGAGGAACACGACCAGTCCGGCGATCGAGGTGACGAGGCAGGCGAGCAGGACGCGCGGCAGCCGTCGCCGCCGGCGGCGTTCCGGCCTGCCCGCCCCGTCGCCGGCGTCCCTCTCGGCCGAGCCCTCCCCGATCGGGCCCTCCCCGGTGTTGTCCACCCTGCGACCCCCGATAAGTCCGATACCCCCGATACGCCCGCTTGTGGCCCTGTGAGCTGGGCGAATGCAACCACGGTAAACGATGGCCCACGATGGTTCCGCACTCCCCGTCACCTCTGTGGAAAAGATGCCCCGCGGACAAGCACCTGTGGATAAACCACGCCAACATGGCCCCCGGTGGCGCGATCAGCCGCCCGCCGCCCGTACGAGGGGAAGGGTCCGGTACGGCACCGGCGTGTCGAGCGCGATCACCGACTCGGTCCGCACGACCCCCTGCACGTCCACGATCAGGTCGATGACGCGCTGGAGGTCGGCGTTGCTCCGGGCGACCACCCGGCAGAGCATGTCCCCCCCGCCGGTGATCGTGTGGACCTCCAGGACCTCGGGGACGAGCGCGAGCTGGTCGGCCACCGGCACGTGCCCCGCGACCTGCCTGATGTGCAACGTCACGAACGCGGTCACGTCGAAGCCGAGCGCGGCCGGATCGATGTCCGGGCCGTAGCCGGTGATGACCCCCTTCGCGGCCATCCGGTCGAGCCGGGCCTGCACCGTCCCCCGGGCGACGTCGAGCCTGCGGGAGCACTCCAGCACGCCGATCCTGGGCTCGGCGGCCAGCAGGGCGACGAGCCGGGCGTCGAGGTGGTCAATCGTCATAACCGTTTTCCCTTCCGTGGCGCGGAGACTGAGCAAATTGTCCACCGATTCAACTCACTGTTGCACAAATTGGCCATGCCAACCGACAGTTGTCACATGAACGATGTCTTTCCGGTTCACGGCATGGACGCGGTGGTTTTCGCGGTCGGCAACGCGAAGCAGGCCGCCCACTACTACTCGACCGCCTTCGGGATGCGCCTGGTGGCCTACCGGGGGCCGGAGACCGGCAGCCGGGACGAGGTGGCGTACGTCCTCGTCTCGGGTTCGGCGCGCTTCGAGCTGCGCGGAGCCGTACGGGCGGGAACGCCGCTCGCGCGGCACGTGGCCGACCACGGCGACGGCGTCGTCGACCTCGCGCTGGACGTGCCGGACGTGGAGGCGGCCTACCGGTACGCCCTGGAACAGGGCGCCCGGGGGCTGGCGGAGCCCCACGTCGTGGAGGACGAGCACGGCAAGGTCGTGGTCGCGGCGATCGCGACGTACGGCGAGACCCGGCACACACTGGTCGACCGGGCCAACTACACCGGCCCGTACCTGCCCGGATACGTCGCGGCCGAGCCGATCGTCGCGCCGCCCGCGGTGAAGAACGGCCGGTTCTTCCAGGCGGTCGACCACTGCGTCGGCAACGTCGAGCACATGGAGGAGTGGGTCGGGTTCTACGAGAAGGTCATGGGCTTCACCAAGATGGCGGAGTTCATCGGCGACGACATCGCGACCGAGTACTCGGCGCTGATGTCCAAGGTCGTCGCGGACGGCACCCGCAAGGTCAAGTTCCCCCTGAACGAGCCCGCCGAGGGCAAGAAGAAGTCCCAGATCGAGGAGTTCCTGGAGTTCTACGGCGGTCCGGGCGTGCAGCACGTCGCGCTGGCCACCAACGACATCGTCGCGACGGTGGACGCGATGCGGGCGGCAGGCGTCGAGTTCCTCGACACGCCCGACTCCTACTACGACGACCCGGAACTGCGCTCCCGCATCGGCGAGGTCCGCGTGCCGGTCGAGGAGCTGAAGAAGCGCCGCATCCTGGTGGACCGCGACGAGGACGGCTACCTGCTGCAGATCTTCACCAAGCCCGTCCTGGACCGCCCGACCGTGTTCTACGAGCTCATCGAGCGGCACGGCTCCCTCGGCTTCGGCAAGGGCAACTTCAAGGCCCTCTTCGAGGCCATCGAGCGCGAGCAGGAGCGCCGGGGCACCCTCTAACGCACACTTTGCGCATGCCGGGCTTTGCCCGAAGGGCGGCGGGGTGACCATTCAGCCATGGGAACGCCGCCGCCTCCGGGAAGCCCGTACGAGGAGCCGAGGACTCCCTGGACGCCCCCTCCGTTCGGGCAGACGGCGCCGCGGCTCGCCGGGCGGTGGCGGCGGCTGTTCGCCGGGATCGTGGACGCCGTGATCGTCTCGCTGATCACGACACCGGTCACCTGGGACGACTGGAGGGCCGTGTACGACGACGTGGCGGGCGCGGTGACGAGGGTCCCGGCCGGTGACGGCTTCCTCGTCGCGGTGATCGGGTTCCTCTACTACTGGCTGCTCCAGTCGTACTGGAACGGGCAGACCGTGGGGAAACGGCTGTTCGGCATGCGCGTCGTCCGGGAGAGCGGGGAGCCGGCCGGTGTCGGGCCGGTCGCGCTGCGGCAGGCGGTGATGACCGTGCTCGGCTCGCTCTGCTGCCTGGGGCTGGTCGACCTCGCCTGGATCCTGTTCGACCCCAGGAAGCAGGCCCTGCACGACAAGGCCGCCCGGACCCTCGTCGTCGACACCTGAACCCCCTCTGAGCAGGGGAGACGCCCTGACGTGGCGATACGGAGCACGCCGTCGCCTCGCGTAGAGTTGCGACTCTATGCCGCTGAACCGTTTCCCAGTCATCCCGGCCGTTCCGGCGGTCGTCTGCGCCGTGGCCGTCGCGACCGCCACGGCCTGCGCGCCGTCCCAGAGCGCCGCCGCCTCGGCCTCGCCCGGCACCACGGCCGGCGTCACCGCTCCGACGGCGAGCACGGGAAGCACAGGAAGCACGGCCGGTACGGGAAGCACGGCCGGCACGGGAAACACGGCCGGCACGGGAAACACGGCCGGCACGGGAAACACGACGGGCGCCCCCGGGATCGGGGACCCCGACTTCCCCGGCGGCGGCAACGGCGGCTACGACGTCGAGCACTACGACCTCAAGCTGTCCTACGATCCGGCGTCGCGGAACCTCGCGGGCAGCACGACGATCCGGGCGAAGGCCACGCAGGACCTGACGTCGTTCGACCTCGACCTGCACGGGCTCACGGTGAGCCGGGTGACGGTGGACGGCGCGGCGGCCGCGTTCAGCCGGCGGGACGACGAACTCGTCGTGACACCGGCCGGGCGGATCGCCGACGGCGGGAAGTTCGCGGTCACGATCGACTACTCCGGCGTGCCCCGGTCGCTGCGGTCGGCCGGCCTCGGCGAGTACGGCTTCATCGCCACGCCGGACGGCGCCTTCGTCACCTGCGAGCCGGACGGCGCCAAGACGTGGTTCCCCTCCAACGACCACCCCGCCGACAAGGCGACGTACGACTTCCAGATCACCGTGCCCGCGGGACTGACCGCGATCGCCAACGGCGAGATGTCCGGAACGCCGCGGACCACGGCGGGCAAGACCACGTTCGTGTGGCGCGAGAAGCACCCGATGGCGAGCTACCTCGCCACGATGACCACCGGGAAGTTCCAGGTGCGCACCGGCACGAGCGCCGGGGGGCTGCCGATCTACGCCGCCGTCGCCGACTCGTTCCGCGGCTCGCTCGACACCCTGATCACCCAGACGGGGAAGATCACCGACTACTGGTCGAGCGTCTTCGGGCCGTACCCGTTCTCCTCCACGGGCGGGGTGATCGACGACCACGCGGTGGGGTACGCGCTGGAGAACCAGACCAAGCCGATCTACGGCGGTTTCTCGCCCGAGCCCGCCATAATCGCCCACGAACTGGCCCACCAGTGGTTCGGCGACAGCCTGAGCGTCAGCCGCTGGCGTGACCTGTGGCTGAACGAGGGCTTCGCGACGTACGCCGAGTGGCTCTGGGCGGAGCACAGCGGCCAGGGCACCGCGGACGCGACCTTCCGCCGTTACTACGCGAACGAGGCGGACCCGATGTGGAGCTATCCCCCGGGCGTGGCCCGCGCCGACGACCTGTTCAATGCCGCGGTCTACACGCGTGGCGCGATGGCGCTGCACGCCCTGCGCCGGGAGATCGGCGATCAGAAGTTCTTCCCGCTGATCAGGCAGTGGACCGCCGCGCACCGGTACGGCAACGTCACGACGCCCGAGTTCCTCGCGCTGGCCGAGCGCGTCTCCGGGAGGAACCTCAAGCCGCTCTTCGACGCCTGGCTGTTCCGGCCGGGGCGCCCGGCGCCGGTCGCCTGACCCGCCGGGTCAGGGCCTGAGGGCCGCGACGACGCCCTCGCCGCCCACCTGGAGGCCGTACTCCGCGTCGATCCGGTAGCCGTGCCGCCGCAGCGCGCCGATCACCTCGTCGCCGTGCGCGGGCCCCCGGGTCTCCAGTTGCAGCAGGACCTCGGCCTCGTCGAGGTGCAGCCGGGAGCCGAACCGCTCGTGGACCACGTCGAGCACGTTGGCGCCGAGGTCCGCCAGCCTGGCCAGCAGCACGGCGAGCGCGCCGGGCCGGTCGGTCAGCCGGATGCGGAAGGCGAGGTAGCGGCCGGCCGCCGCCAGGCCGTGCCGCAGCACCCGCGCCAGCAGCAGCGGGTCGATGTTCCCGCCGGACAGCACGGCGACCACCGGCGGCTCGAACGCCTCGGGGTGGTCGAGCAGCGCGGCCACCCCCGCCACGCCGGCCGGTTCCACCAGCAGCTTCGAGCGTTCGAGGCAGAGCAGCAGGGCCCGTGACAGCGACTCCTCCGAGACGGTCACGACGCTGTCGACGAGGTAGTGGATCAGTTCGAACGGCAGGTCGCCCGGCTGCCCGACCGCGATGCCGTCGGCCATCGTGGACGTCGGCACGACCGTGATCGGGTGGCCCGCGGCCAGCGAGTCGGGATAGGCGGCGGCCCGCTCCGCCTGCACCCCCACCACCTTGATCCCCGGACGCTGGGACTTCACCGCGAGCGCGACGCCCGCCGCCAGGCCGCCGCCGCCGATCGGCAGCACGATCGTGGCCGTGCCGGGGAGCTGCTCCAGGACCTCCAGGCCGACCGTGCCCTGCCCGGCGACGACGTCGGGGTGGTCGAACGGGTGGATGAACACCGCCCCGGTGCGCTCCGCGTGCTCCCTGGCCGCCCGGAGGGCCTCGTCCACGGTGTGCCCGGCGAACACCACGTCCGCGCCGTACGCCCGGGTGGCCTCCACCTTCGGCAGCGGCGCGCCCTCGGGCATGTAGACGGCCGACTTGGCCCCGAGCAGGGACGAGGCGAGCGCCACCCCCTGCGCGTGGTTGCCCGCGCTGGCCGCGACCACCCCCCGGGCCCGCTCCTCCGCGGTCAGCCGCGCGATGCGCACGTACGCGCCGCGGATCTTGAACGACCCGGCCCGCTGCAGGTTCTCGCACTTGAGGTGGACCGGGCCGCCGACGGTCTCGGACAGCACCCGCGAGTGCAGCACCGGCGTCGGCGCCGCCACCTCGGACAGCATCTCGCGCGCGGCGACGACGTCGTCGTACGTCACCTGTGGGACAGCCATGCGCCCATCATCACAGGTTCCGGGGGGAGGCGGCGTGCGGAGAGGGCGCGGGCGGAACGCGTCGTCACGGCCCGGGTGACCAGTACCGGTCGCCCGCGATCACCAGGGCGGCGGCGCCGACGAGGCCGGCGTCCTGGCCGAGCGCGGCGGGCACGACCCGCACCCGCCCGGCGAACCCCATCCGGGTGTGCTCGCGCAGCGCCTCCTCCAGCGGCCCGAAGAGCAGGTCGCCGGCCTGGCTGAGCCCGCCGCCGACGGTCACGAGATCGAGGTCGCAGAGGTTGACGGCCGAGGCGATGGCGACGCCGAGGGCCCGCCCGGCCCGCGTCATCGCGGCCAGCGCGATCGGGTCGCCCGCCACCGCGTCGGCGGCCAGGCGCCGCGCGGTGGCCGTCCCCTCCTCCCGGTAGAGCTCCCCGCCCTGCCCGGACGGCTCCCCGTCCTGCCGGAAGGACTCCCCGCCCGGCTCCGAAGCCCTGCCCGGCTCCTGGGACGACCCGGCGCGGCCGGGTGACCAGCCCTGCGCGAGCGCCCAGGCGGCGAGCCCGGGACCCCGGGCGATCGCCTCCAGGCAGCCGTTGCCGCCGCAGCCGCACGGCGGTCCCCCGGGGTCGACCACGACGTGGCCGATATGACCGGCGTTGCCCGTCCCGCCGTCGATGAGCCTGCCGCCGAGGATCAGGCCGCCGCCGACGCCGGTCGACACGACCATGCCGAGCATGGCCGCGCTCCCCCGCCCCGCGCCGCGCCAGTGCTCGGCCACGGCCAGGCAGATCGCGTCGTTGTGGATGCGGACCGGTATGCCGGGGAACCGGGCGGCGAGCCGCTCACGCAGCGGGAAGCCGCGCCAGCCGCCCATGTTGAGCGGGGAGACCTCCCCGGCGGGCCAGGTCATCGGGCCGCCGCAGCCGATCCCCACGCCCGCGACACCCGGGGGCGGTTCCAGCCGGTCGAGCAGGCCGGTCAGGGTCTCCCACAGGGCCTCCGCGTCGCCGCCCCGGGGCGTCGCGGACCGCTGCGCGGCCACGACCCGCCCGCCCGGCTCCACCAGCCCGGCCGCGAACTTCGTGCCGCCGATGTCGACGGCCAGGGTGAGATCGCTCACGCGCCCTTCCCCGCGCCGGACGGGCCGGAGGAGAAGACGAGCAGCGAGGCGGTGAACCCGTGGACGTGGTTGTGCCCCGCGACCGGCCCGACCTCTCCGGCCGCGAAGAACCCCGCGACCCCGATCGGCCCCAGCGTCTCGCGTACGGCCAGCGCGTCGTGGTCGGCCGAGTCGAACATCCCGGAGCCGCGGCCGTTGCAGGAGAACAGCAGCGCGCCGTCGGCCCTGCCGGTGTCGCGCAGATGGGCGTCGAGCAGTTCGTAGAGGTCCTCGTCGGCCGCGTCGGCGTCCCTGACCTGGAACCGCACGGTCCTGCCGATCTCGACCACGTCGCCGATGGCGACCGCCTCCCGCTCGGGGTCGATTCCGATGACCCCCCGGATCAGGAAGTCGCCCCGCTCGTGGCGCTCGGCGTACTCGTCCATGGCGACGCCGATCTGTAAGCCGGCGGCGACGAGTTCGCGGTCCTCCTCGTCGAGATCGCTCACGATGTCCTCAAGACGGGCGAGGGCGGGCTGCCCGGCGAGTTCGAGCAGCACGTTGTCCTCGGCGCGGGTGACGACCATGGTCGGGCCTATCGGCCGGCAGCCCTGGCTCACCACCGTGCTCACGTTCACCTCGCCACCGATGACCACCCCGATGGCGCCCGACTCGTGCACCTCGCCGTTGGCGAACAGCCGGACGGAGCCGCGGCCCTGGAGTCCGTTGGCCAGGCCGCCGACGATCGGCAGACCGTCCAGCACCTCGTCGGAGTGCTCGACGAAGGCGTCCGTCGGGAAGCTGTAGGGATCGGCCAGGAGGATCGCCACCCGGTCGTCCGGGATCCGCTCGGGCAGCCCCACGACCACGAACCTGTCCTCGGTCCGCAGCGTCTCCAGCGCGAACGCGTCGATCCTGGCCCCGTCGAGGGACGCGGCCCACGCGCTGACCGCCGGGGCGAGCTCCACGCCCTGGCCGTGGCCGATCACGCCCGTCGCGCTGCACCCGATCACGTCGGCCCCGGACGCGACGGACATCGCCCGCTGCCCCGCCCGGGCCACGTCGTCGGGGTCGTCTCCGCAGACGAAGAAACAGACCAGGTCCGGCGGACCCGACAGGCCGGCCAACGCCTGGCGTACGGCGGTCTCGGCCGCCTCCTCCAGGTTGGCGCCCACGGCGAGACCGTCGGCGAAGCGGCTCGTCAATACCGCCATCGTCTCGCCCTCTCTTTCGCGCGACCGCTTCTCATCGGCCGGTCGTTTCCACGATTCTCCCCACTGAACGGAGGTCAACGCGCGGTACGCCCGGCGAATCGCGCTCGTACGGCCCGATCGCGCGGCCCGGATGACGCGACCCTGCTGCCGGATCACCGGGCGGGGACGTAGGCTCGACTCCGTGCACAAATCGCCCACGCCTGCCCCCAGCACTCTGCGTGAACTGCGCGAGAGTGGACATCGATACCGGACGGTCAAGGCCGAGATCAGGGAGAACCTGCTGGCCAGGCTGCGTGCCGGCGAGCCCCGGTTCCCCGGCATCGTCGGCTTCGACGAGACCGTCCTGCCGCACCTGGAGAGGGCGCTGATCGCCGGGCACGACCTCGTGCTCCTCGGTGAGCGCGGCCAGGGCAAGACCCGGCTGATCCGCACCATCACCGGCCTGCTCGACGAGTGGTCGCCCGTGGTCAAGGGCTGTGAGATCAACGACCACCCGTACGCGCCGGTCTGCGTGCGGTGCCGCCGGCTGGCCGCCGCCCACGGCGACGACCTGCCGGTCGCGTGGAAGCACCGCGAGGACCGGTACGGCGAGAAGCTGGCCACCCCCGACACCTCCGTCGGCGACCTGATCGGCGACGTGGACCCCATCAAGATCGCCGAGGGCCGCACGCTCGGTGACCCCGAGACGGTGCACTACGGCCTGGTCCCCCGCACCAACAGAGGTGTCTTCTCCGTCAACG
Organism: Microbispora sp. H10670; assembly: GCF_014161385.1. Classification (NCBI taxonomy): domain Bacteria; kingdom Bacillati; phylum Actinomycetota; class Actinomycetes; order Streptosporangiales; family Streptosporangiaceae; genus Microbispora; species Microbispora sp. H10670. Next base: position 19,925 of record NZ_JABBWW010000033.1, on the reverse strand, counting down.
AGCTGCCCGACCTGGCCGAGCGCATCCAGGTGGCGCTGCTGAACGTGCTGGAGGAGCGCGACATCCAGGTCCGCGGCTACAACCTCCGCCTCCCCCTGGACGTCCTGCTCGTCGCCAGCGCCAACCCCGAGGACTACACCAACCGCGGCCGGATCATCACGCCGCTGAAGGACCGCTTCGGCGCGGAGATCCGCACGCACTACCCCCAGACGATCGAGGACGAGCTGGTCCTGATCCGCCAGGAGGCCGACCTCGACGAGCTCGGCGCCGACCTGCCCGACCACCTCGTGGAGGTGATCGCCAGGTTCACCCGCCTCGTCCGCGAGTCGACCGCCGTCGACTCCCGCTCCGGCGTGTCGGCGCGGTTCTCGATCGCCGCGGCCGAGACCGCCGCCGCCTCCGCCGTACGGCGGGCCGCGCTGACCGGGGAGGAACGGCCGGTCACGCGGGTGTGCGACCTGCCCGGCGTGGTCCACACGCTGCGCGGCAAGGTGGAGTTCGAGGTCAGCGAGGAGGGGCGGGAGGTCGACGTGCTCTCCCACCTGCTGCGCCGCGCGACCGCGGAGACCTTCCGCGGCACTCTCGGCGGGGCCGACCTCACGCCGCTGCTGGACCGGTTCGGCGAGGGCGCGCGGGTCGAGTCGGGCGATCTGGTGCCCGCCCCCGAACTGCTGCGCCGCATCGGCCGCGTCGAAGGGCTGTCGAAGATGATGACCAGGCTCGGCATGGGCGAGGGCGACGAGTCGCCCGGTCACGCCGCCGCGGCGCTGGAGTTCGCCCTGGAGGGGCTCTACCTGATGCGCAGACTGTCCAAGGACGAGACCGACGGCGGCACGGTGTACCGCACGTGAGCTACTTCTACCGGGAGTACCACGACGGGCCGGATCCGCTGGCTCCGCCGTACGACGTGCGCGCGGCCCTGGACGAGATGGGCGACGCCGTCCTGTCCGGCTCGACGCCGCTCGACGCGCTGCGCGACCTGCTGCGCCGGGGGCTGCCCGGCGCGCCCGGGCGCCGGGGCCTGGAGGATCTGCTCCGCCAGGTGCGGCGCCGCCGCCGGGAGCTGAGGGACGGCACCCGGCTCGACGGGACGCTGGAGCGGGCCCGCGCCCTGCTCGACAAGGCGATCGGCCAGGAGCGGGCGGAGCTCCAGCGGGAGTCCGAGGGCTCGGGAGAGGCCGGAGAGGCTCTGGACGACGCCCGGTTCCGGGAGGCGATGCTGGACACGCTGCCCTCCGACACCGCCCGCGCCGTGCAGGAGCTCGCCGGCTACGACTGGCGGTCGGCCGCCGCTCGGCAGACGTTCGAGGAGCTGCGCGACCTGCTGCGCAGGGAGGTCCTCGACAGCCGGTTCCGCGGCATGCGGGAGGCTCTGGCCAACCCCGATCCGACGGCGATGGAACGGGTCCGGCAGATGATGTCGGATCTCAACGACATGCTCGACCGGGACGCCCGGGGCGAGCACACCCAGGATGACTTCGACCGGTTCATGCAGAAATACGGGGACATGTACCCCGAGAATCCGCGGAACCTGGAGGAGCTGGTCGACCAGCTGGCCCGCCGCGCCGCCGCCGCCCAGCGGCTGCTGGCCTCGCTCACCCCCGAGCAGCGCGAGGAGCTGGCCGGGCTGATCAACCACACGCTGGAGCAGGCGGGCCTGGCCGAGCAGATGAGCCGGCTCGGCGAGGCCCTCCACGCCCGCCGCCCCGACCTCGCCTGGGGCGCTCCCGAACGCGTGTCGGGCGAGCGGCCGATGGAGATGGGCGACGCCGTGACCGCCCTGCAGGAACTGGCCGACCTCGGCGACCTGGAGTCCGCCCTCCGGCAGGACTACCCCGGCGCCCGGCTCGACGACATCGACGAGGAGGCCGTACGCCGGGCCCTCGGCCGTTCGGCGGTGGACGACCTGGAGTCCCTGCGCCAGGTCGAGCGCGAGCTGGAGGCCCAGGGCTACCTGCGGCGCAACCGCGGCAAGCTGGAGCTCACCCCCAAGGCCGTACGGCGGCTCGGCGAGACCGCCCTGCGCCGCGTGTTCTCCTCGCTCGAATCCGGCCGGCGCGGCGACCACGACCAGCGCGACGCCGGGACGGCCGGGGAGCCCACCGGATCGACCCGGCAGTGGCGCTTCGGCGACGAGCAGCCGATCGACGTCGTACGGACCGTCGTCAACGGCGTACGGCGGGGCGGGGGCGCCCCGGTGGCCCTGTCGGTGGACGACTTCGAGGTGGTGGAGACTGAGCGGCGCTCGGCGGCGGCCGTGTGCCTGCTGGTCGACCTGTCGTACTCGATGGCCCTGCGCGGCACCTGGGCGGCGGCCAAGCAGACCGCGCTGGCGCTCCAGGCGTTGGTGGCCTCGAAGTTCCCCCAGGACGCGGTGCAGATCATCGGCTTCTCGAACTACGCGCGGGTGCTGCGTCCGGACGAACTCGCCGGGCTCGAATGGGACATGGTGCAGGGCACCAACCTGCACCACGCGCTGCTGATCGCGGGCCGCCACCTGGACCGGCACCCCGACTTCGAGCCGGTGGTGCTCGTGGTGACCGACGGTGAGCCCACGGCGCACCTGATGCGGAACGGCGCGCCCCGGTTCGAGTGGCCGCCCTCGCAGGAGACGCTGACGCTCACGCTCGCCGAGGTGGACAAGATGACCCGGCGCCGCGCGACGCTGAACGTCTTCATGCTGGCCGCCGACGACCGGCTGCGCGAGTTCGTCAACGAGGTGGCCAGGCGCAACGGCGGCCGGGTCTTCTCCGCCAGCGCCGACCGGCTCGGCGAGTACGTCGTCAGCGACTTCCTGCGCGCCCGCCGCACCCGCTGAGCGGCCCCGGACGGGGTGCGACGGGCCCGCGCGTGGCACCCTGGTGGGACAGGGGCGTCACGGGGGACGGCCCCGCACCGGCGCGCCGCACGTGCGGACGGAGGCGTACGGACAGGCGGCACGATCCGATCGTGGGCCCGGAGTCCGGGGACCGTCGCCGGCGGGATCGATAATCCATTGCCGACCGGGCTGCAATCGGCGGACGATAGACAGACACTCCCCGTGTTCGCGCTGGTCGTTCCACACGCCGGTGGAAGGAGCGCTCCCATGTTCGCAGCAGTCGGCCTCGTCGTCCTGATGATCCTCACCGGAGTCCTCTACGAGATGTCGGTCCACAACCGCCCGCGCCGCCGGAAATGAGGCCGGGTGCCGGGACGCGCGGCCCGGCACGCCCTGTCCACGGCGCCGCGCTTCGTGCCGCGATGGGTGCGGTACGGAACCGACGCGATAGCCTCTGCCCCATGTCGCCTCTCGACCATCTGCTGCTGTGGCTGCACATAGGATTCGCGATCTTCGCGCTCGGCCCGCTGACGGCGGTCACGAGCGTCACGCCGCGCTACATCAGGGCCCGGGAGATCGGTGTGCTGCGCTATCTGCACCGTTCGACCCGGCTGTTCGGGCTGCTCACGATCGGGGTGTTCCTGTTCGGCCTGCTGCTGGGCCGCAGCGCCCTCGGCGCCCCGTACCTGTCGGTGTCGATGACGCTGTTCGTGGTGGCGGCCGTCCTGCTGGTGATCGTCGAGCGGGACCAGCGCACGGCGATCGAGGCGCTGTCCACCGAGTCGCCGGCGGACGACGCCAAGGTGCAGACCGGGCGGATCGCCGCGCTCGGCGGGATCAGCGCGTTGATCTGGCTCGTCATCCTCTTCCTGATGGTCTTCTTCAACCCCTGACGCTACCGGTCTAGCCTGATACACCGGTAGCACGCCTGGCCCGGCGTCTCTCCGTGAGACGCCGGGCCTTGGCCTGCGACCCGCAGTCGGCCATCGCGCACCAGCGGCGCGAGCCGTTGCGGCTGTGGTCGAGGAACAGCCAGCCACACCCGCCCTCCGCCAGGGGGCACACCCGCAGCCGCCGCAGGTCGGCCGTGGACAGGAACTCCACGGCCGCGTGGGCGAGCCGGTCCGGCACCAGGAGGGCGGGGCTGGTGCCCACCAACAGGTGGACCACCCGACCCGGGGCGGCCTCGGGAGCAGACGGGGCGCTCCCGGGGACAAGCGGGGCGGTGTCGGGGACAGGCAGGGCGCTCTCGGGAACGGGCGGAGCGCTCCCGGGGACAAGCGGGGCCGTGCCGGGGACGAGCGCCGAGCGCGCCGCGGCGCCCGCCCACCGCAGCCCGAGCCGTTCCAGCGCCGCGACGACCTCGGATTCCGCGCTCGGACGGCTTCCGGGGGCCGCTTCCGGCGAAGACGCCGCCGGCACCCCAGCCGCCGGTATGCCGGCCGTCGGCGCCCCGATTCCCGGCGCCCCGATCCCCGGTGTCCCGGCCGCCGGCAGGCCGGCCGCCAGCACGGTGTAGACGGACTCCCGGATCTCCAGGGCGGCGTGCCACGCCTGGGCGGCGGACGAGGGGACGGCCGACCAGGCGGCCGCCACCGCCCGCGCCTCCTCGGCGCCGGCGACTCCCGCGCGCTCCGCCCACGCCAGCAGGGCGGCGGGGCCGGGCAGGTACTCGTGATGCTCGGACCCGCCGGGCACCCGGGGCGCCACCGTGTTGACCAGGTCGAGCGCGAGATGTCCGCCGACGATGCGCGGATCACCGTTGTGGGCCTCAGTCACGCATGTCATGCTACCAGTAAATAGAGTTTTACCGGTAGCAGATGGAGGACACATGACGCCCTTACCGGGACGCCGGGAGAAGTGGGCGCTCGCCGCCCTCTCCGTGGCCTGTTTCGCCTACGTCACCACGGAGGTCCTGCCGATCGGGCTGCTCACCGTGATCGCGCACGATCTGCGCAGATCCCCGTCCGAGACCGGGTTCCTCGTCACCGGATACGCCGCCGTCGTGGTGCTGGCGTCGCTGCCGCTCACCCGGCTCACGTGGCGGGTGCCCCGGCGCGCCCTGCTCACCGCCACCCTGGCGGTGCTCGTGCTGGGCTCCCTGCTCACCGCCGTCGCGCCCGGCTACCCGGTCCTGCTCGGGGGGCGGCTGCTGATCGCGCTGACCCAGGCGCTCTTCTGGTCGGTCGTCGCCCCGACGGCCACCGCGATGTTCCCCCCTGCAGTACGCGGACGCGTGGTCGCCCGGATGGCGATCGGCAACGCGCTCGCGCCCGTCCTCGGCGTCCCCGCCGGGACGTGGCTCGGGCAGCAGGCGGGCTGGCGGGTGGCGCTCGCGGCGCTCGCGGTCCTCGGGCTCGTCACCTGCGTCGCGGTGGCCACGCTCCTGCCCCCGGCCGCCGCCGGGCCGGGAGGCGAGGACGGCGGGCAGGCGAGCCGCGCCCCCGCGCCCGACCTCGGGCGGTACGTGACCCTCGTCGTCGCCACCGTCGTCGGCGTGACCGGCTTTTTCACGGCGTACACGTACATCACGCCGTACCTGCTGGAAGTGGGGGGTTTCGCGCCGGGCTCGCTGAGCCCGCTGCTGCTCGCGGGCGGGGTGGCCGGGGTCACCGGCACCGTGCTGGTGGGCCGGGCGCTCGACCGGAGCCCCAGGGGCGCGCTGCTGACGCCGCTCGCCGTGATCACCTGCGCGTTGCTCGGCCTCCACGCCTTCGGCGCCGTCAAGGCCGCGACCGTCGTCTGCCTCTGCCTGGCGGGCATGGCCTTCAGCGCCCTCGCCGCCGCGATCCAGAACCGTACGCTCCAGATCGCCCCCGGCGGCACCGACCTCGCCTCCGCGGGGACGAGTTCGGCGTTCAACGTCGGGATCGCCGGCGGGTCGATGCTCGGCGGCGCGTTGATCGAGGGGCCCGGCGTCCACAGCGTGACCCTCGCCGGGTCGGTCCTGGCCGCCGTCGCGCTCGCCGCGCTGCTCGGCGAGCCCTGGGCGGCGACGGGCGCGCGATCGGCACGCGGGCGGGCGCCGGGCCGCCGGATCCGGTCGGCGAAACCGGCCGGGCGGACCTCCTGCCACACCTCCGCCTAGAGGAATCGGCGTGGATGGGGCGACGACGCTGCGAGGCGCCGTGGGCCACGTGCGGCAGGACTCAGCCCAGGGCTTGGGAGAGGTCCGCGAGCAGGTCGTCGATGCTCTCGATGCCGACCGACAGGCGCACCAGGTCGGCGGGAACCTCCAGCGGCGACCCCGCGGCGGAGGCGTGGGTCATCCGCCCGGGGTGCTCGATCAGCGACTCGACGCCGCCGAGGGACTCCCCGAGCGTGAACAGGCGGGCCCGGTCGCAGACCGCGACGGCCGCCTCCTCGCCACCCTCGACCCGGAAGGACACCATCCCGCCGAAACGCCGCATCTGCTTGGCCGCGACCTCGTGACCCGGGTGCTCGGGCAGGCCGGGGTAGAGGACCTGGACGACCTTCGGGTGCGACAGCAGCAGGTCGGCCACCCGCTCGGCGTTGTCGCAGTGCCGGTCCATGCGGATGCCCAGCGTCTTGAGCCCGCGCAGGGTGAGCCAGGCGTCGAACGGCCCGGCCACGGCGCCCATGGCGTTCTGGTGGTAGGCGAGCCGCTCGCCGAGGTCCGCCGACCGGGTCACCAGCGCCCCGCCGACCACGTCGGAGTGGCCGCCGACGTACTTGGTCGTCGAGTGGACCACCACGTCCGCGCCCAGGCCGAGCGGCTGCTGCAGGTACGGCGAGGCGAAGGTGTTGTCCACGACGAGCAGCGCGCCCGCGTCGTGCGCGACGTTCGCCAGCGCGGCGATGTCCGCGACGTTCAGCAGGGGGTTCGTGGGGGTCTCCACCCAGATCGCCCGCGTCCGCGGCTGTACGGCGGCGCGCACCGCGTCCACGTCTCCGAGCGGCACCGGGTCGAAGGTGACCCCCCACTCCTCCAGCACCCGGGCGAACAGCCGGTAGGTCCCGCCGTACGCGTCGTCCGGGATCACCACGTGGTCGCCCGGCTTGCAGACGGCGCGCAGCAGCGTGTCCTCCGCGGCCAGGCCCGACGCGAAGGCCAGCCCGCGCACGCCTCCCTCGACGGCGGCCAGCGCCTCCTCCAGGGCGGTCCTGGTGGGGTTGGCCGACCGGCTGTACTCGTATCCCGCCCGCAGGCCCCCCACGCCGTCCTGCTTGTAGGTGGAAACGGCATATATGGGAGGCACGACGGCACCCGTGTAGGGGTCGGCCTCCTGGCCCGCGTGGATGGCGAGGGTCTCGAAACCATGGTTCATGAGGTCGAGCGTAGCCGCCCGTCCCGCCTGGTCCCGGCGGGCGCGTCAGTGGCCGGCTCACAGACGGCCGAGGGGCCGGCCCGGTGGCCGGCCCGCTGGTCGGCTCAGTGGTTGGCTCAGTGGTTGGCTCAGTGGTTGGCTCAGTGGTTGGCGAGGAAGGCCAGCAGGTCCTGACGGGTGACCATGCCCACCGGCTTGCCGTCGTCGAGGACCACGGCGGCGTCGGCCTTCTCCAGCGCCTCGACCGCGCGGGCCACCGGCTCGCCGTAACCGATCATCGGCAGCGGCGCGGACATGTGGCCGCCGATCTCGTCCTCCGACCGCACCCGGCCGCGGTACAGGCCGTCCAGCAGGTCGCGTTCGACGATCGAGCCGACGACCTCCGCCGCCATGACCGGCGGCTCCTCCTTCATGACCGGGAGCTGGGAGACGTTGTACTCCCGCATGATCGAGATCGCGGTGCCGACCGACTCGTGCGGATGGACGTGCACGAACTCGGGCAGCCCGGACGACTTGCGGCCCAGCACGTCGCCGACCAGGCCCTCCTCGCTCGTCTCGGTGAGGAAGCCGTAGTCCGCCATCCACTCGTCGTTGAAGATCTTCGACAGGTAGCCGCGGCCGCCGTCCGGCAGCAGCACGACCACGACGTCGTCCGGCCCGGCCGCCTGGGCCACCCGCACCGCCGCGACCACCGCCATGCCGCACGAGCCGCCGACGAGCAGCGCCTCCTCCCGGGCGAGCCTGCGGGTCATGCCGAACGAGTCCTTGTCGGAGACCGCGATGATCTCGTCGCAGATCGTGGTGTCGTAGGTCGCGGGCCAGATGTCCTCGCCGACGCCCTCGACCAGGTACGGCCGGCCGGTGCCGCCCGAGTAGACCGACCCCACCGGATCGGCACCGATGATCTTCACCCGGCCGTCGGAGATCTCCTTCAGGTACCTACCCGTCCCACTGATGGTCCCCCCGGTGCCGATGCCGGCGACGAAGTGGGTGATCCTGCCCTCGGTCTGCTCCCAGATCTCCGGGCCGGTGGAGAGGTAGTGGCTCTCCGGGTTCCCGGGGTTGGAGTACTGGTCGGGCTTCCAGGCGTTCGGGACCTCGCGGGCCAGCCGGTCCGACACCGAGTAGTACGAGTCGGGGTGGTCCGGCGAGACGGCGGTCGGGCAGACGACCACCTCCGCGCCGTACGCCCGGAGCACGTTGACCTTGTCCTGGGCGACCTTGTCCGGGCAGACGAACAGGCAGCGGTAGCCCTTCTCCTGCGCCACGATGGCCAGGCCCACGCCGGTGTTGCCGGAGGTCGGCTCGACGATCGTGCCGCCGGGCTTGAGCGCGCCGCTCCGTTCGGCCGCCTCGATCATCCGCACCGCGATGCGGTCCTTCACCGAGCCGCCGGGGTTGAAGTACTCCACCTTGGCCAGCACCTGGGCGGGCGCGCCCGCCGTGACCTTGCGCAACCGGACGAGCGGGGTGTTCCCCATCAGCTCGATCAGCGAGTCGTGTACGCGCACCGCGAGGACCACCTTGTCCGCCCGAGGCCTGTCGGCCGTCTTCACGCCGGGGGTCCGTAGGGGTGGCCGGACCTCGGCGTGTCTCCTACTTTCAAACCGTACCGTCAGGTTCCACACCGTACCGTGAGGGTGAGGGCCGGTGATTCCGACATCCGGCGCGACGCGGGCCGCGCGGCGCATGGCGACCGCCGCCGCCCTGGGCGGGGGCGGCCTCACCGCCCTGGGAGCGATCACGTACGGCCTGCTCTTCGCCGAGGCCGCCGTCGCCCGCCGCATCGTGGGACAGCCGCACGGCCTCGCCGGCCCCGACGCCGACGGCCTGTACGGCGCCTATCCCGGGGAGCCGATCCGGATGGCCGTGCTCGGCGACTCGACCTCGGTCGGTCTCGGCATGACCCGCCCCGAGGAGACCCCCGGCGTACTGATCGCGTACGGCCTCGCCGAGGTGGCCGAGCGGCCGGTGCGCCTCACCGTGGCCGGGCGGTCGGGGGCCTCCTCCGCCTGCCTCGGCGGCCAGGTGGACCGCGTGCTGGAGACCCGCCCGGAGATCGCGATCATCTTCGTGGGGGCCAACGACGTGACCACGGCGACCCCGCCGGCCCGGGCCGTACAGCACCTGCGGGAGGCGGTGGGCAGGCTGCGCGAGGCCGGAGCGGAGGTGGTCGTGGGCACCTGCCCCGACCTCGGCACCGTGCGCCCGATCGCCCAGCCCCTGCGCTGGGTCACCCGGCGCTGGTCGCGCCGGCTCGCCGCGGCCCAGACGGTCGCCGTCGTCGAGACGGGCGGGCGGACCGTCGCGTTCGCCGACCTGCTCGGACCCGAGTTCGAGGCCAACCCGGCCGAGATGTTCGGACCTGATCGTTTTCATCCATCTGCCCGAGGTTACCTACAGGCCGCGTACGCAGTGCTACCGTCTGTATGCACCGCGTTGGGGTTGTGGCCCGAGCCGGAACCCGTACGCGTCGAAGGATCGCAACACCTCTTGGCCGCAATGGCCGTGGAGGAGCCCGGCACCGAGGTCACCGCGACCCGTGTCGCCGGCCGGGCGGTCGGCCCCCATGGACGGTGGGCGACGCTGCTCCGCCGGAGACCCGGGCCGCTTCCGAACGCCTAGAGCCGGTCACCTCCTGCGGCCGGGCCATCACCCCCTGTAGGAGCGAAATGATCCGGCCCCAGCCAGCCCACCTGAGACCCGCTCTGGCGCTCGCGGCGAGCGCCCTGCTGACCGGCGCCGCCCTCACCGGCTGCTCCGGCGGCGACGACGCCGCGAAGGACCGTCCGGCCTGGCACAACACGCAGGTGAACGCGGTCAGCCGGGCCACCACGGGAGGCGGCGTCGCGGCCGCCACCTCCATGCGGCCCGACGGCACGCTGGAGACCGTCGCCCTCGACCTGTCCACCGGCCGCCGCCTGTGGACGCACCCGGCGACGATGGTCGGACGGCTGCCGGGGATGGGGGTGCAGGCCCCCGCCACCGTCGAGACCGGCGTCGGCCAGGCCGTGGTGGTCACGCTCGACCCCTCCGGCGGGAAGAACGCCGTCCTCGTCGCCAGGGACGGGCGCACCGGGCGGCAGAAGTGGACCAGGCCGATGCGGTCCACCTTCGGGCCGCAGCGCTGCGGGCCGTACGTCTGCGTCTCCGAGGACACCGAGCTCGCCTCGGCCCGCGTCGTGGTGCTGAACCCGCGCGACGGCGCGCTGATGTGGCGCCTGCCCGGCATCGCCGAGGTCGAGTGGTCCGACCCGACCAGGGTGGTGCTGCTCAGGCTGGCCTCGCATCCGGTGCTGGAGGCGCGCACGCTGAAGGACGGCAAGGCCGTCTGGCAGTTGCCGATCGAGGACGCCCTCGGCCCCGGCGTCGACCTGAGCGGGGGCTGGGCCTTCGGCGCGACCGGCGACAAGATCGTCGGGTACGTCGCGCCGTACACCAACCCGCAGACCAAGCAGACCTCGGCGTTCGGCCTGTTCTCGGCGCGCCTCACCGACGGGGCCGTCGACTGGATGCGGCCGTCCGTCGTCCGCGTCTACCCCAGCGGCAACCCCGCGTACGCGCCGATCGTCCGGCCGGTGGACGAGCAGGGCCAGTACGGCGGGTTCGCCCGGCTCGACGCCGAGAGCGGGCGGGTCCTGGGGCAGATCACCCCCGCCCAGGTGCCAGGGTCGGGCTGGTGGCTGGCCTTCCCCAGGGACATGGACCGGCTCGGCTTCCTCAAGCGCGACGCCCCCGGCTCGGTCTTCGACCTCAGCACCGGGGAGCCGACACCCGTGAGCGGCGCGAGCGGGTGGTCGTTCTGCGTCACCGACCCCAAGCCGCTGCCGCTGCGCGGCATGATCCCCGGGTTCTACTCGATCGCGGCGCTGTGCGAGTTCGACCTCGCCACGGGCAGGCGCAAGAGCTCCTCCGCCGCGCCGCCCTCCTGGTTCACCGGCAGCCAGAACGGCTGGCGCCTGTGGCGTGACGAGAAGGGCGGCCTCCACGCCGTCAACGACCACACCACCACCGCCCCCGGCATGTACGGGTAGGCGGGGCGTGGCGGGCGGCGTACCGGGGGGTAACCTCCGGGAAGGAGGCCCCGCGAACCCTGGGTGGAGGGGCACGAGTTCAGGCAGGAGAGTCACATGCCCGAGGCAGTCATCGTGGCGACCGCGCGGTCGCCGATCGGCCGCGCCTTCAAGGGGTCACTCAAGGACATCCGTCCCGACGACCTGACCGTGCAGATGGTCCGCGCCGCGCTGGCGAAGGTGCCGCAGCTCGACCCGGCCGACATCGACGACCTCATGCTGGGCTGCGGCCTTCCGGGCGGCGAGCAGGGCCACAACCTGGGCCGGGTGGTGTCGGTGCTGCTCGGCCTGGACAACGTGCCCGGAACCACCGTGACCCGCTACTGCTCCTCCTCGCTCCAGACGACCCGGATGGCGTTCCACGCCATCAGGGCGGGCGAGGGCGACGTGTTCGTCTCGGCGGGCGTCGAGACCGTCTCCCGCTTCGGGAACGGCAGCTCGGACCTGCCCGACGCGCAGAACCCGCTGTTCGACGAGGCCAAGGCCCGGACGGAGGAGACCGCGAAGGGCGGGGGCCCGGTGTGGCACGACCCGCGTGCGGACGGCGCGCTGCCCGACATCTACCTCGCCATGGGACAGACCGCCGAGAACGTGGCCGCCCTGAAGGGCGTCTCGCGGCGCGAGCAGGACGAGTTCGGCGTGCGGTCGCAGAACCTCGCGGAGAAGGCCATCGCCAACGGCTTCTGGGACGGCGACATCACGCCGGTCACGCTGCCCGACGGCACCGTGGTGAGCAAGGACGACGGCCCCAGGGCCGGCACGACGTACGAGGCGGTCGCGCAGCTCAAGCCGGTCTTCCGGCCGGACGGCACGGTGACGGCGGGCAACTGCTGCCCGCTGAACGACGGCGCCGCCGCGGTGATCGTCATGAGTGACGTCAAGGCGGCCCAGCTGGGCATCACGCCGCTCGCCAGGATCGTGTCGACCGGCGTCACGGGCCTGTCCCCCGAGATCATGGGCCTCGGCCCGATCGAGGCGTCGCGCCAGGCCCTCACCCGGGCCGGCATGTCGATCGACGACGTGGACCTGGTCGAGATCAACGAGGCGTTCGCCGCCCAGGTGATCCCCTCCTACCGCGAGCTCGGCATCGACATCGACCGGCTCAACGTCAACGGCGGGGCGATCGCAGTGGGCCACCCGTTCGGCATGACCGGCGCCCGCATCACCTCCACGCTGGTCAACAGCCTGCGGTTCCACGACAGGTCGATCGGCCTGGAGACCATGTGCGTCGGCGGCGGCCAGGGCATGGCGATGGTGCTGGAGCGGCTGTCCTGAACGTGACCCCCGCGCCGGGACCGCCCCGGCGCGGGCGGCACATGGGGTGGTCAGCCGTGGTGGTCGGGACCGGCGCGGGTGGGCTCGATGCGGATGATCACGCGCTTGTCCCGGACCATCGCCTCGCGGTAGTCGTCCCAGTCCGGGTGCTCCCCGCTGATGTCGCGGTAGTACCGGATCAGCGGCTCCATCGCCTCGGGCAGCGGGACGACCTCCGCCTTGCCCTCGATCTGGACCCACGCGCCGAAGAACGCGTCGGTCGTCACGGTCAGCACGACCTGGGGGTTGTTGCGGAGGTTGCGGGTCTTCACGGCGGTCTCGCGGCTGCTGACCACGATGTGGCCGTCCTCGTCACAGCCGACGGTGACCGGAGAGGTCTGCGGGCGTCCGTCCGGATGCCAGGTCAGCATGACCGCTCGGTGGTTGTTCCTGACGAACTCACGCGCCTTGTCGAGATCCATGAAGACAATGATGCGCCCGCACCTGACCGGTGCGGGCGCGTTTCTGCTTGTGCGGGCCGGTCGCTAGAAGCGCCGACGCCGCTCGTGCTCGCGGACGATCGCGGCGGCGTAGCCGTGACTCAGCCCGTGCTCGTCGGCGAGCCAGTTGGCCCGCTCCTCACAGCGCAGGAACGACGGACCGTTGTCGATGGCTTCGAACCACTCGGGGAGTTCACGCCCGGTTATGGACGGGACGCGGGCGATCAGCTTGGTCTGGGTCTCCGGTGAGTGGTTCAACGACATGGGCACCTCCACGGAAAAGGCTGCTTTGTGTCACAGTGCATCACCGGTCCGCGCTTGACAAGCCCCCAACGGCATCGTTTTGTTACAGGATGTTGATCCAAACTTACAGAACCGATCACCGAATCCTGCTATAGCACCAAAAAAGGAGCGCCGCTCCGGGAGGAACGGCGCCCTGCTCACCCCGCGATCGGGAGGTGCCCGGTGGACCTTCGGCAGGTCCCGCGGGCACCGGCTAGTCGTTGTTCGTGAAGTAGCTGATGAACCGGAGGATCTCCAGGTAGAGCCAGACGAGGCTCAGCGTCAGGCCGAACGCCATCAGCCAGGAGTAGCGCTCCGGCACGCCGGCCCGCACCCCCTGCTCGATCTCGCTGAAGTCGAGCAGCAGGAAGAAGCAGCCAAGCAGGATCATGCCGATGCTGAAGATCCAGCCGATCGGGCTGTCGGTACGCAGCCCCAGGCCACCGCTGACGAAGATGCTCGCGATCCAGTTGATCAGCATCAGGCCGATCGCCCCGAACGCGGCGGCGACCACGAACTTGGCGAACTTCGGCGTCGGCCGGAAGATCTTCAGCGCGTACACCGCGAGCGTGCCGCCGAAGGCGACCATCGTGCCGAGCACGGCCTGCAGGACGATGCCGTTGTAGACCGTCTCGTACATGTGGCTCAGCACGCCGATGGCGATGCCGTAGCAGAGGGAGTAGCCGAGGATCAGCGCCGGGTTCGTGCTCTGCTTGAACGACACGATGAGCCCGAGGATCAGACCCACGATCATCGCGGGTGCCGCGAGCCCCCAGCCGACGTTGAAGTACCACGCCAGGGCGGCCGAGACGACGAGCGTGCCGAGCGTCATGAAGCCGCGCATCACGACGTCGTCCATCGTCATGGCGCGCGCCGCCGGCGGAGCGTAGGAGGGGGCGGCGTACATGTCGTTCAGTTCGTGCACGCTGGGCGTCGGGCCGGTCCACGTCTGCTGACCAGCCGGACCGCGCCGACTGAATATCGGGTTCTTGCTCTCCATCCGCTTCCTCCAGGACGCGACTTGCCGATCAGCCGCTGGGGCGGCCAGTGGGGACATGCCCGGGGAGCGGTGTTCCTCGAACGTGTCTCGCATGGAACGCCACCCCGCCACAATGGCAACGTTCGGCCCCCCGGTGGGGTTCCCGCCACCTGGTAAGGAAAAAAGCCGGGACTCCCGGTTGGGTCAGAGCCGGGCGAACCAGTCCCGTACGGCCTGGCGCCCTCCCCCGCCGAGCGCCGCCATCAGCGCGTACCGCGCCTTGACCGGGGCGAGCCCTCGGGCTCCGATCGCGCCGACCTTCGCCGCGAGCCCGTAGCCGGGCGGCAGGGCCTCCAGGGGAACCGGCCGGGTGCGGCACCGCGAGGCGACCACCACCGGGATGTCCCACTCCGCCAGTTCGCTGATCGTCGTGAAAAGCCCGACGGGGACGTTCCCGGCGCCGGTCCCCTCCAGCACGACCCCCCTGGCCCCGGCGTCCACGACGGCCGTGAGGAGCACCGGATCCATCTCCGGGTAGGTCTTGACCAGTGCCACGTTCGTCTCCGGCTCCCCCTCCTGCTCCGGAGGCCGGGGCGGCGGCGCGGCGCACATCTCGACCCCGCCGTCCGCGACCCGGCCGAGCACCGGCGCGGGAGCGGACGAAAGAGCCGTCACCGCCGTCGCGTCGGCCATGGTCACCCAGCGGGCCGCGTGCAGTTCGTCCCCGGCGCACACCACCGCGCCCACTCCTCGCAGAGCGGGGTCGGCCGCGGCGACCAGGGACGACGCGAGGTTGCGCGGCCCGTCACTCGACAACGCGTCGAGCGGCCGTACGGCCCCGGTGAACACGATGCCGCCCCGGTGCGCGGCCGGTCCCGCGAGGAGGTCGGTGAGGAAGGCGGTCTCCTCGACGGTGTCCAGCCCGTGGGTGACGATCACGCCGTCGAACCCCTCGTCGAGCAGGGCCGTACGCACCCGCCGGGCCAGCGACAGCATCGTGGCGGGCGAGGTGTCCCAGCTCGGCTCGGCCCGCACGTCCTCGGTGACGACCTCCAGGCCGAGATCCGAACCGAGATCCGGGCGTGGGCCTGCGCCAAGATCCGCACCGAGATCTGCACCGAGGTACGCGCTGAGGTCCCCGGTGCTGCCGGCCACGAGGTCGGCAGCGGGGTCCGCGCCGGGATCCGCGCCGAGGCCGCGGGACACGGCGGCCAGCAGGTCGTCCGCCGTCGCCAGTCCCGGCCGCGAGGTCCGCCGGGCGTACGCCATGACGTCGCCTGTGGCGACCAGCAGCACCCGTGCGGTCACGGCGTCTCGTCCTCGGCCGATCCGGCGACACCGGCGTGCCGCTCCAGACGTTCGACGCGTTCGAGGAGCGGCGCGATCTCCCGGCGGACCACGGCCGCCACCATCTGGACCGCTTCCCGGATCTGCGCCGCACCATCGCCCTGTGCCGCCGTGCCACCGCTCTGTTGCCCCGCACCGCCCTGTCCCGAGCCGCCCTGTACGGAACCTGCGGCTTCCTGTGCCTGCGCCCGCAGGTGGACGTAGCCGGCGAGCGCCGCGACGACCGTACGGCGGGTGAGGCGGGGCTCGGCTCCCCGCGCCCGCAGCACCTCCCCGGCGATCCCCTCCGGCTCGGCGGCCAGGCCGAGCAGCAGGTGCTCGCACCCGATGTAGTTGTGCCCGAGCGACTGGGCCTCGGCGACGGCCAGTTCCAGGGCGTTGGCCGCCAGGGCGTCGAATCGGCCGGGCCCGGCGGCCGGTTCGCCGTCCTCCTCCCGCGCGGGCTCCTCACCCGTCTCGGGCGCGCTCTCCCCGGCCTGGCCGGCCTGGCCGATTCGCCCGGCCTCGGAGCGTACGGCGGGGTGGCGGGCCGCCAGGTCGCGCTCGACCAGCGCTGGCTCGATCTCCATCGCTCGCAGGACGTGCAGCGCCAGGTTGGTGCCCTCGGCCAGCATCGCCGCCAGCAGGTGCTCGGTACCGACTCCGGGGGCATCCTCACCCCGGGCGCGCTCCAGCGCGAGCCGGAAGACCGCGCGGGTCCGCGGCGTGAAGTGCGACAACCGCGGATCGTCGATCTCCAGATCACCGAGGATGCTCTCCCGGATGGCCGTCACCCGCCGTACGGCCTGCTCCAGTGCCCGCTGGCAGATCGCGGACACCGGCAGGGAGGCCTCCTTCACCGCCTCCGCCAGATCATCGGGCAGATACACATTGATTTTCGGCATAACCCCCTTGTACCCCCACAGGGGTTACATGTCCACCCCGAGCAACGCCGACGTTTCCGAAGCGGCCTTGGACACGAGCGGGGCTGACAGCGCACACTGAGGGGCAGGCGATCAAGACGGAGAGAGATGGCACTAGCGAGTAAGGGGTCACGGCCCATCACGGTCGGCGAGACCCAGTACCGCTGGACGGTGCGCAAGAAGCCGACCTACAGCCAGGGGAACGGCTGGACCCCCTTGACGTTCGCGGTGGAGCACGGTGTGCGGTCAGGCAGCGTTCTCGTGGTCTCTCTGCCATGCGTCCATCCGCGCGGCTGGTCCCTGGGCAGGTCGACGACAGTGAGGCCGGCACTTGTGGCCTCGGCGATCCGCACCGCCCTGGTCCGTGGGTGGAGACCGTCTGAAGCGGGGCCGGCGTTCCGCCTCGGTCTGCTGGAAGAGGAACTGCCGAAAGGAACCGTCTGGTTCACCGCGACCACCTGATTACAGGGGAAGGGCGGATACCTCGTCAGCGGCATTCCGGCCCAGAGGATTTGTCTGCTCAAGAGTTCGCGCCGACGCGGGCACACCAGGGGCACGGCTTCTGTGTGGACGTTCGAATTCGGCCGAAGTCGGCCGGACGGTCACGATCGGCCCGTGGGCGCGCTCCCGCAGGTCACGGGCTTGTTGGGCGAGGCGGCACACAGTGCCCCCGGTGGGACTCGAACCCACACCACAGCCCTTTTAAGGGGTCCCTCTACCCGGCCTCTGCGTACCCTTTGAGCTGGCACAACCGCTCTTCGCTGCGCCTCTTGTGGTCATCCTGGGCATGCATGGGGCACAGGCCCCAGCTACCGGCCTCTCAGGCCTGGCTCACTCATCCGTGGCGGCGGCCTTTGTAGTCGGCGGCGCCTGCACGTAGGTGCCCTTGCCGTGGACGCTGCGGATGAGGCCCCGTTCACGCGGCTCCTTCGTGGCCCGCTTGCCAGTCATTTGGGGTACGCCTGCCCCTGTGAGGCTGTGGTCTAAGAGCTGGTTTCCCACAGCAGGTACGACAGGATTCACATGGCCATCCAGCCCGGACCACCAGAGCACGCCTACACGGACGGCTGGTGACGTGCAGAGGCGAATGGTGGCATCGCCTCATTCGGGCCAGGCACGGTAGAAGACGCGGCGAACCAGCTCCGACATCGTCGCGCTTGTCATCAGCACGATTCGATCACGTGCCCTCAACTAGAGGCTGTGCTGCTACAAGATAACCCCATGCGAAAGAGGATACGCGCCCAGTTCCACGCTCTTCGGCAACACGGACTCGTCACCGCCCTGTTCACATTCGGCATTCTACTCGCCACAATCACTATAATTCAGAAGCTTTTCCTGAAAAAGCTTTGGGTCCATATTACAACAATCGACGCATCGTTATTTCCTGCCACAATCGCAGTGATATTACTAGTCGCTTCTATAGTGATACTAATTCGAAAGCGGCAACCAAAGACTACAGATCGAAAGCCCCTTAGAACCCTTCCCGGGTGGATGGTAGTGCTTGGTTTGGCACTTATCGGGACCTCTATGTGGATCAGCACTACAATCCTTCTTAATGAAGCCAGTGTCGTTACAAACAACAATCTTGAACTAGCTAAGCTCCGAAGCGAAGCAATTCGAACAGGGCTAACCGTCGGGGCCGGGACGGGCGGAGCCGTAGCGCTTCTACTCTCCATGCGCCGCCAATGGCTGAGCGAACGAGCACAGAAGCATCAGGAAGAGGTATCTGCTGTCACCGAACTGTACAGCAAGGCCGTCGAACAATTAGGTAGCGATAAAGCACCTGTGCGACTTGCTGCGCTTTATGCGTTAGAACGACTGGCGGATGACCATGTACATCAGCGCCAAACTATCGTAAACGTATTGTGCGCATACCTTCGAATGCCATTCGAATCTCCCCGGTCACCAAAGGATCTAGACGATGGCCAAGATATCGATCCTGATGTGTCAGCTCCTTTAATGGAGGAGTACCGGAGAGGTCGGCAAGAGATGGAAGTCAGGAAAACAGCGCAGCGCATATTGGCTAACCATCTCGGGCACGTGGATGCAGGTGACGTACTCCAGTGGAAGAATGTCGACCTAGATCTCAACCATGCCACACTACTTTCTGCAGACTTTCGAGGTTGCCGCATCCGAAAGGCCGACTTTCAATATGCCGAGTTTCATGGCGCTACCCTATTTGAAGGCGCACAGTTCGCAGCGAATGCTAATTTCGCGAACGCTAAATTCAACATCATGGCCAACTTTGACGGTGTCAGATTCGAAGACGACGCCCGCTTCACTAGTGCCTTTTTCAGCGAGGTAAGCTTCACAGGTTCACAATTCTACACACTGGCCGACTATGACTGGGCGAGATTCTATGAAGAAGCCACCTTTAAGCATCTGGTCGTTGCAGGTGAGTTTTGGTTCCAAGAAGCCTCAGCGTTTGACGTCGTTTATTTCTCCGGGTCCGATTTTCATCAGGCCGCCGACTTCAGTAGATCGAAATTTCATGAAGAGCTCTGGTTAGATTCCGCAACCTTCATGAGTTCAGCTTACTTTCTTGATGTCCACGCAAGACTGGCCACTTTCGATAAGGCAATTTTTGCGGGCACCACCCGATTCAAGCGATCGATCTTCGTTGAAGTCTCATTCGATGAGGCCCAATTTCACGCCTCGGCCACGTTAGATGGACTTAAATATGACTCCATTCACACTCTCGGCTGCCGTTTCTATGGACCACCGTCCACCCATTCCGCGCCTAACAAGCTGAAGCTATCGATGCCCGCAGGCTCGGACTACTCCTCTCTTGTCCCCTCCGAGTCCAGCGTGCCCACGACCGACGTTGACTTGCAGGATGGCCCATCCACACCCGACGCTGAACCGGAGCCCAAGGACCCTCCCGAGGCGTAAGTTCTTTGTCTGCCTTTCACTGGCAGCGACAGGTAATTCTTCTTAAGCCGGTCACCTCGTACGCCGTCGGGCCGCCGCCGTAGCTACGGGCGGGCCTGCAACGGAGGCGCGAGCCGGGCCTCATTGCGCGTCAACCGGTCACCGTTCCTCAAGCAATGAAAGGCAGCGACTGACGTAGCCGACCTGCTCATGCACGGCCAGATCTCGACCACGCTCACCGCTACACGCGCCCCTCCTGGCTGCGGAACCAACCGGGTTCGGGGCGGTCTCCGCTCCTTCAGCAGGAGAAAGGCCCATCAGGTGGATCGCCTGACAGGCGTTCGTCGTGGTGGCTTTGGGGGATTTGAACCCCAGACCCCTTCGATGCGAAGCCACTTGATCGGCTTCAGATGCTGCATGACCGGGGTGAACGCCAGCCAGGAGCGCGCGCTGTCGTTCGCTGGCGCGAAGCACGGCTACTTCGACGACTAGATGATTGATTCCAAGGGCTGAGGTTCGCGAACTGCCTGCGGACATGAAGCGAGGGTGTCCAAGATCGATTTGTGACGAAAGACCTGGACACCCTCGCCACCGCACTGTACGTGAAGAT